>JAEDLN010000125.1 GCA_016295275.1 Kiritimatiellia bacterium
TCGCGCCCTACCGCAACGGGACACGAGCGGGGCGCGCGGCAATGGGAGCGGGGCAAGGACGCGCGCGAAGGGCATGTGCGGCAAGGGCGACGGGAGGTCCGGCGGGGGCGGGATGTCAAGCCGCGCACCGCGGCGGTGAGCCACCGCGGGCGATGGCGCGGCGGCGCGATGGGGAGGCCCGGCGGCCAAGCATCGCGCCCTACCGCAACGGGACACGAGTGGAGCGCGGGGCAAGGGCGCAAGGGCGCGGGCACGGCAAGGACGCGCGCGATGGGCGAGCCGCGTACGGCGATGGCGAGCCGTCACGGACGAGGGTGCGAAGGGGGCTAGACGCGGGGGCTATTTGGTATGGGAGAGGAGGGCGACGGTTTCGAAATGGGCGGTTCGAGGGAACATATCGAAGAGGGTCGCGGAGACGAGCCGGTAGCCGCCTTCTTTCAAGAAAACGAGGTCTCGAGCGAGGGTTGAGGGGTTGCAGGAGACGTAAATAAGGGAATCGGCGGGGTAGGAGCAAAGGGCTTGGAGGACGCGCAATTCGCGGGAGCGGGCGTATGGAGCGCGCGGGGCGAGGCCGTCGCGCGGGGGATCGACGAGGATGCAGGAGCCGGGTCCGGCGTAGCGGGAGAGGGTTTCGCGGGCGGCTGCGGCGACATCTGCGCATTGGAACGCAGCGCGGTCGGAAAGACCGAGTTTTCGGGCATTTTGATTGGCGGCGCGGATGACATCGG
Organism: Kiritimatiellia bacterium; assembly: GCA_016295275.1. Lineage (GTDB taxonomy): Bacteria > Verrucomicrobiota > Kiritimatiellia > RFP12 > UBA3636 > JAEDLN01. The sequence goes on from JAEDLN010000125.1 coordinate 729, forward strand.
CGCCGGAATCGACACCGACGACAGTCGGAACGCCGCATTTCGCCATACTGAGACCGAAAACGCCGACGCCGCTATAGAAATCGACGAATCGGGAAGGGGTGAGGGTTTCGATGTGACGGGAAACGGTCCGGACGAGGTCGGCTCCGATTTCGGGATTGGTTTGGAAAAAGCCTCGCATGGGGACCTCGATGGAGCCTAGGATGGGAGTATCTTCCAGGAGAGGGGGCGCAGGTTGGTGCGGTTGGTTTTTGCGATTGACGTAGACGACGGCGCCGTTTCGGCGGGTCCAGCGCAGGACGAGATCGTCGCCGGGGCGAATGTATCGCCAGAATGCGAGATCTTCGCGGATGGAGGCGAGTTCGGCGTTGATGGCGGAGACGCTCAGGGGGCAAGCGGCGACATCGAAGATCGTTTGATTGTCTTCGAGGACATAGCCGAGGATTTTGCCGCTGCAACCGGTTCCGGGGCGGGTACGCGGGGCGCAGTGGAGGGTTGTTTTGTTTCGGTAGCGGGTGATTTTCGGCGAAGGAACCGGCGGCAGGAGGCGATCGGCGGCATCGGCGATGCCGGCCTGGCGGGTCAGGAATCCGAGCAGTTGGGCATTTTTGCAGCGGATTTCTTCCGCATAGGAGAGGTGGGCGTAGACGGCGGCGGGCAAGGGGCGGAGTCCGTCGTCGATGCGCATCAAGCAATCGGGTGTAGAGAGACGGTCGGGCGAAGGTTCGAGGACATTGAGGAGGCGTGCCTTCCGGAAGGAGGAGCGTGTTTCGGAAACGACGGCGCGGACGCGTTCGCCGAGGCAGGTACCCGGAACGAAATAGACCGTACCGTCGAGGCGGGCGACGCCATCGCCGCCGAAAGCGATATCGGAGATCGTTAGCTCGATCGGTCCGGAGGCGGAGGAAGCGGTTGATTCCGGGTACATGATCAATTCCATCCTTTCAGATCGAAGTTTCGGTTGGAGCGGGAGGTGCTTCGTCCGCGGTAGGATGAGCCGGAGAGTCCGTACGAGAAATCGAACGAGCCGAAGCGGTTTGTTTCGATTCTTTTCGGAGCGCGTCCGACGACCGTCAGGAGATCGGTTGGCACTTCGGCGATGAAGCGGGAAGGTTCGCAGGGGAGGCATTCGCCGCCGGGGGTAGCGCGGAAGGAAGGTTGCAGCAAGTAGAGCGAATCGCGTGCGCGGGTAACGGCGACGTAGAAGAGTCGCCGTTCTTCGGAATCATCGTCGCTTTCGGCGAGGGAGCGTCCGCTCGGGAAGCAATCGTCGACGAGCCAAGGAATGATGACGACGGACCATTCGAGCCCTTTTGCCTGATGGACCGTGGAAAGGAGGATGCATTTTTCCCGATCGGCGGAAGACATATCGAGATTGGTCATCAAGGCGAGCTCTTCGAGGAAAGCCTCCGGGCTTGTCTGTTCGCAGATGGTAGTGGCGAGCGCATTGATTTCGTCCTCGCGATCGCCGCTATTCTCGTATTGCGTTTGCAGTTCCGCATGGTAGAACGCATCGAGGAAGGCTTGGAAGAGGGGTTTTACGTTAGCGGGGAAGGTGTGTTTCGCGTAGGAGCGGATTGCGGCATCGACGGGGGCCCAAGCGGTCCGAGCCTTTGCGGGCAGGGCTTCGAGCAGGGCGCCGTGTTCCTCGTCGGATGCAGATGCGGAGTAGGCATCGCAAAAGCGTTGGCAAAGTTTTTGGGCCGTTGCTTCGCCGATGGCCGGCAAGAGCGAGAAGACGCGGCGGAATGCGAGCGGATCTTTGCCCAGGGCCGTCATCCGGAAGAAGGAGACCATATCCTTGATATGGGCCAGTTCGTAGAAGCCGGTTCCCGAAGTAATGCGGAATGGGATATGGGCGTGTGCGAGGGCCATTTGCGTATCGACCGCATTGAAGTGGGAGCGGTAGAGGACGGCGATTTGATTGGGAGGCGTACCGGCGTCGAGGTGGTGTTGGACGATATCGACGATTTTTTTGGCTTGCGCTTTTCCTTCCGCGACATGAAAGAGGGTCGGGCGATCGGCCTCGGAGTTGGCGTCGTTTCGGACGGGGCGGAGTTGCTTGTGGAATTGTTCTGCGTTATGGAGGATCGAGGCGTTGGCGAGTTCGAGGATCGGGGCGCGGGAGCGGTAGTTGCGCTCGAGTTTCACGACCTTTGCATCGGGGTATCGGGTTGTGAAATCCATGATATTGCGGTAGTTTGAACCGCGCCACGAGTAGATGCACTGGTAATCGTCGCCGACAACGCTCAAATTGCGGTGTCGTGCGGCGAGAAGGTCGACGATGCAGGATTGCAACGTATTCGTATCCTGGTATTCATCGACCAGGATATGTCGGAATCGTTCCTGGTAATACTCCAAGATTCGGGTGTCATCGTGGAGAAGCCGCAGGAGATTGACGAGCAAGTCATCGAAATCCATCCCATTGACCTCCCGTTTTTTCTCCACATAGCGTGACAGGACGTCTTGGATTTCTTCGGGAGAGGCGGTAGGCGGGAGTTCGAGAGAATTCAGGTATTCGGGGACGGGGATGCAGCGGTTGACGGCGCCGGAGAGGAAAGAAAGGAGTCGTTCACGCTTCGGGAAATCGCGGGTGTTTTTGTGTCCGGCCTCGCGGAGGCATTGTCCCATCAAGGTTTCCTGATCGGAGGAATCGAGGATTTTGAAATTGTTTGGGAATCCGATGCAAGACGAATGGCGGCGCAGGATGCGATTGGCGATGCTATGGAAGGTGCCGCCCCAGAGGTATCCGGAGTGGTTTTGGGCGACCTCGCCGACGCGGGAGAGCATTTCGGAGGCGGCTCGGTTGGTGAAAGTTAGGAGAAGGATTTCATCGGCATGGAAACCTCGATCGAGCAGATGCACGACGCGATAGACGAGCGTTCTGGTTTTTCCGGTTCCGGCGGCTGCGAGAATCAGCAAAGGGCCATCGGGGGCGGTTGCGGCCTCGAATTGCTCGGGATTCAGGTAGGGGGAGAGATCAAGCATGGCGGGGAGAAGAGACGGGGAAGCCGTGGTAGCGGCGGGCGCTCGTGAGGCGTGAATGGGTTGGGGCTAGGCGTCTTGGCGGCCGGAGATGGCGCGGCGAAGCGTCAGCGGATCGGAGTATCGCACGCCGCTATCGGCGGGAAGGCCGTAGGCGAGGCGTGTCACATGGACGCCGAGAGCGGAGAGGCGTTCTTTGAGATAGGAGGCGGTTGCATCGCCCTCGACATCGGTCGAGAGGGCGAGAATCACCTCTTTCACCAGCCCGGAGGAGAGACGTGCTTCGAGGACATCGAGCGTCGTGTCGCGAGGACCGACGCCGGAAGCGGGGGAGATATGGCCATTGAGGCAGTGATAGAGACCGTGAAAGGCGCCGGAGCGTTCGAGGGCGAGGATTTCGCCGGGTGTTTCGACAACGAGGATACGGGAGGCATCGCGCGACTGGTCGGTGCAGTAGATGCAGGGATTCCGATCGCGTGTCGTAAGGGCCCCGCACGTTTCGCACGGAACGAGCTGATCGCGAACGGCAGTCAGGGCTTCCAGGAGCGGGTTGATGGAGGCGGCGCCCCGGCAAGCCAGGGACAATGCGGCCCGTTCTGCGGAGCGTCGACCGAAACCGGGGAGGCGAGCCAATTCGCTTGCAAGAGCATCAAAGGGTGCGGAGGACATATTTTGGAGAGGGGGCGAAAACCGAACGGGTTGAAAAGAAGACTCTCCTTCCATTCGTCCTATGAAGTGCGGGGCGTCTGGCGGACCTTGAGCGAGGATTCCGCTCCCGATCGGATCGGGTGAACGGCCACGCACCGCGGTGGCGGCGGCACCGGCAAGAAGGATGCGGAGGGAGAGTCGAAGGACGCTTGGCGAGTAGGAAGCCCGCTATGCGTTTTCGGAGAAACGGGAAGAATCAGTTGCCGCCGAGAAGGCTGCCGAGATCGAGACCGCCGGCGACTTCCTTCATTTTTGCCTCTGCGGCGTTCTTTGCGAGATGGAGGGCCTTGTTGGTGTTGTCGAGGAACAGGCGCTGGAGTTTCGCGGCGTTATCGGGGGTGAGGATTTCGGGATTGAGGAATTCGAGGGACTTGATGGTCATATCTCCGCGAGCAACGACACGAAGACCGCCATTTTCGTATGGGATTTCGAGTTCACTCAGGCTATTTTGGATTTTTTTCGCCTTTTGGCGGAGTTCGTTCATTTTACGGAGGTTGTCAAAGAAGCCGGCCATTTTTTGGAATCCAGTCAGTTATGGTGTGAATGATAGATAAAAAGGGAAGAAAAGATCGATGGAGGGGTATGCGCAGGGACTAGTGGATATCGGTGACCCGGCCGCCCAGGATATTCAAGGCATTTTGGATTTCGGGGCGGTTGATGATTTCGGAAGGATCGGCGTTCCAGTCTTTTTGCGCCGGTGCGGGTGCGGCGGGTTGCGTGGCGGGCGCGGGTGCGGGCGCGGCGGCATGACCCCAAGGGCGCACGGTTTGTGCCGCGGGTGCGGATGCGGGCGGCGGCGTTGCGGGGCGTATGGGTGCGGGTGCGGGAGCCTCGGCGCGTGCGGGTGCCACCGCAGGAGCCGCGGGCACGGGTGCCTCGGTGCGTGCGGGTGCGGGAGCCGCGGGCACGGGTGTAGCGGGCACGGGTGCAGCGGCGGGCGCCGGAGCATTGTCGGCGAGCTGTTTTTCGAGGGATGTGATCCGGGCGAGGATTTTTTCCAGATCGACGAGTCGGGAAGCGCGTGCACAGCGGATGAGAGCGGTTTCAAGCAGTGTGCGTTGGGAGAGGGCGAGACGGAGCGTGCCTTCCAAGCGAATCAGCTCTTCGACGATTGTCAAGACGGCGTCGGGAGAAATGCCGGAGGATTGACGGCGCAGTGTTTCGGATTGGCTTTCGGTGATATCGAGGCTGGATGTATCGCCCTTGAGTTCGATGCAGACGAGCAAATTCCGGAAGTGGTCGATCAGCTCGGAGGTCAAGCGCCGCAAATCCTTTCCGGATTGGTCGAGGCGATCGAGGCATCGGATGACCTCGGCGATGTTGCCGGAAAGAACCGAGTCGGCAAGCGATTCGATGAGGGACCGGGAGACGAGGCCGAAGACGCCCAGAACATCCTCTTCGCCGATTGTATTTCCCTTGAAAGCGATCAGTTGATCGAGCGCGGATTCGGCGTCGCGCATACCGCCATCGGCGCCGCGTGCGATAGCGAGGAGCGCATCTTCTGCGGCATTGACGCCTTCGGCTTCGCAGATTCGCTTCAGCTGTCCGCTGATATCGGTAAGGGAGATTTTGCGCAAATCGAAGCGTTGGCAACGGGAAAGGACGGTTCCGAGAACCTTTTCGGGTTCTGTGGTGGCAAAGAGGAATTTCACATAAGGCGGCGGCTCTTCGAGTGTTTTCAGGAGCGCATTGAATGCGGCCGTCGAGAGCATGTGAACTTCGTCGATGTAGAAGATGCGGAATTTACCCTCAATCGGGACATTGTGAATCAGGTCGATGATTCTGGTTTGGACGTCTTCGACCTTATTGTTGGACGCGCCGTCGATTTCCGTGACATCGAATGACGTGCCATCCATGATGGCTTTGCAAGCGGGGCATTGACCGCATGGATGGACGGTTGGACCGTCTTTGCAGTTGAGGGCACGGGCGAAGAGTCGGGCGAGGGTTGTTTTTCCGGTGCCGCGCGGACCGGCGAACAGGTAGGCTTGTGCGATGCGACCGGAATCGATTGCGTTTCGAAGCGTACGCACGACGTGGTCTTGTCCCACGACGGTATCGAAGGATTGGGGGCGCCATTTGCGTGCGATGACTTCGTAAGACATGACTTCTCTCCTTGCAGAAAACAACCATTTGATTCTATCGTATTCGTGCGGTTGCGGCAAGTGGGGCGGAGCGCGGCGAGGGGGGCGAGGAGAGGGAGCGGTTCCGCGGCGGTGCCGCGGGTGGGGAACCGGACTCCGCGCCCTGCGCGGCTATGGGGGGCGCACGGAGACGCCCCCTGCAAAACTCTCAGCGTGTGCTACTTGCCAAGCCGCGCACCGCGGTGGCGAGCCGCCACGGGCGATGGGGCGCGGCGGCGCGAGCCGGGAGGCCCGGCGGCCAAGCATCGCTCACTACCGCCATTACGAACGGCCATTACGCACGCGAAATTCGCATGCGCATTACGCGGGCGGCGCGATGGGGACATCGCGCCCTACCGCCATGCCGCATAAGGGGCGCGCGGGGGAGGGGCGGGATGCCAAGCCGCGCACCGCGCCGTGGCGCGGCGGCGCGATGGGGACATCGCGCCCTACCGCCATGCCGTACGAGTGGGGGCGGAAACGGGTGCACGGCGATGGGGCGCGTGATGCCAAGCCGCGCACCGCGCCGATGGCGCGGCGGCGCGATGGGGACATCGCGC
>JAEDLN010000005.1 GCA_016295275.1 Kiritimatiellia bacterium
ATGGGGCGCGGCGATGGGGCGCGGCGATGGGGCGTGGAGAGGTGGCGCGGTGGCGATGGGGCGCGCGGCGCGATGGGGCGCGCGGCGCGATGGGACCGGGCGAGGGGCGTGGAGAGGTGGCGACGGGGCGCGGTGGCGACGGGGCGCGCGGCGCGATGGGGACATCGCGCCCTACCGCTACGGGACTGGGCGAGGGTGCGGCGAGGGGCGTGGCGAGGTGGTGCGGCGATGGGACCGGGTGAGGCGCGGGGCGAGGGGGCAGCGTGGGGTGTAAGCGTGGGGTGATTATTCGCTTGTCTAGGGAGAGGTATTTTGGTACAATCCGTTGGAAATACACTTCCATTTTGGAGACATCCAATGACAACGAATGCTTATCTTGATGATTTCATGGCTCGGTTTCGATTTGAGGGGCTCACCTACGATGATGTCTCGCTGATTACGCAGTATGCCGATTTTCTTCCGGATTCCGCCTCCACTGCGACGCGTCTCACGTCCCGCATTACGATGAACACGCCGTTTCTTTCGGCGGCCATGGATACGGTAACGGAGAGCGAGATGGCGATTGCCATGGCGAAATTGGGCGGCATTGGCGTCATTCACAAGAATCTTTCGGTCGATCACCAGTGCGACCAGGTGAATCGCGTCAAGCACCACCTGAACGGATTGATCCATGCGCCTGTTACCTTCCATGTGGGGCAGACGGTTGCGGACGTCGAGGCGTATCGCGCCGAGAACAACATCGAATTCAGCGGCTTTCCGATTTTGGACCAGAACGAGCGCATTGTCGGGTTGCTCAGCAAGAAGGACGTTGCGTTTTGTCCGGATCATTCGGTCAAGGTCGAAGAAGCGATGGTTCGCGACTTCATCACGGCGCCGGCCGGAACGGATGTCGAGACGGCCTACAAGATGATGCTCAAGGCGAAGAAGGGAAAGCTTCCGCTGTTGGATTCGGATGGTCATTTGGCGGGTCTCTATTCCTTCACGGACGTACGCGACCTGATGGAGAATCGCATGCCGATGGCGAATCGCGATTCCCGTTCCCAGCTTCGGGTAGCGGCGGCGGTTTCCGGCGGTTCCCACGATTACGAGCGTGTGGAGCGGCTTGCGGCTGAAAACATTGACGTGATCGTCGTCGATTCCGCCCATGGCCACACGAAAGGCATCATGGACATGGTGAAATGGATTTCCAGCCATTATCCGGACATTGACATCATTGCGGGCAATGTCGTCACGGCCGAAGGTGCGATTGCGTTGCGCGACTGCGGGGCGCATGCCGTCAAGGTCGGCATCGGGCCCGGTTCGATTTGCACGACGCGCGTGATTTGCGGTGTCGGCGTACCGCAGATTACGGCGGTGTACACGTGTGCGAAGGCGTTGGAAGGCTCCATTCCCGTCATTGCCGATGGTGGCATCCGGTATTCGGGCGACGTTCCGAAGGCGCTTGTCGCCGGTGCGGAAACGGTGATGCTGGGCTCGATTTTAGCGGCGACGGAAGAGAGTCCGGGCGAAAAGATTTGGAAAGACGGGCGCAAATACGTTCTTTATCGCGGCATGGGATCGCTTGCGGCGATGCAGGCCAATGCCGGATCGCGTTCGCGTTACGGGCAATCGCACCGCAAATCGGCGGATCTCGTTCCGGAAGGAATCGAAGGGATGGTACCGTATACGGGCACGGTCTCGCAGGTCATGACGCAGTTTTGCGGCGGTTTGCGTTCTTCGCTTGGGTACAACGGAGCCCGTTCGATCCAGGAGTTGCGCGAGAAAGGCAAATTTGTCCGGGTTTCCCTTGCCGGGCTTCAGGAAGCGCATCCTCACAACATCACGTTGACGCGCGAGGCGCCGAACTACCACCAATAAAACGGGGCGGGCGTTTGCCGCGAGCGCTTATTTTTCAGGCATATTGACGGCACGCATCCGCACTGCGAATGGGTGCCGTTTCTTTTTTTGAGGTGAATTTGCATTTCGCAGCGCATGAATCGCAAGCATCGACAGCAACAGACGGACGATTTCCGGTATCGCGGACGAGCGGTTACGCGTGTGACGCATGAAGAGCGCAAAAAGCTCAAGCGTCGCATGGGCACGCAACGGTATCATGCGCGGCTCGGGATGGAGTTCGACCGCGAGTTGAAGATGGGAGGCATCATCCGGTGGTGTCCGATGGCGTGGTTGCGTCCCATTGCCTCGATCGGGTTGCATTTGACGGGGCTTTGGTGGCCGGGGCGCCGCAATTATCTTTCCGTCCGCGTCCGCGAAGAGAGCTTTACGCTAGCCCGGTTGCCGGCGTCCTTCGACGGGTTTACGATTTTGCATCTATCGGATTTGCACTTTGACTTGGATCGGGACTTTCCTGCGGTATTGGCGCGTGTTTTGGAGACGATTCGCGGACGGTACGACATTGTCGCCATAACGGGGGATTTCAACAATTACACGGTTCACCGGACGACAGAGGCGTTGCGGTGCACGGCGCGGATGGTACGACAATCTTTGAGTGCGCCTGCCTACGGGGTTCTCGGCAATCACGATTCGCTTTTAGACGTTCCTGCGTTTGAGGAAGCCGGCATTCGCATTCTGCTCAACGAATCCGTCACGATCCGGCGTGGCGGCGATTCGCTGTTGCTGGCGGGGATTGACGATCCGAACATTTTCAAGACCGGGGATCTTGCTTCGGCGTTGGCGGCGCGCAATCCTGGCGAGCCGTGCGTATTGCTTGCGCATGCGCCTGCGTGTTTTGCGGAAGCGGCGTCCAAGGATGTCGATTTGTTGCTCTGCGGGCATGTCCATGGCGGGCAGATTTGCACGCCGGGCGGCGGCATATTGCCTTGGCGCAATTGGCGTTTTCCGCATCATGTCCGCAGGGGGCGCTGGCGCGAAGGCGAGTTGCAAGGCTACACCTCGTTCGGCACGGGTGCGTGCGGCATACCGATACGGTTCAATTGTCCGCCGGAGGTCACGCTTATCCGTCTAAAGGCCGGGGCATCGCATGATGCCGGGGGTGTTAAGTAGCGGACTTTTCGATCAGTTCGCGGCGTGCATGTTCCGCGGTTTTCAGAACGGCCTCGCGTTTTCCGGCGAAGGTTTTCTCGTTTTGGATGGCGGCGTAGAGCGGATTTTGCGATGCGCTCATTCGGAGGATCGAGCGTCTCATTTCGCCATTGAACACATCGCTCCATCCATTTCGTTCGGCGAGCACGAGCGTAGCGGCGAGGCAAGCCTCATCGGGGACGGCGGCGTGGCGCGGTTCGGCGAGGCGTTTGCGGACGGAGCTGATGGCGCCATCGACCGGGGTAAAGAGTTCCGGGTATGCGCCGCTTTCGTAGAGACGCAGCAACGCGAGAGTCGGAAGGGCGAGATTATAGGGGCGGTCATCCGGAGCGAACGAGCCGTCGGAGCGTTGGTGCGAGCGGAGCCAAGAAGCGGCGGCGCGCAGTTCGGGCGCCTGCGGCGACACTCCGTTATCCAGCAGGCGGAGGATCGCCAATCCGGTTGCGGCGGGTGTCATGGCGAGGGTTCCGTTTTCGGGAGAAAAGGAACCATCGGCGGTTTGGGTGGAAAGGAGCCGTTCGATCGGGGAGGCGGGATTTTGGCGACTGCCCGTATGGATCAGAGGAAGGAGGACGAATAGGATTGTGGCGGCGATGGAGGCGACCGCGGCGATGCGGAAGCGCCGAAGCGTGCGGAAGGCGTGCGCGGAGGAGGTCCGGCGGATTGCATCGAGCGTATGTTCGGAAATGGAAGTACGGGGTTCCAGTTCCGGGGCATCGGCCAAAGCGAAGATGATGCCGGCGGCTTCCGGATGATCCGCCAAGGCTTGAGCGGCGCCTGCCGGGAGTGTTTTTCCGCCGATGTTTCGGGTTCGAATCGCATGGCAGACCCGAGGGGCGACGGCGTTCGTCTGCCGAGGCGGGGCGGATGCGAGCGTCTGAACCAGACTTGCATATTCCGGGAAGTCTTCGATGACTTGACGTGTTCCGGGATGCAACGGATCGGAATCGAAGTTTTGCATGGTGGCAAGCGTTTTGAAACCTATTCGGAGAGAGCTGTCCGCATTTGTGCGAGGGCGGCATGGATACGCGACTTCACCGTTCCGACGGGGATGTCGAGAATATCGGCGGCTTCTTGGTAGGCGAGTCCCTGCATAATGACGAGAACGACGGTTTCCCGGAGTTCCGGCGAAAGGACAGCAAGAGCCTTTTGGGCATCCTGACCTTCGCCGCGCATTGGGGGAGCCTCTTCGACGGTTTCGATTTTGGCGCCGACCTTCTCGTGAAGGGCCGCGCGGCGTTGTGCCGCACGAATCGAATCGACGAGGATCTGACGGGCGATCAGGTACAGAAAGGTCGTGAATTTCGCGGTTGGCTTGTATCCGTGTCTTGCCCGGTAGAGCTTGAGAAAGGTTTGCTGCGCGAGATCCTCGACATCTCTGTAAACGCCGTTCCTGGCAAAAAAGTTCAGAATGGCTTTTTCGTGTTTGCTGACGAGGGTCGAAAAGGCGTTCAAATCATCCTCGGCGGCGCGTTGCATCAGGATGATGTCTTCTTCTGCGGAGTCATTGGACGATTGGGTTTTCATGAAAGGAAACGAATGGCGAAGCTCAGCGATAGGCAACTTCGACCATTTGGTGGCAAAGGAGTTCCGGCACGGTGAAAGAGATTTCACGGCCATCGGGGGAGATGGAGAGGGATTCGGGGGATTCTCCCGAAGGGACCAGACGGACGGACGCGACCGGTTTTCCGGTGTTGAGCTTCACATCGACATTGCGGAGCGGGCAAAGGTTTTCGATCACCTCGATCGGGTATGCGTAGTTGGCCAAGACGCCATCATCGCGAATGCCGCCGCGCAGGTTTTTTTCCGCATAGAAAAGGTGGAGAATCTCGCGATTTTGCCGAGGCTGGGTCCGAAGCGTCACGCGTGCGGAGGAGGGATAACGGGGCAAGGAAACGGACCGTTTCGCGTCCGGGAGCAGGCGGCGGATGACGCCTGCCACGAAGGTTCGATCCGTGACGCCGCAGCGGTCGGCATACTGAGCGAAGACGCGATGGGCGATATAGGCGACATTGCCTTTGATGACGGCGGCGGCAAATCCGGTCGAATCCGGGGCGTATGGCGTATGCTGATGCGAGCAGAAGCGCGGGAAGGATCGATTGAAGTAGGGATCGAATACGTCGCCGAGCGCTTCGCCGTCCGTGACGCGGACGCGGCGCGAGCGGGTATACATCACCATTGGCGAATCCATATACGAAGCGCGGCAATCGGGAGCGGGGAGGACGTAGTCCGGGAGGAACGGCGACATTTCTCCGATTTCGGCACCGGCGTCGAACAGGAAACGATCGGGCACGCCGCGTTTTTCGGGCGATTCGGAGAAGCCGGCATCGCCGCTGAACAGCAGGCGTCCGCCACCGGCGAGATAGGTATCGAGCTTTGTCTTGAGGGCGGGATCGACGAGAACGCAATCGGGCACGACGATCAGTTTGTAGGGAGAAAAATCGTAGTCAAGGTCGAGCACGTCGAAAAGGATATGTTCCTCGAGGAGGATCCGCGACGCACCGAAATCGGCGGTACGGGCTCCGACGCCATTGGCGCAACGGCAGCTTTCCGCGAGGATCAGACCGACATCGGCGCGGTTCCGCGTATCGGCACACCAGGGCTCTTTTTGTTCGACTTCGGCATAGGCGGCGCCGATTGTCCGGTAGGTTCCGGGCTCGAGATGGCCATCGGGATGGCATTGGTCGCCGATGGAGCATTTCGCGCCAAAGGCGAGCATGGCGGCGCATTCGTAGCGGAGGGCGTTCGGATGTTTGAGGCCGCCGAATTCGCCCCACGAGTAGTTGAATTTACCGGTCATGCCGAGAAAGTCGTAGCCGCGGCGTTCTATATAGAGAGCGGAGAGCGGAAAGTGGTCGTATCCCCATCCGCCAGTCGGGAGCGATTCGAGTTCGAAATGCGAGAAGAACTTTTGGTTTTTGCCTTTGAACGGAACCATATTTCCGAAGTTGTGGAAAACCGGCATATTTGGATTCGCCGAGCGCACGGCCTCGGTAGTCCGTTCGAAATAGCGTTGCTGCACTTGGTGGCGATGCTTTTCGCGATCCTCCCAGACGTTTGGATCGAGACCTTGCCGGAGCATTTCCTGCACGCAGGTGGCGCAACAGCAATCGCGCGCCTCTGTGATATCGAGAAAGATGCCGTTGGCGTCCGGGAAGAGACGTACGGCTTCTTTGATTTGTTCGCACAGGTAGTCGAGATACCCGGTATTGAAGCACATGAACGCGAATCCGGGTTCGGTATGTGGGGCGAGTTTTCCGTCGTTTCTGACGACGCGCCATTCCGGGTGTTTTTGAGCCATTTCCTGGTCGAAACCCGCAGAAAGATAGACGGGCGTTGCGACACCGATTTCCTTACATGCGTCCATTTGCGCCCGCAGCAGGTCGAACGTCAGATGCGGGTGCATGATTCCGACGGAGGTCGGGTGGTAGGAGAGACCGTGGTGGCATTTGGAAAACAGGGTAATGGAATCGACATGACCTTCCAGCAGCGCCTGCTGGAATTTTTCTTTTTGGAAAGCCGTTCCGATTCCTTCGATAAAGGGCGAGGTATGAAAATCCAGATGGACTTGGCGAAAGCGGAGATGATGCATGGCGAACCGCAACAGGAGGGGAAAAAAGGGGCCGGCGAAGAAGAATATCGAATAGCGTAAAGATAGCAAAACGAACGTGGACGCTCAAGCAATTTGCCCGTGAAAGCGCCTTTTGGTAGACTTTCCGCACGTATGAAAACGCGTGAAGAATGGCTACAACAGAATTTGTCGAAATGGGAAATATCCATGCTGATGCCGTCTTGTCCGGTCGGGCGTCGGATGGGTGCGGTTCCGATCCGTCATGAGATGCCGACGTCATCGGCGATTCATGCCGTCGTGGATCATCTCGTAACGCTTCTGCTCCCGCTCTGTTCGACGGGGGGCGATGCGTCCATGCCGTCCGAGTGCGACGTTTCCCAGAGTCGCCATTGCGTTGCCTCGACAACGCTTGCCTTGCAGGATGTAATCTTTCGTGCGCTTGTGTACGAATGCGAGAACCAATCTTGTTCCGGGAGCAACGATACCTGCAAGAACGATTGCGAGATGCGTGCACGGGCGATGGTCGAGACTTTTTTTGCATCTGCCGGGGACATTCGCGACATGCTTCGCGAGGATGTGCTGGCCGGGTATGAAGGCGATCCGGCCGCGCGCAGCGAGATGGAAGTCGTTTTAGCCTATCCGGGTTTTTATGCGATTGCGGTTCACCGCATTGCGCATTGCCTGTTGCGGGCGGGTGTTCCGCTGATTCCGCGTGTCATGAGCGAGCATGCGCATTCGCGGACGGGAATCGACATTCATCCGGGCGCAACGATCGGACCGGGTTTCTTCATCGACCATGGAACGGGCGTCGTCATCGGCGAAACGTGCGTCATCGGGACGCGCGTGAAGCTGTATCAAGGTGTAACGCTCGGTGCGCTTTCCTTCGCAAAGGATGAAAACGGGCAATTGGTGAAAGGCATCAAACGCCACCCGGACGTTGGCGATCGCGTAATTGTCTATGCCGGTGCGACCATTCTCGGCGGAGACACGAAAATCGGGCACGACTCCGTGATTGGCGGCAATGTCTGGCTGACGCATTCGGTGCCGCCCTTTTCGAAGGTCTACAATGTCCAGCCGGATCCGATTGTCAAAGCGGTGTCCAAATCCAGTCAGATAGGATAGACGGTTTCCGTTTTCCGGCAGTTGTTCGCACGCGGTCCAACCATCCGTTTTTCCGGGGACGCGTCCAGACGTTTTTTTCTTTTCTCTTTCTTTTTCCGTTTACGCATGACAGACAACCGTTTTTCGGCTTCCCCGTTTCGACCTACCCCCTATTCTTCGCCGGCTGACAAAGCGGATGACGGAACGCTTTCCCGCATGGATGCGCTCCGGATTCTCGAGGAGTGGATGAATACGGAGGCGTTTCCGGATCGGATGTTTGGCCGCGTACCACCCTTTCGGCGCGGTTTTGTGATGGATCTGGTGTATACGACGGTCCGCAATATCCGGTTGCTTTCCTTTGTGACGGATGCCTTTCTCAAGGCGGATCCGGAGCGTCCGTACGTCAGGGCGGCGTTGTTCCTTGGTGCGGCGCAGCTGTTGCTGATGGATGACATTGCCGATTATGCGGGGGTTTCATCGACGGTAGAGGCGCTCAAGCGGTTGGCGGGAGCGTCTTGCACGGGTCTTGTAAATGCCGTGTTGCGCAATTTGCTCCGCAATCCGGAGAAGGTTGCGCGGATGCGTTCAGACGCGCCGCTTGCCGTACGCGAATCGCACACCGACGAACAGGTTGCGCGTTGGAGCCGGAATTTCGGTCCCGAGCGTGCGGAGGCGATTTGCAAGTGGGACAATACGGCGGCGGGGGTCACGGTTCTTTCGCTTCCGAATGTCGCCTGCGGCTCCGGCGGACAGGCGTCGCCGGTGCTCTATCCGACTGTTGCGGAGTTGCTTGTGAGTTTTCGGGAGGCGGGGGTCGAGGCGACGTTGCATCCTTTTTTCAAGACGCGTGCGCTTTGCCTTCCGCACGGCTCGCATGTCGACAAGTTGCCCGGCTTTGCCGAGGGATTGTTCAGCATTCAAGATCCGGCAACGCTGGAGGCGGTTCGGCTTTTGGACATTCATCCGGGTCAGCGGGTTTTGGACGCGTGTGCGTCTCCCGGCGGGAAGACCGTCCAAATTGCCGCGCTCATGGGCCGCACGGGAGAATTGATTGCGATGGATTGCTGGACGGATCGTGTCGCGATGATGCGGGAGAATTTCAGTCGGTTTCGGCTTGATCGCTTCATCCGTGCCGGAAAGGGCGATGCGAAGCGCGTACGCCTATCCGATTTTGACGGCAAGCGATTCGACCGGATTTTGGCGGATGTTCCGTGCAGCAATACGGGCGTGCAGCGCCGCCGCGTCGATGCGCGCTGGCGTTTTGACGCCAAGCGACTATCCGAGTTGAACGAGGTTCAGACGGCGATTTTGGAGAATCTTTCCGGCATGCTGGCCCCCGGTGGGCGGTTGGTATACAGCACCTGTTCCATCGAGCCCGAAGAAAACCGGCAGATTGTCGAAGCCTTTTTGCGCCGTCATTCCGATTTCCGGTTGGCGGAGGAGTCGGTCCTTGTTCCGCCTGAATCGGAATGCGACGGCGCCTATGCGGCGGCGCTCGTCTATGAACCGGAAAAATCCGCTTTCCACCGATAGAGGTATGCTATGAAAATGAAAGTTGTAACCTGCTGGGACGATGCTCCCGTCAATGACATCCGGCTTGTGGACATTCTCCGTCGCCATGAAGCCAAGGCGACCTTCAATCTGAATCCCGGTCTCATGCATCCGGAGCTGCGTGGCACGAACCGCTGGCTGGCTCCCGGCGAGCATCTCCGTTGCTACAACGGCTTTATTCCTGCGAAACTTTCCCAGAAGGATGTCGCAGAGATTTACGAAGGCTTCGAACTGGCGTCTCATTGTTGGCAGCACGAGCTTCCGGGGCAATGTCCGGATACGGAATGGATCCGTTCCGCGCTCGATGCCCGCCATTTTTGCGAAGATGTGATGCAACGGCCCTGTCTTGGCTTTGCGTGGCCATGCGGCATTTCGACGCCATCGACGATTGCGCTTCTCCGCGAGCATGGTTTTGCATACGGTCGTACGACGAACAATGCCGCGGACGTGACGGATTGTGCGGAGCCGCTCGCGTTATCCAGCAATTGCCATTTCATGGCGAGGGATTTCTGGGATCGTTACGAGGCCGCCCGGAAAACGGGTGTTTTCTACTTTTGGGGTCACAGTTACGAGCTGTACGAGTACGATCCGCTTTGGCGACAACTTGAGAACATGATTGCGGAAATTTCCGCCGATCCCGATGCCGAGTGGGCGAATGTGATTGATATCGTTCCGCTGTTGCGCAAGAAATCGTAGGCTCGATCGGGCGGTGGCGCGGTGGCGCGGGGAAGGGCGCCATCGATGGCGCCCCACAATCGAAGCGCGGCGGTGGGGCGGGATGCCAACCCGCGCACCGCGGTGGCGAGCCGCCACAGGCGGATGGCGCGCGGCGGTGCGAGCCGGGAGGGTGGGGAGCCCCCACGGGCGGTGGCGGCCGACCATCGCGCCCTACCGCAACGGGACCGCACAATGAGACACGAGCGTGGGAGCACGCGCGGCGCGGCGTGGAGCACGCGATGGCGCGCGGCGATGGACCGCGGGCGATGCGGCTTGGGCGCGGGCGAGTGGCGGGGCATACGGACCGCGCCGGGTAGCGCACCCGTTGGCGCACCCGTCCCGGGGGGCGTCATTACATTCCGCAACTTTCGCGGGGTGCACGGAGGTTGTCCATACTGGACTTTTTCCTAAACTTTTATTAGACTAAAAGAGATTTCCTTCCATTCCGGAAAAATCGGTATTTCCGTTTCTTTTTCTTTCCGTTTTTTCACGCTCATGCCGGGTGCCCGATTAAAAGACATTGCCAACAGTCTCGGTTGTTCAATTGGGGTCGTTTCCCACGTACTCAACCATTCGGAAGGCAATATTTCCTGTTCCGAAGCCTTGCGGGACCGCATTCTCCGCAAAGCGGTCGAGTTAGGATATATGGGGCATTGGTCGAGTCGCACCTCGCATGCGAGGCGAACGAATACGCTAGGGGTTTACGTACCTGCGTCGTCGCCGTTTTTTCGCAATGCCTACGAAGGGCAGCTGCTTGCCGGCATCAGCGAGGTTTGCCGGGAGCGGGGCTATGATCTGCTGTTGATTTCGATTCCCGGCTCGGTCGGGGCGGAGGAGTGTGCGACGAAGTTGGTGGCGCGTCGCATTGACGGGCTCGTTTTGCTGCACATTCCGGAAACGGCGGATTGGCTGCAGCCGCTTGCGGATCTCAAAGCGAACTGTGCGGCGGTCAACTATTTTGGCTCGGTTTTGATTCCCTCGGTCAATTTCGACGATCGTGCCGCCACGTTTCTGGCGGTTGGCGAAATGGTCCGGATGGGACATCGGCGGCTTGGTTATTTAGGGGCGCTGCGGATTGACGCAGGCTATTCGACGCAGCGTCGGCTCGATGGATTTTTGGGCGGCTTGGCGGAATCTCATCTTCGGCCGGATCCGCATTGGATTTTCGAAGCGCGTTATACCGGGGGCCCTTCGCCGGATTGGCGCA
Organism: Kiritimatiellia bacterium; assembly: GCA_016295275.1. Lineage (GTDB taxonomy): Bacteria > Verrucomicrobiota > Kiritimatiellia > RFP12 > UBA3636 > JAEDLN01. The sequence continues at coordinate 11,190 of JAEDLN010000005.1, forward strand.
GGCTTTCGCCGCGGGATTTGGCGCAGTGGCTTGCCGCGCGTTTTGTCGCAACGCGGCCGGATTTGCGACCGACGGCGTTTGTCTGCCATTCGGATGCGGTTGCGGCGTTGTTTCTCGCGGAGCTTCATCGGGTTGGCGTCCGGTGTCCCGAGGACGTCAGTATCGTAGGGCTGGACGACGCACCGATTTCGCGGAGTTTGCTGCCTTCGCTTTCCACGATTCGCCAGCCTCTTTCGGACATGGGCGCCCGTGCGGCGCGCTATGTTCTAGACGCATTTGAAAAGCGCCTGTCCGAAGCCGGTGCGGCACCGGCGGGCATTTCTCCTCAGCCGCCTTTGGAAACGGCGCTTCGTGTCCGAGGCAGGCGGGGGCGGCGAAGCACTGCCTTGCAGGCGGTTTTGGCGCAGGAAGCCGATGCCCGCACGCCCACGGCATCGGAGCAGACGCTGCCGGAACGGCAAGCGCGCCGCAAGTTGTTTCTGTACACCAAGCCGGAATTCATTTTGCGGGATTCGACCATTCCGCCCCACCACGCATAATCCCTTTCATTCATCTTCTTTTTCCACTGTTCCAACATGAATCCTGTATCTACCAGCGAGCTTGCAGCATTGTTCGATTGTTTCATTCCGAATGCGGGTCCCGCGTCCTTCGAGCAGTTGAAGGGCGGACACATCAATCTCACCTACAAAGTCCGTTTGGCATCCGGGGCCCAATACATTCTGCAAGCCGTCAATGCGAACGTTTTTCCGAATGTGACAGGACTCATGGAGAACGTATTCCGGATTTCCGCCCATTTGGAGAAGAAGCTTTCGACAATGGATCCGGATCCGAACGCCTTGCGTTTTTTGCGGTTTGTCCCTCCTGCCAGACAATCGGCTTCTCTTTCCGACGACAAGTGGTATTGGCGCGTTTACCACTTCATCGATGGCGTTGTCACGCGCACGGAGGCAAAATCTCCGGCGGAGGCCTACACGGCGGCGAAAGCATTTGGCCGTTTCCAATCTCTTTTGGCGGATTTGCCCGAGCCGCGGCTGAACGAAACGATTCCGAATTTCCACAATACGCGCCGCAGGTTCGAAGCGCTGGAAAAGGCCATTTCGGATGATATATGCGGCCGTGCCGCCGGCGTGCGCGAGGAGATTGCCGGCATTCGCGCCTTGCGGGATGCGGCGCTTGAGGTCCAGTGCGCCTACGAAGCCGGTTTGATGCCGGAGCGCACGGTACACAACGATGCGAAGTTTTCGAACATTTTGTTGGATTCGAATGACGGACATGCCGTTTGCATCATCGATTTGGACACTTGCATGCCGGGGCTTTCGCTCCATGATTTTGGCGATTTGGTCCGTTCGATGGTCTGCTTTGCGCCGGAGGACGAGAAAGACGTCACGAAGATCCGTGCCAATCGCGAGATGTTCTCGGCGCTTTGCGACGGATTCCTTTCGGAAGCCGATTCGCATCTCACTCCGGCCGAGCACAAGTTGCTCCGTGCGGGAGGCGTTTGCATGACCAGCGAGGTTGCGGTTCGCATGTTGACCGACTATCTGCAAGGCGACACCTATTTCCGCATTGCCTATCCGGAGCACAATCTTGTCCGTGCCCGTTCGCAAATGACGCTGGCCCGCTCCATTTTGGACGATCTTCCGATCGTTTAGCCGCGCATTCCGGGCGTTGCTTTCCCGGTCTGATGCCGCGTCATGATTTGACCATATTGCTTGACTCCCTAGGAGTGTCTCATGGATCAGAATCTACTTCGACCTGATTTACTTCCGCCAACAGTTCCATCGCTTGCGTTGTGGTTGCTTGCACTTCTGGCGATGACGGTTTGGATTGTCGCCCGGCTATCGCTCAAGCGGCACAACGTTTCGATCCGCAAGTGGTTTCTCGTGACGCTTCCGTTGGGGACGAGCGCCTGTTGGACATTGTTCCAGCTGATGGGCCGGTATCTGTTTTTGCAGACGCGCTGGCATCTTCTTTTCGTCGCTTTTTTATCGGTTCTCTGCATTGAAGGCGTATCGGTATTGTATCGTCGGGAGGTTTCGACGATTCACCGCAGATGGTTGCCGCGCATTTTGGTCGGCTGTCGCATGGGGGCGGTCTGCGTTCTTCTTTTCATTTTGCTCCAGCCGGTTTTGGTTGGCGAGAATACCCGTGTCATCCGGCGTCAGGTTGTCGTTTTGCTGGACGATTCGGCCTCGATGAATTTCCGGGACAAATATTGGACAGATGCCGAGCGGCTTGAGATTGCGGATGCTCTTGGGCTGATTCCCTCGAACAAACCGGCGCCGTTTTCCGGCTTTTCGGAGGCAACGGAGCAGCGCCGCAAGGCGGTTGCGGATCGCATTGCCGAATTGGACGGACTCGGCCAGCAAAAACCGCCTTACGACGAGCTGAAGGCGTTTGCCCAGGAAGGCATTCGGCATTGGACGGAGGTTGCCGACCAAATGGACGAGCTAGGCAAGAGTCTGTCTTCGGAGCATGCCAATCTCGTTGCGATGCTCCCTCGCATTTCGGCCTTTGTCCGTCAGACGTTGGTACCCAACATCAAGATGTTCGAGGATCAGGCGGGGCGCGGCAACGTTCCTGCGCGGGATTTGAAAGGAGCGCTCACCCGCATTGACGGCAATCTCTCCTACTTGATGCCGATTGCCCCCCAATTGCAGCAAGCGGGGTTGCTGTTGCGTCTAGACGGCTTTTCGAAAGAAGAGCGGGAGAAGATCTTTTCGGTTTCCGACACGACGCGTTCTGCCATTGCCCGGCGGTTGCTTACGGAAAAGCTTTGGAACGGGAAAACGGCGATCGAGCGGCTGCAGAAGGATTTCGATTTGCGGATTTACCGGTTCGGTTCCGAGGCCGAGCCGGATCCGGAGCTGAAACGGGCTGGCGTCGTGGCGGAGAGCAATGGCATCGACGACAAAGAGAAAGCCAAGGAAGCGTCGTTCCGTGCGGCGACCGACTTCACATCGGCCTTGGAGAAAGCCCTTACCGACATTCCGTACGAAGAGCTGGCGGGCTTTTTGATTCTTACGGACGGACGCCACAACGGCGATGCCGGCGTAGACGCCGTTTCGCGCCGATTGGGAGGTTCGGGCATACCGATCCATTCCATCATCATTGGCGGTTCGCGGTTGCCGAGCGATTTGGCGATTGGTGTCGCAACGGCTCCGGAGTCCATATTTTTGGGTGACAAGGTCCGCATTTCCGGATCGATTGCCGCCACCGGTTTCTTCAACAAGTCGGCGAAGCTTTCGCTGTATCTCGGAGACGATTTGCTGGAAGAGGAGACCATTCTCATCAAGGCGGAGGAGTACGAGCAGGAATTCCGGTTCACGCACATTCCGGAAGAGAAGGGCGTCGTTCGGTATCGTCTTGTCGTGGAAACGCCCGAGAACGACGAATTTCCGGAAAACAACGAATGGGCGTTGGACGTCTCGGTGATGGACGACCGCACGAACGTCCTGTTGGTCGATTCCCGGCCACGCTGGGAATTCCGCTATTTGCGCAATCTCTTCTACGGGCGCGACAAGTCCGTCCATCTGCAGGAATATCTGCATCATCCGGACGTTGTCGCGGGGCAGCCGAACGAGCCGTTGCCGCCGGCGGATGTTTCCCGCAAGTTCGGCGATTCGGAGAGCGGATCCTATCCGAGGAATCGTGCGGCATGGAGCAAGTTCGATGTCATCATCTTGGGGGATTTGAGCGAAGAAGAGTTGCCGCCGGAAGTCGTCTCGGACATCAAGTATTGCGTCGAGCAGCGCGGGGCGCTTCTCGTTTCGATTGCCGGTCCCGAAGCTTTTCCGCATGCCATCCGCAATCCGGAGATGCTTTCGTTGTTGCCGATCGAGGTCAAGCCGACGCTTGAAAAGGGCGTTTCTTCGGATGAGACGTCCTTCCGGTTTCGGCTTGCCCCGTCCGGGCGCAATCATCCGGTCATGCAGCAATCGACCAGTTCGTATGAAAACGACCAGATTTGGAATGATTTGCCGGAGATGTATTGGCGCCATCCCGTGACGAATGTGAAATCGGGTGCCGAGGTTTTGGCGTATGCCGAGCCTGCGGATGCTCCCGAGACGGAGATGTTTGCGCGTGATACGGCGAAGATGTTGGATCAGGATCCCGGGAAAGCGGTCGAGATGATGACGAAGTTTCGCGAAATGCAGCGAAACAATGCGCTCATTGCCGTCCGCAATCAAGGGCGCGGAAAGGTTCTGCAATTGATGACCGACCGCACGTGGCGTTTGCGTTATCGTGTAGGCGATACGCGCCACCATCGTTTCTGGGGGCAAGTATTGCGTTGGGGTGCGGGTGAGAAGCTGCGTGCCGGCAACCAATATGCCCGCATCGGAACGGATTTGCTTCGGTATGCGCCGAACGATCCCGTGACGGTTCAGGCGCGTTTCCAGGATACGTCCTTCCAGGCGCTCAACGATTTGAAGCCGGAGGTTTTTGTTACCGATTCGCTTGGCAAGGAGATTCGTTCGATTCGTCTCCGTTACCGTGAGGATTCGAATGGTTTTTACGAAGGCGAGCTTGCACCGATCCAGAAACCGGGCTATTACAAAGTCCACTTGCGTTGTCCGGAAGCGGGGCGGATTCTGGGCGGCAAGTGGCCTGAGGTCAGTGAGGCCCAGTTTGTGGTTGTGACCTCGCGTCGTCCTGCCGAATTTGTAAAGGTTTCCGCGTCTTGGGATACGCCGCGCCGGATGGCGTCTGTATCCGGAGGCTTGGTTTTGCCTCCGTCTCGTCTTGGCGAGGCGCTTGATCGGTATGGCGAGGGCAATCGCGTCATGCACGAACGTTCGGAGATCTACCTTTGGGATCATCCGTTGCTTTTCCTGTTGCTGATTGGGCTTCTCACGGCGGAGTGGATTCTCCGCAAGCGGGTTTCGCTCATGTAACGGCTGTTGCCGCCATCGGTTTTTGACTTGTTTTCCCGTTTTTCATCATGAAACTGAATTTTTTCCATCGTGGCAACAAGGTGCCGCGTCCGACCGGTCCCAGTTATCGCGAACCGACCTTTGACGAGCTGCCGCCCGAGATTGCATCGAAGTTGCGTGCGGCGGATCGGCGCATTACGAGCATTGTTTTCTGGCGCGGTTTCTTTGCGGTTTTGTGCACGCTCCAGCTGGCGATCGCATCGGTCATGCTGATTGATGCGATGGTTGTCATTTTTTCGGTTTGGGTTCGGTGGTTGCTGACGCTGGGCATTATTGCCGTAACGCTTCATGTGACATGGGTAATGCTCATCAAGCCGCTTTCGAAAAAACGCACGCCGTCGAGTCTGGCCCGATTGTTGGAGCGCGGCCATCCGGAGTTGGAAGAGCGTCTGTCGACGGTTGTCGAGTTGCTTGCCGATCCGACGGCCGTTTCCGAGGGAGGGCAGGAGCTTTTGAATGTCGTCAAGGATTCGGCGATTCTGGATGCGGGCGACATTTCGCCGCGCCGTGAATTCACGATGATTTCCGTCCGGCCGAAGGTGCTGGTTGCGCTGTCCGTTTTTGCGGTCTTTCTGATTCTGTTCGTCTGTTGGCCGAAATCGGTCGGACGGCTTATGCTCCGTGCGGTTGCGCCGAATTTGGAGGTCGACAATCTGTATGCGGACAGTCTTCAGGTTGCGCCGGGCGATGCGGTCATTTTGGAGGGAACGCCGTTTCAGGTGGAGCTTGCGGTTTTGGGCGGTTTTCCGGGGCAGGCGTATTTGCATCTCTTGCCGGAGGGGCGCAGTTCCGAAATTTCGGAACGCATGAGTCAGCTCTCGTCCGAGAAAGACGGGGAGATATCGGTCCGCAACTATCGGTTTGGCATTGGTGCCGTGGAGCATAGCTTTACGTACCGCGTTTCGTGCGGCTCGGCGTTGACACGCGCCTATTCGGTCACGTGCCTTCCGGAGCCGTCGTACACGAATCTTTTGGTGCAGCTGGAATTTCCGGCGTATACAAAGCGCGGCGTTCAGAAGCTGGAATCCGAGAAGGGCGACATTCAAGCCCTTCCGGGAACGATTGCCGAGATTTCCGCATTGCCGAACCGTTCCATGAAGGAATCGGTCTGCGTGATCGGGGAGACGGAGATTGCCGTCTCGGAAAGATTGTCCGACGGGCGGCTGGTGTGGCGGTTCCCGCTCAAGAGCGATTTGTCCGGCTCGTGGTCGTTCCGGCTTGTCGATGCGAACGACTTTACGAACAAACCGACCTTCTATTCGCTGGACATTGTCCCGGATATGGAGCCGGTTGCCAAAATCGTCGATCCGCAGGAGAGCGGCTACAAGCTGCCGAAGACGGGTGAGATCCCGTTCGTATGGACCGCTTCGGACGATTATGGCATCGGGCAGCCGACGATCCAAGCTCAATTTGTCGGAAACGACTGGTTCGATTTGCGTCCAGTGGAGAATTGGGAAGAGGTTCGTCCCGGACAATGGACGGGGCGGGACGTATTCCGCCTGTCGGATTTGCAGCTGAACAACGTCAAAGCGGTCCGTTTCCGCATTGTTGCAAGGGACGCCTGTCCGGAAGAATACAACGGACCGCATTCCGGCTTTTCGAATATGATCCACATCGAGTTGGATGAGGCGGCAGAATCGTTTTTCGAGCAAGCGGTTTCGAAAGAGGCGGTTGCTCTGACGCGAAGTCTGCTGGATGTCGAAAAAGAATTGAGCCGGGCCTTGCAGCATGCGGAAAACGGTTTGCAGACGGCGCGTCTCAAGCAAGACCGGCCGACGTGCGACCAGATGCGGAATTGCAAGGACAGTCTCGGCAAGGCCGACCAGCTTGTCCGGGATTTTCTATCCGGTGCGATGGATTCCATGTTGGGCGGTGTGGCACTTGAAGCGCGAGAACTGCGTCAGAAAAAGATTTTGCCGGCGACCGAATTGGCCGATGAGGTCGTCTTCACGGTACCGGACGCGCGGGTTCCCGTCATCGAGCGGCTGATTGCGCTTTTGCGCGATGCCCAAAAGTCCGTGACCGATCTCAAACAAGAGGTTGAGAAGGAAGCCGAGGCTTTGATGGCCGCGGAGCGGTTGGATACGATGGCCGGAAAAGAAGACGAGCTGGCGGAAAAGCTTCAATCCGAAATGACGGAAGAGGATTGGAAAGCGTGGCAGGAAGAGCAGGCGAAACTCATGAAGGAAATGGAGGAGATGTCGCTTGATGCCGATCCCTTGAAGGAGCAGAAGGAGCTTGCCGAAAAGTTGACGGAGGACGCGAAGTCGCTCGAGGAACGCCAAAAGGATTTGGCTGCATTGACCGAGGAATTGTCGCTTGATTCCGACAATGCGGAAGCAAAGGAGAAGTTGGAAAAACTGACGGACGACATGCCGCAAGACAGCACGACCGAGGAACGTCTAGCGCAGGCCCAGCAGGAGCTAGCCTCCGACATGGCGGCTTTCCAGCAAGACGTCGATTCTCTCCAGCAGGACATGAACGCCATTGGCGAAGAGCCCATCAGCGATTTGAATCAAGCGTCGGATTCGGCGCAGCAGGCAAGCGATCAAGCCCATGAGGCTGCCAATACGCTTCAGGAGAATGCGCAGGGCAGCGAACAGCAAGACGGCGAGTCTCACAACGGGCAGCAAGAAGACGATCCGAACGGCGAGCAGCAAGACGGCGAGTCGCACAACGGGCAGCAAGAAGACAATCCGAACGGCGAGCAGCAAGACGGCGAGTCGCATGGCGAGAAACCGCCATGGGATCAGATGCAGCAAGCTGCGGATGCCATGGCAAAAGCGGCGCAGTCATTGAATTCCGCAAAGCAGCAGATTGAAGAAAAGTCTGCCCAAATGGCCCAGGAAATGGCGCAAGCCATGCAAGAGGCGATGAATGCGATGCAGGAGGCGCTTGATGCGGCGCAGCAGGAGGCGGGCCAGATGCAGGACGGTCAGCAACAGGATGGTCAGATGCAGGATGGGCAGCAACAGTCGCAAGACGGGCAGCAACAGTCGCAAGACGGGCAGCAACAGTCGCAAGACGGGCAAATGCAGGACGGTCAGCAACAGCCGCCTCAGAACCCGCAAGGGCAGCAGCCTTCCGACAGCAACGAGCCGCCGAAGGGGGGAGATTTCCAAGCACCACCCGGGCAGCAGTTGGCTCAGCAGAGAGCCCAGCAGGCTGCCAATGCCATGAAGCAGATGGCGCAGCAGCAACAACAGCAGGCGAACCGGCAAACGGGACCGAAATCCAATCAGCCGAGCCAGCAGAATCAGCCGTCAGGGGAGCAGAAGACGAACGATCCTACCGGTATGCCGACACCGGTGGGAGAGATCGACCCCCGGCTCGGCGGCCAGGATCGCACGGCGGATTGGCTGAAATCGGCATCCGGCGGCGGTTCCGAAGTATTGAGTACCGAGGCGGACGACACGCCGGAAGAATACCGTGGCATGGTAAAGGACTACTTCGAGTCGCTCTCGAACCGCAAGTAACCTGCTTTTTGCGTTTCCATCGGTTTTGCTGTCGGGCGTCCGGAAAAAGCCGGTGGAAAGGTTTTCCGCAAGCGCTTATCCGAACAAATAGCCGCAATGGGGCGTTTGTACTGGTAACGAAATCCGGTTTTCACCGGTGGAGAATCCGTATATGAAACAACTTTTTATCTTTCTTGCCATTGGTCTTTTCTGTCCGGCGTTCGGCGCCGAACCGGCTGCCGTTCCAACGGCTTCTGCGGAGAAATCGGCTACGATTTCGGACGCTTCGTACAGTGCCCCGGCGCGCGCTTCGATTGCGAAGGCGGCGTCGTATCTTGCCAAGCATCAGAAGCCGAAAGGGAATTTTTCCAATCCCCGTTTTCCCGGGCTTTCCGGCTTGGCGCTATGGGCGCTGATCGGGAGCAACGACAAGCAGTACGATCCGGTCATCGAGAAAGGGATCGACTATCTGTTGAGCACCGTTCAAAAGGACGGCGGCATCTATTGTCCCGTTCCCGGGCGCGAAGGCGGCGGGCTTTCCACCTACAACACGGCGGTTTGCCTCACGGCGCTATCGTTTGTGAAGGGGCGTGATCTGACGCGTGTCATTTTGGATGCCCGCACCTTTTTGGCCGATTCCCAGCTTTCCGGGGACGATTCTTTCTCTGGCGGCTTCGGGTATGACAAATCCAGTCCGAATCGCTATGCGGATCTCATGAATACGCATTTTGTCATGGAGGCGATGCGCAGAACCGAGAAATACGAGGACAAGCGGCCTGCGGGCGAGAAGAAGGCGGATTTGGATTGGGATGCGGCGCTAGCCTTTGCCGAGCGTCTGCAGAACGACGCGGATGCGGGCGAGAGTGCGGGAGGCTTTTCGTACAGTCCTGCCGATGCAAAGGCCGGCACGGAAACGGTTCAGAGCAAGGACGATGGGCAGCAGGCGGAGGATGGGGTCTCTCTTGAAAAAGGCAAAGAGAAAATCATCATGCGTTCGTACGGAAGCATTACCTATGCCGGTTTGCTGGCGCTTGTGTATTGCAAGCTCGACCGCACGGATTCGCGCGTCCGTTCGGCGCTCGACTGGGCATCGAAGCATTGGACGCTGGAAGAAAATCCGGGCGTCGGCGATCAGGGCTTGTATTTCTTTTACGATGTCATTGGCCGTTCGCTCAGTGTTTCGGGTATCGATTTCATCGAACGTCCGGAGAATGCGTCTGCCGTCGACTGGCGTTCCGAGCTGGTGAACAAGCTGATTTCGCTTCAGCGCGAGAATGGGTCGTATCAAAATTCGAACAGCCGTTTTTGGGAGAACGATCCGATTCTTTCGACGGCCTATTCTGCGATTGCGCTTGAGTTTGCGATTCGGCAGCTTCAATAGTTTCGAAAGAAAGGGGGCGGCGAGGGTTCGCCGCCCCCGAGAATATGCGCATGTGCGCAACGACGCGGAAGTCGGTTCGAAGGAGCCGGCTTCATTTTTCATGGTTCCGTCGATCGGGCGGAATCGTCCGGGTGAATCACTCCGCAGCGTTTTGGCTATGGTTTTCCGGTCTGGAGAAATGCCGGGTCAGGACCAGGTTGAATTCGGTATTGTCGGGACCGTTTTTATTGAAGACGCGGTATTGCGTATCGGTCGAATAGAGCGGCACGCCTCTGGAGGTAAGATCGCAAACCAAGCCGTATTGGTGCGTATTGTCGACATCCTTTTCGTTGTAGACGATCGAGAAGAAGACGGGGAAGCCCTTAAAGGCACCAAGATCCTGAGCAGCGCATTCCTGTTGCGATTCCAGATCGATCAAGCGCACTTTCAGCCGGTAGCCGGGCAGGGGTGTCACGCGTTCGATGCAGGTGATGGTCCCTTGGATGGTATTCAGTTTAGGCGGTTCGGTTTCGGCGTCGTTTTGGGAATTCCGGTTGCGTCCCGCGACATCCCATGGCGTACCGCAGACGGGGCAATGGGCGCACCCGGCAAGAAGGAGGGCGGCGAGGATCGGGAGGGAGGAGCGGAGCGCGGTTTTGGAAGAAGCGGGCAGATTGTTCATGTGGAAGAACCTGGAGCGAATCGGTGGATATATCGGATAGCGCCCATGGCGGCAACGCAGCCGGAGCCGACGGCCGTTGCGACCTGCCGGACGGCGTTGGAGACGACATCGCCTGCGGCATAGAGACCTGGGACGGACGAGGCCCCCGATTCGGAATCGACGATGATACCGCCATCGGGTGCGAGCGGCAAGAGGTTTCCGAGCGGGCGCACGGCGGGCGTATCGCCGAGCAGGACGAAGACGCCATCGACGGACCGTTCGAACGTTTCCGACGCGTGGCGCAAGCGCACGGCACCGACGCCGCGCTGATCGTTTCGGGGGAGGATTTCCAACGGGAGCGTATCATCGAGCCATTCGATTGCGGGCGTTTGCCTGGCGCGATGCAAAGCGGCGGGAAGGGAAGGCTTGTTTGGGGAGACGACGGATACCAGAACGAGGCGGCAGATACGGGAGAGGTAGAGAGCGCCGGCAACGCAGTCTGCCTCCGTTCCGGCGACGAGAACGGTTTTATCCTTGAAGAAAGCGCCATCGCATGTGGCGCATGTTGAGACGCCTCGCCCGAGGAATTTGTCTTCGCCGGGGATTCCGAGCCGTGCCGGTTCGGTCCCTGTAGCGAGAAGGACGCAACGGGCCTCGAGCGTTTCTCCGAAATCGGTTGTGCAAAGGAACGAGCGATCGGGCTGTTGCCGGAGCGATGCGAGCGATTCGCCCATGCGGAAAACGGTTCCGAAGCGGAGCGCCTGTGCGCGCATGGCGGCGGCCAATTCCGGACCGTTTATTCCATCCGGGAAGCCTGGATAATTCTCCAGTTTTTCGATTTCTTGCAATCGCCCGCCCGGCAACCCTTCCAGAACGACGGGCTTAATGCCGGCGCGAGCGGCGTACAGGGCGGCGGTCAATCCGGCGGGACCTCCTCCGGCAATCAGAAAATCAATCATGGCGTTCCTTTCCGTTGAAAGAGGTTGAAGAACAGGAATCGGAAAGACGATCAGTCGGGCGTAGCGTTGGAACCGTCTCCGTTTGTAGCGAGCGACATACGGGTAATTTTGAGTTCGTTTGCGAGGCGTGCGATCTGAGCGACGACGCCGTAACGGGAAGATTCGTCGCCACGGATCACGAGACGAAGTTCCGGGTTTTCGGCGAGACGCGCTTGCAATCCGGCGCGAAGTTCATCCAGCTGAACGAGATCGGTTCCCAAATAGATTCGCCCATCCCGATCCACGGAAACCGACACGATTTGCTTTTGGGTATCGACCTGTTGCGAAGTACCCTTTGGCAAGCGGATTGGGATACCCTGTTCGATGATGGGGAAGGTAATGATAAACGCAATGAGCAGCAAGAAGGTCAAATCCGACATAGACGTAAGGTTTATGTTGGTTTGAAAGCTGGGCGGTCTGGGGCGACGGCGAATCATGGCGCGAAAGGAACTGGAAAGCGTCGGACGGGGACGGCATCAGGAGAAGAGGCGTCTATCGGGAGGGGGCGGGGGTTCGGAAAGGGTGAGCGGTTCGGAGCCTGCGGGTGTTCCGTAAGCCGGCTGAGCGGGATAGACCGGCTGAGCGGCATATGCGGGCTGGGTCTGGATGACGATCGGTTGCACGGCGGCAGTCGGCTGTTGCGGCGTGGCGGACGAATGAAACCGTTCGATATCGCTAAGCAGATTATCGGTGAAATTTTCGAGAGCCGTGGACTGGTTGCGGATTTTTTCGACGAGGAAATTGAAGGCGATGGAAGCGGGAATCGATACGATCAGACCGATAACGGTTGTCAGCAAAGCGCTGGAGATTCCGGGGGCGACGGTTTGCACCAACGCATTGGAGGTGTTGCTTGTGTACATGCTCCAGAAAGCACGCATGATGCCATCGACGGTTCCCAGAAGACCGATGGAGGGCGCGATAGTGGCGCAGCTGGAGAAAAAGGAAAGATATTTTTCCAGATCGAGGATTTTGGTCTGCATTTCGGCTTCCGTCCGGGCACGGATCATGGACAGAGCCGCAGGAGTCAGAGCTGGACCGAAATGGACGCCCTTCTTCCAGGTCATCATATCTTCATCGGAGATGCCGATCGCATTCAGACAGCTGCGGAGCGCCTCCGACGCAGTCAGGTAGACAGAGACGAAAGGATGGGACTCGTCGCGGAATTTTTCGCCGAAATTTGCGCTGACATAGAGTGAAATCGGGTGCGAATATTCCCCGTACCGTTTGAGGAAAGCGATGCTCTTCCATTTGCATTGTGCGAAAAAGCAAAAGCGGGGAACGATGAGCGCGAGGAAAAATACCGAACTCCCCAGCAGGAAGATGCAAACCAGTTGGCCAAAGAAATTGGACGAAAAGAAAGCGTTAAGATAAACCATGGCAGCCATTCATGCGGTAGGAAACGAGCGTGCGGAGGAGGCGGGCGAAGTCGTGTGTGCGATCAGAAGTTGTCGCGGAAGAAGGCTTCGATGCGTGACTGGCAATCGAACGTAGAAGCGATCAAGGCGGTCCGGATCCACATGCCGTTGCGCATCTGGCGCCAGTACATGGCGCGGGGATCGGTATCGCAGTCGGTTGCGATTTCGTCGCGGCGTGGAAGCGGGTGCATCAGGATGGCGCTCGGTTTCATGAGGCGCATCAGATTGGCATTGATTTTGAACTTGGACGTATCGATCCGGGCGGATTCGCCCTTGGAGCGGTCCCATTCGTCTTGGATGCGTGTCATGTAGACGGCATCGGCCTCGGGAAGATACTTTTGCATATCATCCGTCACGACATAGGATGCGCCCCTGCGGTCGAGCATATCCAGAATATCCTGACCGATTTGCAATGGTTCTGCGGCCACGAAGACATGTCGGATATTGTCGTAGTTGAGGAGGAGATTGGACAGGGAGCGGACCGTACGGCCGCGCGCCAAATCGCCGACATAGAGAATGGTCCGGTTGGCGAGACCGCCGCGGCGTTCGAAGCTGCGGCGCAGGGTATAGATATCCAGAAGGGCCTGTGTCGGGTGCTGATCTTTTCCGGAGCCGGCATTGATGATGGGGATGGGGCGTTCGGATTTGGCGAGTACCCAGGACATCCGTTCCGCGAGACCTTTCTCCTGCGTCCGCATGATGATCAGGTCGAAATAGGAGCTGAACGTCCGGATGGAGTCTTCTCGCGTTTCGCCTTTGAATTCGCTGGAGATGGCGGCATCGCGCACTTCTCCCGTCCGCAGACCGAGGATTTGGCATGCGGAATGGAAGGAGAGGAACGTCCGGGAGGAAGGCTGCGTGAAATAGATCATTGCCCGCTTGTGGAAGAGCAGGCTTTGCAGGAATTCCATACCGGAGCGCGTTTTTGCGATTTGACGGATTTTGGTTGCCAAATCGCACAGTGCGTCAATCCGTTCGCGGTTGAATTGTTGGGCGAAGAGCGTACAAAACGGCATTCCATCCGGTTTTGCGAGAAGTTCCGCTTTCGTTTCCATCGGGAGCGCTTCAAACTGTTCCCAAGTGTATTCGGTTGCACGAAGTTTCATCATCACGAACGTCCTTTCAAGCAAATGAGAAGAATCGGCACTGGAGCCGGGCGGGGAAAAGCGGGAGGCGAAGGTTAGCCTTTGGAGGGGTCGCCGATTGCGGAAACGAAGAGAGCCTTGATGGTGTGCATCCGGTTTTCCGCCTCGTCGAAAACGCGCGAGAAGGGAGCTTCGAAGACGTCATCCGTCACTTCGAGGGCACCCGTATCCTTGGAAAACTCGGTTTCGCAATCATGGAATGCGGGAAGACAGTGCAAAAAGATGAAATCGCCGCCGAGGTTTCCGGTCCGTTCGCAGAGCTCCATATTGATTTGGTAGGGACGGAGCATGCGCATCCGTTCTGCCTGCTTCGCTTCTTCGCCCATCGAAACCCAGACATCGGTGTAGAGGCAGTTTGCCCCGCGAACGGCGGTTTTCGGATCGGTTTCGATCGAAACGGAGGAACCGTTCTTTTGTGCGATTTCGATGGCATACCGGACATCGTCCGGGTTGGGCAGAAGCTCTGTCGGGGTACAGTTGACGAAATCGACACCGGTTTTGGCGCAACCGAACATGAGAGACGTTGCGACATTGTTCCGGCCGTCGCCGACATAGACGATTTTGCGTCCGTGCAGATCCTTTCCGAAGTTTTGGCGGAGAGTCATGAGATCCGCGAAGATTTGTGTCGGGTGGTGATCGTCGGTCAGGCCATTCCAAACGGGAACGCCGGAGAATCGTGCGAGTTGTTCCACGGTATCTTGGCGGAAGCCGCGGAAGAGGATGCCATCGAAGAAGCGACCGAGCACGCGAGCGGAGTCTTTGACGCTTTCCTTGTGTCCGAAGTGGATATCGTGCTGATTCAGATATTCGGCGTTTCCGCCCTCGTCCTGAGCTGCGACGAGGCAGGCATTCCGGGTTCTGGTAGAGCCCTTTTCGAAAATGAGGGCGATATTGCGCCGGTGCAGGAGATCGCCGCGGATGCCGGCGTCTTTACGTGCCTTGAGCGCCTCGGCCAGTTCCAGGAGTTGAATCATCTCTTCATCGGTGAAATCGTGCAAGGTGCGCAGGTGGCGTTTTGCAAGAGCGGGATTCCAGGTAATCATATTGAGTATCTCGATCGCTTCGTGTTTTTGTTATCGTTATCGTATTGCAGATGCTATCAAAAGCACCTATTGCGGGCAACGGATATTCCGGGGGCTTTCTTGTCTGAAATTCCGGTTCAAGTCGGATCGGCCGAAGTTTTTGCGGGGGGTGAGACGTATTCGGGCATGTGCTTTCGGCCCGAGGCGGGCGGTTGGCCGGCGGCGGTCGCTATTTCTGCCAAAACGGGATATAGTCGCGAACGGCGGATTTGACGGCTGCGTCATGCGCCATCGCATGTGGGTCGTTTGCCCGCAGGAGGGCATAGAAGCGCGGGCCGTGATTCATTTCCACGGTATGGCAGAGTTCATGGATGAGGATATGTGCGGCAAGCGCTTCCGGGAGAAAGAGCAAGAGGTAATTGAGGGAGATGGCGCCGGAGGACGATCGGGAAGCCCAGCGCGTACGGGGGGCGCCGATGCGGACGAGCGAGGGGCGTGCGAAACCGTGTTCGTCCGCTAATTGCAGAAGGCGCGGGGCGAGGAATTTCCGGGCAAGGTCGGACAGCAGCGGTGCGAATGCGGTTTGCAGCTGTCGAGGGGTGGGGTCTTTGTTTTCCGGGTAGACGACGGTCACATGCAGATCGGAATGGAGCATCAGATGCAGGACCATGCCGGGAGATGGCTTTTGGGGCAGCCAGCCGACTTGGATTTTCTGTGCGATTGCCCGCAGTTCGACGGTTTGAAACGGTCGCATCATAAGGCGAGAATCGGTTTAGTCCAGCTCGTCGGAAAGGAGTTCTTCCTCGGTCAATTCGTAATCGAAGTGTCCGCTCGGGGGGATTCCGAGATAATTGACGGCGTATTCCGCAATTTTGGAGAAGACGGGGGCGGCAACGGTGCCGCCGTGGTATCGTTTCGGCGGGGCCTCCAAGGTCACGAGAATCGTAAGGCGCGGATTTTCGGCCGGGATGAAACCGACAAAGGTGCCGCAGTAATCGGTTTGGGAGTAGCCGCCGCGGACGGCGATTTGGGCCGTACCCGTCTTTCCGGCAACGGTATATCCGGAAACGCGTGCGCGGCGTCCTGTTCCGGAGGGCGTGCAAACGCCTTCCAGCATTTTCAGCACCTGATTTGCGACTTCTTCGCGTACGGGTTGGCGGACGACCTCCGGGTTCATTTCCCAAAGGAGCGTACCATCGGGTGAGAGAACCTTTTTGACGAGGATCGGCTTTAGGAGCTTTCCGCCGTTTCCGAGGGCGCTGTAGGCGGTTACGAGCTGGATGCCGGAAACACTGATGCCCTGACCGATGGAGACGCGGATGTTTTGCAGATCGCTCCAGGGTCTTTTGGGCGTATAGCCGAGATAGCCGCGCGCCTCGACGCCGGCGCGGAAGGGGAGTCCGGTTCGTTCGCCGAAGCCGAAATCGCGAAGGTATTGGACTTGGCGTTGTTTGCCGAGTGCCATACCGAGACGCGAGGCACCGCGGTTCGA
This sequence comes from Kiritimatiellia bacterium, assembly GCA_016295275.1. Classification (GTDB taxonomy): domain Bacteria; phylum Verrucomicrobiota; class Kiritimatiellia; order RFP12; family UBA3636; genus JAEDLN01. The sequence goes on from JAEDLN010000005.1 coordinate 27,672, forward strand.
GGATTTTTCGAGCATGCAGGCGACCGTGATGCGATTGGACGGGACATGATCGGAGAGCTGTCGGCCGCAGTAGAGTCCCGGGCTCACATCCAGGATGGAATTGGTCCGGACGAGACCTTCGTTCAAAGCTGCGGCCGCCGCGAAGGATTTCATGACCGAGCCGGGCTCGTATTGTTTGAAGATGGCGCTATTCCAGCGGGAAGTCGGATTGGCGGTGCCATAGTCGGCCGGGTTGAAATCGGGGCGCGAAGCCATGGCGAGGATTTCGCCGGTTTTCGTATCTTGAACGATGCTCCAGCAGGAGCGCGGCCCGAAGGTTTCCATTGCTTCGTCGAGGGCCTGATTGACGGCGTGTTGGAGGTTTTGATCGATACTGAGGATGACATTGTTTCCGTTTACCGGAGGCACCTTGACCTTGCGACGGGAGCGGATTTCGACGCGACGGGAATTTGCCTCGCCGATGATGTAGCCGGGTTTGCCGGAGAGGACGAGATCGAGCGATTTTTCAAGTCCGTCGAGGGCCTCTTCGTTGGAGTTGATATAGCCGACGAGATGGGACGCCTCGTGTCCAAGCGGGTAAACGCGTCGAGATCCGGGTTCGACGATGATGCAGCGGCGAAGGACAGGATTGGTCGCGATATTCCGAACGATGTCATGGTCGTCGATCGTACCCAGTTTCCGGTAGTGGGTATTGGTTGCGGCGAGGGCGGAGTTGAGGCGGTCCGGGGCGCAGATATTGTAGGGAAGGAGCGTCGTGCAGACGTTTTCGCGAAGCTCGTCCGGGATGATGCCGGGATCGATGCAAATGGTCCAATGCGGGCGGGAGAGGGCAAGCGCATAGCCGTTTCTATCGTAGATGGTTCCACGGACGGCGGGCAGCTCGCGCTTGTATTCCCGCGGGGTTGTCACCATTGCCTGATTGGGACGGAGGTGCGCCTTATAGAGCTGACAATAGACGAAACCAAAGATGCCGAAGAGAGCGAAAAAAACGATGCAGAAACGGAGTCTGAAAGGATTGGCCGGCAGAAAAGAAGAAAGTACCCGCACCAGATTGCGCAAGGCCTTCCAGAAGGGTAAACGGGAACGGGGCGATTGAGTCGGAGACGAATCCGGGGAAGTCGGCATGGCAAATGGTTCGGGGAGTGGCGTATGCCGGTATGCGAGGGGCGGTTGTCGAGGGGGCGGCTCAACGTGTAGAAGCGTAAATATTCGCGTCGGATCCGTTCGAATAGCCCTTGGATTCCCATTTCTGGAGCTGCGCGTAGTATGTCTTGCGGGGTATCCGTTGGGTTTGGCGGACCCGCGTCATTCGGATTCCGTTTGCCTTGAGGGCAGATTCCAGAGAAGCGGGGGCGATAAGAGCATCCCACTTTGTTTTTTCGCTCCTCAAATCGGTATCGAGTTGCATTTGGCGCGATTCTTCGAAAGCGATTTCCTCCGAGATGGATTCGCAGTTGTGTTGCAAGATTGCATAGACGATGCAGACGACGGCCGCAAAGATGAGAAAGAGTGCGAACGGGGCGGTGACGGCCCAGGTATGCTGTGTTTGGCTATAAATCCGATTCCGGTTTGTTTTCCGTCTTCTATGGGATGTGACGTGTCGTTTCATAGCAGCGTGAGAAAGGGGGAAGGAAAGTGAAGAAAGGGGCTAGTCTTCGATCCGTCGAACGGCTCTGAGCTTTGCGGAACGGGCGCGCGGGTTTTCGGCGCATTCGGTTTCAGAAGGTGCGATCGTGTGCCGATTGAGACGGACGACGCGCGGTGCCCGACCTTCGTAGCGGGCTCCTCCCTGCGGCAGGGAGACCATCTTTCCCTCGTGTTCCCGGAAGATGTGTTTGACAATCCGATCTTCCATGGAGTGAAAAGAGATGACGGCGAGCACTCCATTGGGGGCGAGGCGTCCGATAGCGGCTTCCAGTGCGGTTTCGATTTGTTCGAATTCCGCATTGACGGCGATCCGAAGGGCTTGAAAAGAGCAGGTTGCGGGATGGCGCGGGGCTCCGCGGCGTCCACCGACAGCCCGCTCGATGATCTCGGCGAGGCGTGTCGTTGTTGTGATGGGGGAGCGTTTTTGTTCCTCGAGAATGGATTTGGCGATTCGACCGGCTTGCGGTTCTTCTCCGAAGTCGCGAAGCAATTGTGCGAGGCCTCGCCAATCATCGCCGAAGCCGGCAATCCAATCCGCGGCGGTTCTCCCTTTGGTGCAGTCCATTCGCATATCCAGCGGACCCTCGTGCAGGAAAGAGAAGCCGCGATCGGGTTCGTCCAGCTGGAAAGAGGAAACGCCGAGATCGAACAAGATGCCATCGAAGGCGGTGAAGCCGGCTTGGGCAGCGGCTTGTGCGAGGGAGGCGAAATCGGAATGAACGAGCACGGCCCGATTGCCGTAAGGGGCGAGGCGTTTTGTACAGCGTGCGATCGCATCGGGATCGCGATCCAAGCCGAGCAATCGGCCGTCCGGACCGGAGGCTTTGAGGATTTCTTCTGCATGACCGCCTCCGCCGAGCGTGCCGTCCAGATAGCAACCACCGGCGCGCGGTTGGAGCGCTTCCAGTGTTTCGCGAAGAAGAACGGGAATATGCATGATGGAGAGGGAGAGGCAGAGAGGATACAGAACAAAGGGGGAGGACTAGAAGCCGAGCTCCCGGGCCGTAGCGGAGAGCTCCTCGAGGAGAGCATTTTCGTTGCCATCCACTTTCGGACGTCGTGCGAGAGACCAAACCTCGAAGTGATAGCCCACACCGATGAGAACAGTGTCGGAATCGATGCCGGCGTAGGAGAGTAAGGAGTCTTTTACGCGAATGCGGTTTTGCGTATCCAACGTGCAGCAGTGAATCATTTCCCCCAATCGGCTCAGAAATTGCGCCTTTGCCGTATTGGTTAAGGCGGAGGTCCGAAATGGTTCCATGCGTTGGTCGAATTCGGAGGGGCTGAACACGTCCAGACAGCCTGTACGCGAAAGCGACGGCATGACATAGACCTGCGCAGGTTTTCCCATGCGATCCACCCAATCCGATGGAATGGTGAAACGACGCTTCGGATCCAAACGGTGGTCTGCCCGGCCGAGAATCGGCTGGACAGACGGACCATTTTCGGCCGTCGCTTCGTATTTTGTGGGAACCTCTGACATTTTGCGCCCTCTTGTGACATCATTAAACATTTTTTGACACCAAACTGCAAGCGAAAAATGACGCGGGCGAGAAAAAATGTGGAATTCGCCGGAAAATCAGGTGAAATCGGTCTCAATCGTGTTCGGAGACGGCAAAACGTGCAGCTGCTCCTGAGAAGAAAAAATCACAGCCTGGACAAATGCTCAATCTGAATCCAGGTCAGTACGACGCGCTGGAAGCTGTTGCAACTCGCTGGCAGAATGAAGATCAGAGTCTTTCCGAAACGCTAGGCATTTACGACGATCTGACAAGGCAAAGTTACGTCTATGGCAAGGCCAAAGAGTATGCGGAAGAATATGCTAGCAAGGCCGATGCTGCTCATAGATAAATGGAAAACCTTGAGCTCTTCCTTTCAACGGCGTTCGACAAACCGCAATCGGCTCAACAACGATTCTCCGCAAATACGGAGAAGACCGATTTTCTTTCCAGTTTGCTTCCTGCCGCACCGCAGACGGACGCGCTTGGCAGCGTCAGGAAAGGAATCGGCGGACATTCCGTCACAGAAGAACTGGCTGCCAATCTGAAAAGACTCGTCGATATCGCCGAACGGCAACTTTCTGAGACAAAGTGGTCAAGGGGAGCGGTATTTGTATCATGAAAAACTATTTCAATCTAATATACCACCAAATACATTCGCACACAACCGCCATGGTTTGAATCATATAGAAATGTAACTTCTCATCGTAAATGCGACTACCCTAGTCGCATTTACTTGTTCCGAA
>JAEDLN010000126.1 GCA_016295275.1 Kiritimatiellia bacterium
ACCGGGAGAATAACGGAAAAACGGCAACCGACACAAGGACGGTTGCCGCTTTTCGTGTAGAAACAGGCGCTGTCTTTACTTCGACGATTCGACCGAACGGGTCCGAAGACGAGCCGCCTTGCCCTTGAGCGCGCGGAGATAGTAAAGCTTCGCACGACGAACATGCGAATGGCTCTCTACAACGACCTTTTCGATGTGCGGAGAATGAACCGGGAAAACCTTTTCAACGCCAACGCCGAAAGCGACGTGACGAACGGTAAAGGTTTCGTTGGCACCGGCGCCCTTACGAGCGATGACGGTTCCGTCAAACGCCTGCGTACGGGTCTTGTCGCCTTCCTTGATCTTGACGTAAACGCGGACGGAATCGCCGATTTCGAAGGAAGGAACGTCCTTCTTCAGGCCTTCGGCCGTGATGGAGTCGAGGATGTTGCTCATGTCTGATTACTCCTATGTTGCAATGCCCGGCGGATCGGAGGGGTCCCGGTCACGGGGTGCAATCGAGCGGGATGATGGTTTGGTTGATGGAATAGTGGAAACAGGGTCACGGCGTCTGCGGCGCTTGGGTGGAGGCGGGGGACGCGGAAGTCCCATTTTGGCAGCCAAGTCGGGGCGCCGTTCCAAGGTAATCCGTTCGGCCTGCTCCTTTCGCCATTTGGCGACGGCGGCGTGATTGCCGCTTTGCAGGACCTCCGGAACCCGGAGTCCGCGGTATTCGGGCGGACGTGTGTATTGGGGAAAGTCCAAAAGACCGGTCTCGAAGGATTCGTCCTGTGTCGCGCCTTCTCCGCCGAGAACGCCCGGCAAAAGGCGAACGATGGCATCGAGCATGACGGCGGCGGGCAGGACCCCGTTTGTGAGAACGTAATCGCCGATGGAATACTCCTCCGGCTGAAGGATTTGTCTCACGCGGTCATCGATGCCTTCATAGTGTCCGCAGAGAAAAACAAGATGCTTTTCCTGCGAAAGCCTGCGGGCATCGGCTTGGACAAACGGTTTTCCCGATGGGGTCATCATCAGCAATTTCGTATCGGACCGAAGGACCGATTCAACGGCTCGCACGAGCGGATCGGGCATCATAACCATTCCGGGACCTCCGCCATACGGGCGGTCGTCCGTCGAACGGTGTTTTCCCGATGCAAAATCGCGCGGGTTGACGATTCCCCACGAAAATGCACCCATTTTTGCGGCCCGGCCAATCATGCTTTCGCCTAGATATCCGCGAATCATTTCCGGAAACTCCGTAACGATTTCGATCCGGAGACTCTGGAGAGGCTGATCGGCGTTTTCCATCGCGAATCGATGAAGCTGGACCCGAAAAAGGGCGCCCGGGCAACACTAGCCGGCGGCGGCAGCGGCCTTGGCGGCCTTAGCCAGCTTGGCTTTCTTGCCCTTGGAAATCTTCTGGTGCGTGCGATCGTTTTGGCCGTTCTCGGCGCGCTTCTGGCGCTTCAAAAGAGAATCGACGACCGGGCTGACCTGTGCACCGACGCTCTTCCAATAGGCAATGCGCTCGAGCTTGAGCTCGAAGTTCTTGCCGGGCATCTGGGGGTCATACCAGCCGAGATTTTCAATGAAACGACCGTCGCGGGGGAAACGGGTGTCAGCTGCAACAACGCGGAAAGAAAGGTCGCGGTTGGCGCCGACGCGAGTAAGGCGAACTTTTACGGACATGGATATCCTCTGTCGTGAACGTTACGTTTGATAGAACGATGGGAATGCAAAAAAGAAACGATGCGGAGAATCCGCGTAGTCATGAGTTGCCGATTCTCCCAAAAACCGCGCAAAAAATCCAGCAAAAAAATACCCACCCCCCAAAACAGGCGGGTATCACGCGCCGAAAATGATGTTCCGGCGCGTGGAAAACCCTTAGAAGGTATGAATCTGACCGGCCTTTGCCATGGAACGGGCCTCGACCGACTGGATTTCGGCAAAGCCCTGGCTGGAGACGGGATTCAGGCCCTTCTGGGCGTCCTCCATCGAGGCATTTTCCTCGAAGTAGAGGGAACCTTTGACGCCCGTCAGACTCTGGAAGAGGATATTCCCCTTGTAAAGTCCGACCTGCACCGTTCCGGTGGCATAGGCGGCGAAGGTATCGACGGCGGCAAATGCGGCCTGCGTGGCAAGGTCGTAGTAGCGTCCGTCGTAAATCTGGTTGGCAATAAAGCGGGACATCTCCTCGAAGATGCCGGTTGCGCGGCGGTCCAAAATCGCCTGGTAAATGTACCGGAGGGCTTTGCCGAGCAGCTCCATGCCGGGCGCCTCGTAGACGCCGCGGGATTTCGTCCCGATGATGCGGTTCTCGAGCGCATGGGAAAGACCGATGCCGTTCCGGCCGCCGATGGTGTTGGCTTCGATCAGGAGATCGAACGGTTCGAGCTTCTTGCCATTGAGGGCGACGGGGCGGCCCTTCTCAAAATCAATGGTCACGGTTTCGATGGCATCGGGAGCCGTCATCGGCCAGGAACCCATCGTGGTTTCGACGATCGTCATCGCCGTCTGCATCGATTCGAGATCCTCTGCTTCGTGGGAAAGACCGGCGATATTGCAGTCCGTCGAATAGCGCTTCTTCCCGCCGGGGAATGCGACGATGCCGTGCTTGGCGAGATATTCGCACATCTGGGTACGGCCGGGAAATTCCTTGAGCAGCTCCGCGTCGCGCCAAGGCGCATAGACTTCCATCTCGGGCGCGAACTGGTTCGTATAGCGCTCGAACCGCATCTGGTCGTTGCCACGACCTGTCGCACCATGGACGAGCGTATCGATGCCGTGTTCCTTCATGGCCTTGACGATTTCCACGACCGTGACGGCACGGCCGATGCCGGTCGAGTTCCAGTAGCCGCCGTCGTAGGTGGCTTCCGCCATGATGGTGCGGAAGCAGGCTTCCGCCATCGGCTTGCGGATATCCACCACAATGGTGTCTACGCCGCAAGGCGCCATCTTCTTGACGACGTCGTGAATGTCTTTTTCATCGGGCTGGCCCAAGTCCGCCGTGAAGCAGAGAACCTGAGCGCCGGCCTCGCGCAAACGCGTGGCGATTGTTTTCGAATCGAGACCGCCGGAAACGCAAATGCCGATTTTGCGGTCTTTCATATCCTTGACGGTGAGTGCCATGGATGAATTCCTTCTGATAGAGATCGTTGGTGAGAACAAAATTGCGTATGCCGCTTAGGCCTCTTCTTCGTCGAAGAGAATCGAAAGCGCTTCCTGGATCATATCCAAACCTTCGTCCAGATCCTTGTCCGAAAGGGTCAGCGGAGGGAGGAAACGGACGACATTCGGACCGGCGACGCAAGCCAGCATGCCGCCGTTGCGCAGCTCTTCGAGCATTTCCGCCGCACGCGGCTCGGCAAAGACGAGTCCGAGCAGAAGCCCCTTGCCGCGGACGGCGAGCAGGCCATCGTACTTCTCGACAAGCTGCTCCAGTCCCTTGCGGAACAGCTCGCCATACTGCTCGACATGATCGAGCACCTTCTCTTCTTCGAAAACCCGGAGAACGGCAAGCGCGGCGGCGCAAGCAACAGGGTTGCCGCCAAAAGTCGATCCGTGGGAACCGGGCGTAAAGACATCGCTGAACTCGGGCGCCGCAAGAAGCGCGCCAAGCGGCAACCCGCCGCCGAGAGCCTTCGCCATCGTGCAGAGATCCGGACGGACGCCATAATGCTCGAAGGCGAACATCTTGCCCGTGCGACCCATGCCGCACTGGATTTCATCGCACATCATGAGCAGCTTCTTCTCATCGCACAAAGCGCGAATTCCCTGCACGAATTCGGGATCGGCGGGAATGACGCCGCCTTCCCCCTGAACACACTCGAACAGAATGCCGACCGTCTTGTCCGTCACGGCGGCCTTGACCGACTCGAGATCGTTGAATTCGGCAAAAACAAAGCCGGGCATCAAAGGATCGTAGCCCTTCTGGACCTTGCTCTGACCCGTCGCGGAGAGCGTGGCCAGCGTCCGTCCGTGGAAGCTCTGGCGCATGCAGACGATTTCATAGCGACCGCCGTTGGCAGAACCCCAGAGACGCGCCAATTTGATCATCGCCTCGTTTGCTTCGGCTCCGGAATTGGAGAAGAATACCTTGCCGCCGAGACCGAGCTTGGAGAGTTTCTCCGCAAGCTGGCCGACCGTCGGCGTATAGAAAAGATTCGAAGAGTGGACCAACTGCTCGGCCTGCGTTTTGATGGCCTCGACGACAGCCGGATGCGCGTGACCAAGCGCCACGACGGAGATGCCGGAGGTGAAATCCAAGTACTGGTTGCCGTTTGGACACATGGCACGGCTCCCACGCCCACGTACGATCGTATCCTTCCGCACATAGGTGTTCATTTGATACTTGTCGCAGAGAGCTGCGGCATCGATGTTATTCTCGTTTGTCATATGGATTTTACTATCTGAGTTCCTACGCCCTTGGTCGTGAAAATTTCAAGCAACAAAGAATGCGGCATGCGTCCATCGACGAGATGGACCTTGCGGACGCCTGCCTGAAGTGCCTCCAGACAGGATTCGATCTTCGGCAACATGCCGCCGGAAATCACTCCTTCGCGAATCAACCCGGGAACCTGGTCGATGGGGAGCGTTTCAATGAGAGAACCGCGGTCGGAAGGATCGCGCAACAGCCCCGGCACATCCGAGACATACGCCAGCTTCCTGGACGGGAGCGCCTTTGCCAATGCGGCAGCGGCGGTATCTGCATTGATATTGTACACATGACCGTCCGAACCAAGGCCCAACGGACAAATCACGGGAATTTTGCGGGTCTGGAGAAGCGCCCGGACCGGGCCGGTATCGACCCATGTCGGCGTTCCGACGTAACCCCAATCGAATACCTTGCCGGAATCGGGGTCCTGTGCCGTTTTCTTGACCGCGAAAAAGATGCGATCCCCCGGGAGCTGGGCAGCCGAAACCAGCTTTTCCGGAAGAAGAGAGGCAATCTGGCGATTGACCTGATTTTTGATGACATCCTCGACAATGCGCATCGAGGCCTCGTCCGTCACGCGCAACCCCTGCACGAACTGCGTCTCGAGCCCCGATTCCTTCAAGGCCCGCGAAATGGCTTTTCCGCCGCCGTGGACGACAATGGGCAGCATCCCGACGATGCTCATGAACGCGACGTCCATCAGCGTCGACTTCAAGGCTTCCACGTCCTCCTGGACGGAGCCGCCGAGCTTGACGACGATGATCTCGTCCCTGAAATCGGCAATGTACGGCATCGCCTCAATCAGGACTTCGGCTTTTTGAATGTAATCGGTTAGTTCCATGAATCAAAAAACTGCATCGGGAGCGGACCTTCGTCAGGTCGTGTACTCGCCATTGATTTTAACGTATTCGTAGGAAAAATCGGTGGTATAGACGGCATCCGCGCAAGTTCCCCGGTTGAGCACCACCCGTACGGTGAAGGCGCGCTGCGCCATGACGGAACTCAATGCTTCGTTTGCCTGTTCGTCGGCAACAACGCCCTTGTCGAATACGCAGACCTTGTCAAAGTAGATTTCGGTTTCGAGTTCCGCACATTTGGCACCCGAATTGCCGACGGCGGAAATGACGCGTCCCCAGTTGGGATCGCCTCCGAAACACGCCGTCTTGAAGAGCGGGGAATTTGCGATGGCGCGACAGGCCGCAAGCGCGTCCGCCGGCGTCGCCGCCTTTTCCACGGAAACCGTCACAAACTTGGTCGCCCCTTCGCCATCGCGCACGATTTGCTGCGCCAACGAAAGCTGTACCGCCGAAACGGCCTCCAGAAATTCGCTCCAACCCGGCTTTCCGGGAGCCAGAGCGGATCCGCCGGCGGCGCCATTGGCAAAGAGCAGAAGCGTATCGTTTGTGCTCTGATCGCCATCGACCGTAATCCGGTTGAAGCTGTGCTCGGCACCGATCTTGACGGCCTTGCGCAAGGCGGAGGCGGAGACCTTGGCATCGGTCGTGAGGAAAATCAGCGTCGTCGCCAGATTCGGGCAAATCATGCCGGCGCCCTTGCACATGCCGCCGACCGTATAGACGCGACCGTTCGCCTCAAAATGGACGGCTGCCTGCTTCGGCACGGTATCGGTTGTCAGAATCGCCCAGGCCGCATCGCTGCCGCCGCCTGCGGAAAGCCCCTCCGCAAGCCGCGGAATACCCGCCAAAATGCGGTCCATCGCCAGCCGGCGCCCAATCGTACCCGTCGAACAGACCAGCATCTCCTCCGCCGGAATGCCAAGCGCTTTGGCGGCCGTCTCGCCCATGCAAGCGGCATCGCGGCGCCCCGGCTCGCCCGTGCAGGCATTGGCACACCCCACATTGACAATCACGGCGCGCGCCTTTCCCTTGGCAACCAACGGCTTATCGTACAAAACAGGGGCGGCCGGCACGTTGTTGCTCGTAAACAGCCCCGCACAATGCGCAGGCCGATCCGAAGCCAACAAGGCCATGTCGGTGCGATCCACCTTCAGACCTGCGGCAATGCCACAGGCCTTATATCCTTTAGGGGAGGTTACACCGCCTCCTGTGATCCATTGAATCGAGATACTCATAGGCGCGTAATCCTATCAAATCGGATTGATTCCAGCAAGATTTTTGCAATGTCAAGCCATTCGACAAAGAAACGACGCCTTGCCGGCATAACCGCCCCTTGCCCGCACCGCGCGCCGTTGCCGCCCCCAACGCCCATGCGGCTCGAGCCGCCGTGCGCACCGCCCGTGCGGCTTGGCGGTAGGGCGCGATGCTTGGCCGCAAGCGCCCGTGGGGGCTCCCCACCCTCCCGGCTCGCGCCGCCGCGCCATTACCCGTGGCGGCTCGCCACCGCGGTGCGCGGCTTGGCATCGTGCGCCCCGTTGGGGCGCTGGGGTGACCGGACGCCGCGCCCTGCGCGGGCCGGGAGCCCCGGCAGGCGGTAGGGGGCGCACGGAGACGCCCCCGGCAAAACTCTCAGCGTGTGCTACTTGCAATGCCCGTGGCCATTACGCACGCGCGGTGCGCACGCGCATTGCCCACGCAAAATTCGCACGCGCATCACGCACGACCACGGGGCACGCGCATTACCCGGGCGGCGCGATGGGGACATCGCGC
>JAEDLN010000127.1 GCA_016295275.1 Kiritimatiellia bacterium
AGCCTGATCCGCACGGCTGCGCCGCACGGATCAGGCTCCAACTGCTCTTTTTAGGTTTATAATTGAAGAAGAAGAGCGCATGATTGATAAAAGTCTTATTCCTGGGGTCTTCTGTTCCTTGTCCGGGAATGCCGGTTTCTGGAATCGGTTCAACTAGGCTTCCCTTTGAGGTGTCTTGATTTTTGACATATAGAATTCCACGGCAACGTATAAATTCAGGACTTCTAACAAAAACAACCATGCATCTTCCATCATTTATGCCTTGTGCCCTCACACAGTTTCGCAAAAAATCTTCCCACGCCCACGCATTCAGAGCAAACGGAAGCGGCATCTTGCCGCTCGTCGGTGCTATTGTCTGTTTTCCGCAACGAGGGATTCGATGGCGGAGAGGAGGAACGGGAGGTTGGGGGCGCGTTGGATTTGGCGTAGGCCGGTATCGGTGGATTCGAAAGAGGCGTGGAGATAGCTCCAGAGTTCCTTGAGGCGTCCCATCAGGGGGGCGGGGCCGCAGAGTTTAGCCGCGTAGCGGTCGGTCAAGGTGTTGGCGAACCGGAGAACGCGGGCGCGAAATGCGGCGTCGTGGCAAGGAATCGGAAAGGGTTGATTCGAGTTCTCTGCGGCAAATGCGGCGGCGATTTCCTCGGCGAGGGCGGGATTTTGGCAGAGGCCGCGCCCAATCATCAGCCCTTGGAGGGAGGGAAAGCGTTTTGCGATTTGGATGGCATCGGATGGGGTGAAAAGGTCGCCGTTGTAGATGACGGGGGCTTGGAAGTGTGGCAGGAGGTTGGCGAAGACGTCCAGATGGACATGGCCGCCGTACATTTGGATGCCGGTTCGCGGGTGGACGATGATGGCAGAGAGCGGATAGCGGTTGATGCAGTCGAGGCGCGCTGCGAGGGTATCGGTCGAGGCGTAGCCGAGGCGGATTTTAACGGAAAACCCGTTTGGCATGCCCTTGCATCCGGCTTCGAGCATTTTTTCGAAAACGGCCGGGTTTTCGGGAAGACCGGAGCCGCGTCCCTTTTTGGCGACAAATTTCCATGGGCAGCCGCAATTCAGATTTGCCTTTGTATAGCCGAGATCGCGCAGTGCCTTGAGCATATCGGAAAAGGCGACGGGGTCCTTGCCGATGATTTGCGGAATGGTTTGCAGGAGGCCATTGGCTTCCGGGAGGATGTCGGCGAGCATCGACGGTTTGACGCGGCCGGGTCCGCCGAGGGCGATAAAGGGTGCGAGGGCGGCGCTGATGCCGTGGAATTGTTCGCCGAGGCAGGCGCGAAAGTCGCAGAGTGTGACGCCACGAAGCGGGGCGAGATAGACGGGAAGAGACATGGGGCGGGCAGGGGGATGCGTTTTCAGAAGAAGCGCCGGACGCGGGGAGCGTCCGGCGCATCGTGGCATCGCCAATGAGCGTGATTCAGGGAATCAAGCGCGGGGGAACTGGATGGCGGCCTGCGCGGCGGCGAGCCGTGCGATTGGTACCCGGAAGGGGCTGCAGGAGACGTAATCGAGACCGATACGGTGGCAGAAAGCGACCGAAGACGGATCGCCTCCGTGTTCGCCGCAGATTCCGAGGTGGAGATTCGGGCGTTTGGATTTTCCGAGTTCGCACGCCATTTCCATGAGTTTTCCGACGCCGTTCTGATCGAGACGCGTAAACGGATCGTTCTCGTAGATTTTCGTATCGTAGTATGCGCCGAGGAATTTTGCGGCGTCGTCGCGGGAGAAGCCGAACGTCATTTGCGTCAGGTCGTTTGTACCGAAGCAGAAGAATTCGGCCTCTTGGGCGATTTCGTCGGCGGTGAGGGCCGCGCGCGGGATTTCGATCATGGTACCGACTTCGTATGACATCGGGCATCCGGACGCCTTGATTTCCTCATCGGCGACGGCTGTGACGATATTCTTGACGAATTTGAATTCGCGGAGTTCGCCGGTCAGTGGAATCATGATTTCCGGATTGAGTTTCCATTCCGGGTGGCACTTTTGGACATGGACGGCGGCTCGGATGACGGCCTTGGTCTGCATGCGTGCGATTTCCGGGAAGGTCACGCAGAGGCGGCAACCGCGGTGTCCCATCATGGGGTTGAATTCGTGCAAGCTCTGGACGATTTCGTGAATTCGTGCGACGGACTTGTTTTGCGCCTTTGCGAGCTGTTCGATTTCGGCCTCGTCGTGCGGCAGGAATTCGTGCAGAGGCGGATCGAGGAAACGGATGCAGACGGGTTGACCGCCGAGGGCCTCGTAGAGTTGGATGAAGTCTTTTTGCTGATAGGGGAGGATTTTGCCGAGGGCGATTTCGCGTTCTTCGACGGAATCGGCGCAGATCATTTCGCGGAAAGCGGCGATTCGTTCCGGCTCAAAGAACATGTGTTCGGTACGGCAGAGGCCGATTCCTTCGGCGCCGAGCGACTTCGCCTTTTGGGCGTCGTGCGGCGTATCGGCATTGGTTCGCACCTTGAGCACGCGGTATTTGTCGGCCCAAGCCATGATCCGGCCGAATTCGCCGCCGATGACGGCATCGACGGTTGGGATGACGCCGTCGTAGACGCATCCGGTTGCGCCGTCGATGGAGATCCAATCGCCCTCGTGGTAGACCTTTCCGGCGAGGCGGAATTCCTTCCGATCTTCGTCCATGATGATTTCGGAGCAGCCGGAAACGCAGCACGTTCCCATGCCTCGTGCGACGACGGCCGCGTGGGAGGTCATACCGCCCCGGACGGTGAGAATCCCTTGGGAGACCTTCATGCCCTCGATATCTTCGGGCGACGTTTCGAGGCGGACGAGCACGACCTTTTCGCCGCGTTTGTTCCACAGTTTGGCGTCTTCGGCGGTAAAGACGATACGGCCGCATGCGGCGCCGGGCGAAGCGGCGAGGGCTCGTGCGGCGGGGGTTGCGCGTTTGAGGGCGCCGGTATCGAATTGCGGGTGAAGGAGCGTATCGAGGTTGCGCGGATCGATCATCATGACCGCTTCCTGTTCGGTACGGACGCCTTCATCGACGAGGTCGCAAGCGATTTTGAGGGCGGCGCGGGCGGTTCGTTTACCGTTGCGGGTCTGGAGCATGAAAAGATGGCGATTTTCGATGGTGAATTCCATATCCTGCATATCGCGGTAATGGGATTCGAGCGTTTTGCAGACCGTTTGGAACTGATCGAAGACCTCCGGCATGACCTCGGCCATTTTTTGGATTGGCATGGGGGTGCGAACGCCGGCGACGACGTCTTCGCCTTGGGCATTGAGGAGAAATTCGCCCATGAGCTTGCGTTCGCCGGTTGCGGGATCGCGCGTAAAGGCGACGCCGGTACCGGACTCGTTGTTGAGATTGCCGAATGCCATCATTTGGACATTGACGGCGGTACCCCAGGAGTAGGGGATATCGTTGTCACGGCGATAGACGTTTGCGCGGGGGTTGTCCCAGGAGCGGAAAACGGCTTTGATGGCCTCAAAGAGCTGGATGCGCGGATCGTCGGGGAAATCGGCGCCGATTTTGGCGCGGTATTCCGCCTTGAATTGTTCGGCGAGCGTCCGGAGATCGTCGGCATTCAGATCGACATCGTTTTTGACGCCCTTTTCCGCTTTCATCTTATCGATGAGCCGTTCGAAGTACTTTTTGCCGACTTCCATGACGACATCGGAGAACATTTGGATAAAGCGGCGATAGCAATCCCATGCCCACCGGGGATTTCCGGATTGTTCGGCGAGTGTTTTGACGACCGTCTCGTTCAAGCCGAGATTCAAAATGGTATCCATCATGCCGGGCATGGAGGCGCGGGCACCGGAGCGCACCGAAACGAGAAGGGGGTTTTTGGCGTCGTTGAATTTTTTGCCGGAGGATTGTTCGAGGCGATCGATGTATTCGAGAATTTGCGCTTGGATATCATCGCCGATTTTCTTTCCGTCGTTATAGTAGCGAGTGCAGGCTTCGGTTGTGATGGTGAAGCCTTGCGGGACGGGTAGTCCGATGAGGCTCATTTCGGCGAGGTTTGCGCCCTTTCCTCCGAGCAGGTTGCGCATATCGGCTTTGCCTTCGGTTTGATTGCAGCCGAAGAAGTAGACGTATTTCGTCGTAGAATTCTGCATATTCGTTTCCGTATTTGGACGGCCTTATGATGTTATGTTTTAGGGGAAAAAAAAAGAAGAGGTTTGGCTTACGCATTGGGGCAACGGGCTTGCGCATAGAGCCGGATGGTCCGGACGACGTCGTCTTCCGAAAGACCATCGGTATTGACGCACAGGTCGTAGGTTTCCGTGGCACCCCATTTGCGATCGGTAAAGA
This sequence comes from Kiritimatiellia bacterium, assembly GCA_016295275.1. Taxonomy (GTDB): domain Bacteria; phylum Verrucomicrobiota; class Kiritimatiellia; order RFP12; family UBA3636; genus JAEDLN01. The sequence continues at coordinate 4,277 of JAEDLN010000127.1, forward strand.
AATCGTAGTACGCAGCGCGGTTCTTTTCGGTTTCGCGGATGATCCGGCGCGCTTGGTTTTCGTCGAGGTTCAATCGTTCCATGATCCGGCGGACGCGTGTCTCGAGCGGAGCATGTAGAAAGACACGCACGACATGCGGACGTTTTGCCAATACGAAATCGGCGCAACGGCCGACGATGACGCATCCGCCCTTTTCAGATAGTTCTCGAATAGTATTGAACTGAGCCAGAAAGACCTTTTGGCCGAATTGCAATTCGGAGTTGCAGCAAAACGGCGCGTACCACGAAGCCGTGCAGAGAGGGTTGCACGGTTTTTCTTCGCGGTGTTTCAGGAGGTTTTCATCGAGTCCGGATTTTTGGGCTGCCAAGACGATGAGTTCCCGATCGTAGTAGGGGATATTGAGGGAACGGGCGAGTTGTTTTGCGATGCTGCGGGCTCCACTCCCGAATTGGCGGCCGATGGTAATGATGGTATCCGGATGCATGCTGTACGAGGAAAGAAATAAAAGGCTCGCTTTCAAGTTATCGCGAAATGTCAAGCCGTAGTCGGTAGTATAGTGAAAAAAAAGATTCTCTACAAGACATATTTCCCGGGGTGGTGCGGGCCGGGAGGGGGGCGGGCGGGGAGGCTCGGCGGCCAAGCATCGCGCCCTACCGCAACGAGACACGAGCGTGGGGGCACGGGCGGGTGCGCGGCGAGGGGTGCGCGAATTGTAAACACAAAGGAACACAAAGAGCGACGGGGCGGGATGTATAGGAACACAAAGATTTTTTGCGTCGTAGAGGGCGCGGCGGAGGTGGTGAGCCGCCACGGGCGAATGGCGAGCCGCCACGGGCGAATGGCATTGGAGGAACGATTTCGACGATGAAAACGGCTTTGTGAAAATCAGCAATGATCCAGGCTGTTCTCGTCGAGCAAAAAGTCGTACAGATTCATGATCAAAATTCCATTTTCATTGTACTGAGGCGCCGGAGCGTCCTTTGTGATAATCATTCGCCTAAAGAAATCTCCGGTCAGTAGCAGCGAACGCTGTTCTTGCTCCGTCTTTGTCCCGTCCGGGAGTGCGTAAGCGGATTGGATATAGAAGCGCTTTGATCCTTTGTTGCAGACAAAATCGATCTCCAACTGTTTTCGGATGCTGTTGCCTTTTTCGTTGGTGTCATATCGAACGATAACGCCTACGTCCACATTGAACCCTCGGATTTTCAGTTCATTGTAGATGATGTTTTCCATGCTATGCGTTTCTTCCAGTTGTCTGAAATTCAAACGTGCATTTCTCAGTCCCATGTCCGTAAAATAGTATTTGACGGGGGTGGCGATGTATTTTTTGCCTTTTATGTCATACCGGATGGCACTGTCAATCAGAAAGGAATCGCAGAGGTAATCGACATATTTCTTGATTGTCGTTCCGCTGATCTTCTTGTTTTTGACCGATCGGAAGGTTGCGGAGAGTTTTTCAGGGTTTGTCAGCGAACCGATTGCGGAGGAAAGGATGTTCAAGAGTTCTTCCAACTCCGCCCTGTTTCGAATGTTGTGTCTTCCGACGATATCCGAAATATAGGTTTCCTCGAAGAGGGATTTCAGAAAGGCGATTTTCTGATCCGGATCGGGTTGGGTCAGGACGAGAGGAAGGCCGCCGAACAGTCGATACTCATTCCAGCCATCCTGTTTTGTTCCGGGGTATACCGACATGAACTCCGCAAAGCTGAGCGGGTAGATGCGTACCTCATCGCCACGTCCTCTGAACTCGGTGATCACGTCTTTCGAAAGAAAACGGGCATTGCTTCCCGTCACATAAACATCCACGTTTTTCATTCGAGCAAGACTGTTCAGAACCGCCTCAAAATCCTCGAGCAGCTGCACCTCATCTAGCAGAACATAGTACAGCGCATCGTCCTTTATCTGTTTTTTCAGAAACGGATAGAGTACGTCGGGTTTTCGGAAAGGTTTGTTTTCATAAGCGTCAAACGCAATTTCCACAATATGGTTTTTGCTTACGCCTTCCGAAAGCAGGTAATTCTTGAAGAGATTGAACAGAAGATAAGATTTTCCGCATCTCCTCATTCCGGTTATGACTTTTATCAGTCCATTCTGTTTCTTGCCGATCAGCAGATTCAGATAACGGTCTCGCTTAATTTCCATGCAACAGACTTTCTATTAGAGATTTTTGCGGGAAACTGCAATTTTCTTTATTGGGATTATGCCAAGTACGACAGAACTTTGCAACTCTTCTGCAAAGGATTTTTTCGGGAAACCGCAAAAATCTAACATAAAAGAATCATTGATTCGGAAAGATGAAATTTCCCATCCGTTTTTTGCGGGAGGAAGGACGGCAATCCGAAATGGTGCGCGCGGGGCGGTGTGCGCGGGTGAGGGGAGGGTGGGCGAGGGGGGATGAGGTGCGAGGTTTGAGGGGGCAGACGCCGCGCCCTGCGGTGGCGAGCCGTCACGGGCAATGGCGCGGCGGTGGTGGCGAGCCGCCACGGGCGAGTGGGGCGCGGGGAGGGCGCGGGGAAGGGGGTGCGGAAAGGGGGCGAATTACGCGGGTGTAATGGCGGTAGGGCGCGATGTCCCTATCGCGCCGTATCGCCCCGTGGTCGTGCGTAATGGCGGCGCGTAATGCACGTGAGAATTTTGCGTGCGTAATGGCGGTAGGGCGCGATGTCCCCATCGCGCCGCATCGCCCCGTGG
>JAEDLN010000128.1 GCA_016295275.1 Kiritimatiellia bacterium
GCCGCCATCACCCACGCGCATTACACCCGCAATATTCGCACGCGCATTACCCACGCGCATTTCACCCGCAAAAATCGCCCGCGGTGGCTCACCGCCGTTCCCTCGCCGTTCGCACCATTGCGTGGCGTGGCATCCCGCGGCTTTGCCGCTCGGCGTGGCGGTGCACCCACCCTCGCCGCACACCCGCGCCGCATTCCCCGTTTTTCAAATATCGACTCGTTGCAAAGGGTGGCATTCGGCTGAGTTTTTTTGTATACTTGAATCGAATTTTCTAACCCTCGTATCCAGTTTCCACGTCTGCATGAAACATTCCATTGTCACGCTCCTTCTCGTTTCGATCCTCCCCGTCTCCGCCTTTGCTTGGGGCGGCACCTCTCAAGGCACCTATACGGCGGGACTTTCCTTCGGTCTTGAATCCCCGACGTTGCTGGGCGATGAAATCGACGTAGAGCTCCATGGCGGATACTATACGTCGGATGCGTTGCAATTTGGCCTTACCGGTATGTATCGCGATGACGCAGCCACGACGGAAATGCAAATTACCGCGCTCGTCCAATACCATTTTCTCGATTCGATTCTTGTTGATGAAAATGGCGCCGCCTCCGCTTTTTCCCCATTCGTCGGTCTTCTCCTCGGATACGGATCCGGTGAAAATCCCGTTCAGGATGAAACAGGCGCCGTAGCCGGCATCCGCCTTGGTTTCGATGTCTTTCTTACGCAAAATATCGCCCTCTATCTGAAGGGCGATTGCATGGTTTCGACCGGTGACGTCTACCCCGATGACCTGAAAATGAAGAACTCTAAGATGACCCTCTCCGCGGGTTTCCATTTCTTCTTCTAGGCTCCCATTTCAAACCCTTTGTCTATTCCGACAATTCCAGACAGAAGTTCGTCTACATAAAATGAAAAACTACAATATCGCAGTCATTCCCGGTGATGGCACCGGTCCCGAAGTCATCGGCGAAGGCCTCAAGGTTCTCCAAGCCGCCGCAAAGAAATTCGGTTTTACCGTCACGCCCAATCATTTTCCCTTCGGCGGAAAGCGCTATCTCGAAACCGGCAAACTCGTTGATGAGGCCGATGAAGCCGAACTCCGCAAGAACGACGCCATCTACCTCGGCGCCATCGGCTTGAACGCCAATGACGCCAAACAGGTGCCCCCCGGAATCCTCGAAAAGAACATTCTTCTCAAACTCCGTTTCGATTTCGACCAGTACATCAACCTCCGCCCCGTCAAGCTCTTCCCCGGCGTCGAATCCCCCATCAAAAATGTCACGCCAGAAATCATGGATTATGTGGTCGTCCGCGAAAACACCGGCGGCGTCTACACCGGCATGGGCGGCAATATGATGAAGGACACCCCGCAGGAGGTTTCTTCGCAGGAATGGATTTACACCCGTTTCCAAGTCGATCGCTGCCTTCGCTACGCCTTCGAACTGGCGAAAAAACGCCACACGGCCGAAGCCCCCTTCCGCGGTCTCTCCGCCGAAGCGAAGGCCGCCGGCAAAACCGCCCGCCTCACACTCTGCGGAAAGACAAACGTCCTTACCAATGTCTTCGGACTTTGGGAGCGTGCCGCCAAAGAAATGGCAAAACAGTACCCGACCGTCGAACTGAATTATCGCCATGTCGATGCAATCTGCCTCCTCATGGTGCAGGATCCCGGTCAATTCGATGTCATCGTCACCGATAACATGTTCGGCGATATCATCACCGATCTTGGCGCGGCTACGCAAGGCGGTCTCGGCGTCGCGGCCGGCGGAAACCTCAACCCGGAAGGAATCTCCATGTACGAACCGATCGGCGGAACAGCCCCGGACTGGACCGGTAAAAACGGCATCAATCCCATTGCCGCAATCGCCGCCGCCGCTCTCATGATCTCCAACCTCGGAGAAACCGAGGCCGGTGCCGCCATCGAAAAGGCGATCGCTCAGGTTACCCCCATGATGAAGACGCAATTGGCCGGTCAAATGGGCTATACCACAACCGAAATCGGCGATTTGGTCGTCTCCAAACTCTAAATCGGCCCCGTCCATCGCGCGAAAAACCTTTTACGCGGCAATTTCCGCAAACGCCAATCGCGCGATGGACGACGGGTAGCGGCTTGTCCGCCCCCTCACCCCCTCTCCTCCTTTCGGAGATTATCGATCAGCGTTTTCAAAGGATTCTTCTCCATGCCCGAGACTCCAACCTATCCCATTGGCTCCGTCATCAACGGAAATCGCGATGCCATCTGCGCCGCTTACGACCGTTTTCACAGTCAGCCGATCGACTTGGAATTCCTGAACAACGGAAACTATCCCTACTCGCTGTATCGCACGACTCTCGGCGGGGTCGACAGTTGCTCCGGCCCCGGAACCTTCCAAGGGGCCAAGCGCTCGACATTGACGTTCGGCCCCTCCCAAACACCCGGCTGGTGGATCGATCGCACCGACCTACCGGAGCAATTTCCCATCGGCGTCTCCGTCCGCAACGTCTGGACGACTGCCCGCAATATCGTGCTCCGCTCCGGAAATCCGCACAACTACCTGCGCATGGTGGAGCATATCATCGCATTCCGGCTTGGCTTGGGTCTCGATGATGTCATGGTTTCAGTCGGTTCCGGCGATCCGCCGCTCTTCGATCACGGCAACTACGATATCTACGAGACCATCCAACGCACCGGAATCGTCGAAACCAAAACGCCCGTCTCCTTCGTGACCGTACGCGAGCCGGTCACATTCGGCGGTACGCGTGGAGACTTTCTCACATTCCTGCCGGCCAAACCGGGCGACAAAAACCTCCACGTCGATTGCGCCATCGATTTCAAATCCGCCATCGGCCGCCAACGCATCCGCTACGACCTCTCTCCGGAAGTCTTTCGTACCGGTTCGGAGGCCCGCACCAACGCGCCTTATTCCCAATTTCTCTACACGCGCACCATCGGCAAACTCTTCGCCGATACCCGCAACCTAGGATACACGACGCGCAATATCCTCATCCACGGTCGCAAAAAATACTACAACGAACCGAAGATGATCGTAAACGGACGCTCCTTCGAAGCCGTTTGGCACCGCTCCACACTCGATTTGCTGGCGGCCGTTTCACTCCTCGACGCACGCCTTGCCGGCACGATCGTCTCGTACCGCGCCGGTCATACGCAAGACGTTCAGATGTGCTCCGCGCTCGCACTCCACAACTATCTCGTTCCTCACGAATAGGCTCTTCGCCCATTTCGTCCGATTTGCGTCGGCTCCGAAACCATGGACCCGTGTCCGTCCAATTGTACGTACGCTCCGCATCCTTTGCCATGAAAAAGTCTTGGGGTCTCCTTTTTCTTCTCGTGACGATCCTCCTTTCCGTCCTCTTTCTGCTGCCGATCTTCTTGGTGATCAAGGGCGGCTTCTGGGATGAAGGCGGCTTTACGTTGCGCTACCTCTTCTCCGTCTTCAAAAACCCGATCTATGCGGAGGGACTGGCCAATTCCGTCACCATCGCTCTCGGCACGACTTCCCTCTGCCTGCTCATCGCCTTGCCGCTGGCATGGCTTTCCTACAAATTCGATTTCGCCGGAAAAGGCTTCTTCTCGGCCGTCGTCCTCGTCCCCATGATCCTGCCGCCCTTCGTTGGCGCAATCGGCATGCAACAGCTGCTCGGCCAATACGGCATCCTCAACGCGCTCTTCGGATTGGATTTCGACTGGATCGGACGCGCCCGCTACTTCGGCGTCATTCTGATTCAGGCCCTGGCACTCTACCCGATCGTATACCTGAATGCCGCCGCATCCCTCGCCAATATCGATCCGGCAATGGACGAGGCCGCCGCAAACCTCGGTTGCCCGGCTTGGAAACGCTTCTTCAAAATTACCCTCCCTTTGATTCTGCCCGGTCTTTTCGCCGGTTGTACCATCGTCTTCATTTGGAGCTTTACCGAACTCGGTGCCCCGCTGATGCTCAACTACACCACCTGCGCTTCCGTGCAGGTCTTTGACGCGCTCAAGGAAATCGGCTCCAACCACTTCCCTTACGCGCTCGTCTTTGTCGTTCTTTCTTGCTCCATCCTGCTCTATGCAATCGGCAAATTCGCATTCGGCCGCCAATCCTATGCCATGCAGGGGAAGGCCGCCGTCGCCGCCGCCACCAAAAAGCTCACGGGTTTCCGCTCCTTTCTCCCCGCACTCGCCTTCCTCGTCGTTACGCTCATCGCACTCCTCCCCCATGTCGGCGTCATTCTTACGAGCGTTTCCAAGCCGGGCGCTTGGTACGGAACGGTCCTTCCGTCCGTCTTTACCGCCGCCAATTACACGGAAGCGCTCGGTCACGAAATGACCGTTCTCTCCATTCGCAATTCCCTCTTCTTCTCTTCCATCGCCGTCGTCTTCAACCTGATTCTGGGCGTCGCCATCGCATTTCTCGTCGTACGATCCAAAATCCGCGGTGCCGGCATCCTCGATTCCCTCTCGATGATCCCGCTCGCCGTCCCCGGCCTCGTCATGGCATTCGGCTATCTCGCCATTTCCTCCTGGCTCTCCAATCTCGGCTGGGTGCGCGAATCCTCCTTCTGGTCCTCCATCTTCGACGTTCGAGTCAACCCGACTCTCTTCCTGGTCATCGCATACGCCATCCGACGCCTTCCCTATATGGTGCGCTCCGCCGTCGCGGGTCTCCAACAGACCTCCGAAACCTTCGAGGAAGCCGCCGCAAACCTCGGCGCCCCGCCCGTCCGGACGCTGCGCAGCATCACCCTCCCCTTGATTACCGCAAACCTCATGGCCGGTCTCCTCCTCGCTTTCGCCTTCTCCATGCTCGAGGTCTCCGATTCCCTCATGCTCGCCCAACAGGCGCAGTTCTACCCCATTACCAAAACCATCTACGAGCTCTTCCAACTCCTTGGAACCGGTCGCTATCTCGCCTCCGCACTCGGTGTCTGGGCCATGATGTTCCTTACCGTCACCATCGTCGGCGTTTCCATCCTGCTCGGCAAGAAAATGGGCGCCCTGTTCCGCGTCTAGCCATCGCCGGAATCGAAGAGGCGCGTCGCAAAGGCGTCTATTCCGGCTTCGCCCACCCCCATCCGGAAACAAGAAGCGACCGTATCTCCCACCCGGGAAATACGGTCGTTTCGTTATCCGCAATCGGATAATCGCCGCAGCGATCGACTCTACGGAAGCTTCGAGAAGCCGGCTTCGAGATCCTTGTCCGTCGGGACGTAATCCGACATCTGGTTGTCGTTGAACTTCTGGTAGGCAACCATATCGAAGTATCCCGTTCCGGTAAGGCCGAAAACAATGTTCTCCGCCTTGCCCTCGCGCGTGCAGCGGTTGGCTTCGTCAATGGCAACGCGAATCGCATGGCTGGACTCCGGCGCCGGAAGAATGCCCTCCACGCGGGCAAAGTAGCGCGCCGCCTCGAAAACCTCCGTCTGGATGACCGAACGCGCTTCCATGAGCTTTTCGTCGTACAACTCGGAAAGAACCGAACTCATGCCGTGGTAGCGAAGACCGCCGGCATGGTTGGCGGACGGAATGAAGTCCGCGCCCAACGTATACATCTTCGCCAGCGGACAAACCCGTCCCGTATCGCAATAGTCGTACACGTAACGGCCACGCGTCAGCGACGGACAAGACGCCGGCTCTACGGCAATGAACCGATAGTCCGCCTCGCCGCGAAGCTTCTCGCCCATGAACGGCGAAATCAAACCGCCCAAATTCGAACCGCCTCCCGCACAGCCGATGATGACATCCGGCTTCACGCCGAGATTCTCGAGCGCCTTCTGCGTTTCCAGTCCGATGATCGATTGGTGGAGAAGTACTTGGGAAAGAACCGATCCGAGAACGTACCGGTAGCCCTCCTGCGTAACCGCCGCTTCAACCGCTTCGGAAATCGCACATCCCAAAGAACCGGTCGTGCCGGGATGCTCCTTGAGAATCTGCCGACCGACATTCGTCGTATCCGACGGAGACGGCGTCACGTTCGCGCCGTACGTACGCATCACTTCACGCCGGAACGGCTTCTGCTCGTACGAACACTTCACCATGAAAACCTGACAGTCCAAGCCAAAGAACGAACAGGCCATGGAAAGCGCCGTTCCCCACTGCCCGGCTCCCGTCTCCGTCGTGACGCCCTTCAAGCCCTGCTTCTTGGCATAATAGGCCTGCGCAATCGCGGAATTGAGCTTGTGCGAACCGGACGTGTTGTTGCCCTCGAACTTGTAGTAGATGTGCGCCGGCGTCCCCAACGCCTTTTCCAGAAAATAGGCGCGCACCAACGGAGACGGACGATACATCCGATAGAAATCGCGGATCTCCTGCGGAATCTCAATGAACCGATTCGTATTGTCGAGCTCTTGCTTCACCAGCTCATCGCAGAAGACATGGCTCAACTCTTCCGCCGTGCAAGGCTGGCGGGTCTGCGGATTCAACAACGGAGCCGGCTTTGTCTTCATATCCGCACGGACATTGTACCAGGCCGTCGGCATCTGGTCTTCGGTGAGATATGTCTTGTAGGGAATGCCGGATTTGGCCGTCATAAAATCGCTCCTTTGTAATGAAATAAAGTTATCGTTTTTTTTTTATTCGGTGTTTCTATTTATAGAAGCACTAAACGATCATAGGATACTCTCCCCCGTCTGTCAAGCGCCCCCGCCCGTGCCTCCGTGGCCGCCCGCACCACCCGTCCCCTCGCCGTGCGCCCTCCCTCGTGCGGCTTGGCGTTGCTCCCCCCCCTCGTGCCCTGTGGTGCGGTCCCGTGGTCGTGCCCCCCCCTCGTGCGGCATGGCGGTAGGGCGCGATGTCCTCATCGCGCCGCCGCGCCTCGGCGCGGTGCGCGGCTTGGCATCCCGCGCCATTGCCCGTGCCCCGTGGTGCGGTCCCGTGGTCGTGCGCACTCTGCGTGCGGCTTGGTGTTGCTCCCCCCTCGTGTCCCGTTGCGGTAGGGCGCGATGCTTGGCCGCCGGGCCTCCCGGCTCGC
>JAEDLN010000129.1 GCA_016295275.1 Kiritimatiellia bacterium
CCCCCCCCCCCCCCCGCCGCATCGCCCGTGGCGGCTCGCCACCGCCCAAAATACACGAAAACAGCCCGCCCCGACATCACGAGACGGACCGTTCCCTTGTTGCCGATTCGGCAAGGCGACAAACGGAAGAACGCGCCTATGCTTCCGCACCAAACATCTGCAAACGCTTTTGTTGACGCTCGATGTCGGCTAACAACTCGGCTTTGCGGGCCTTCTGCTGCTCGACAATCGCAGCAGGCGCTTTCTCCATGAATCGGGTATTTGAAAGTTTGCCTTCGACCGTCTTGAGAAATCCTTGCAATTTCTCAATCTCCGCACGAATCTTCTTGACCTCCTCGGCCGTATCGACCAAATCGTCAATTTGAACCCCGATCGCTCCCAACGGCGTCTCCGATGTCGGAACGCCGGAAAGATGCTTTTCGTGGACAATCGTGACGGAGGACGCATTCAGCGATGCAACGAGCGTTTCAAGATCGGCTCCCAGACGATCGGCATCCGCACCGTTCTTGACATCTACGATAAAGGACGGTTTCGCCGAGGGCGGAATATTCATCGAAACGCGCAAGGCTCGTCCCGCCGTAATCAACGCATGACGGTTGTTCACAAAGGAACGAATCTCGTCTGTCAGCCCGCAAGCTTGGCAAAACGCCGCCGGATACGCCTTCGGCCATGCCGCATGCGAAATCGTCTCGTCAATGCCGGTCGCATATCCCATCTGATGCCAGATTTCTTCGGTCACAAACGGCATGAACGGATGGATCATGCGAAGCGCACGCGAAAGAACATCCGCCAAAATGCGAACCGTTTGTACGCGACGCGCATCATCCGCCCCATAGAGGCTTTTCTTCGCGTCTTCCAGATACCAGTCGCAGAGCTGATTCCAGACAAAATCGTAAACGGCTAGCGCCGCATCCTGGAAACGATACGCCTGCAACGCCGCATCGGTTGCTTCCAGCGCGGCATTCGCCGTCGCAAGAATATGCCGATCCGAATCGGTCAGAAGAGAAATATCCAACTCGGGTGCTTCGACAACCGACAGCTTCGCAAAATCCAACTCCGGGCATTTTTCCGCATGTTGCCGGATGAACCGCGCTGCATTCCAAACCTTCGTGCCAAAGTTACGCCCAATCTCAAACTTGTCCATTGAGATGAAAATGTCGACACCGGGCGAAGTCGTCTGCATCAACGTGAAACGAAGCGCATCGGCCGAATACTTCCGAATCACTTCAAGCGGATCGATGGAATTGCCCAACGATTTGGACATTTTCCGCCCCTTGTCGTCACGGACCAAGCCATGGAAAACGACATGCTTGAACGGAATCTGACCCATGAAACGGCAACCGGCCATAATCATGCGTGCGACCCAGAAGAAAATAATGTCCGGAGCCGTGCACAGATCCGAGGTCGGATAATACCGCGCCAAATCCTCCGTCTTGTTCGGCCAACCGAGCGTCGAAAACGGCCACAGCCACGAGGAAAACCAAGTGTCGAGAACGTCCGGATCCTGCGTAATCCGATCCTTCCCCGCTCCGCATTTCGGACAACGATCCGGCGCCGTCGGCGCCGCCCACTCGTGCCCGCACGAACAGGTGTAGACCGGAATCCGGTGCCCCCACCAAATCTGACGCGAAATGCACCAATCGCGAATGTTCTCCATCCACGCAAAATACGTGTTTTCGTAACGCTTCGGCGCAAACACGATTTCGCCCGAACGAACCGCTTCCATCGCCTTTTCCGCAAGCGGTTTCATGCGCACGAACCACTGTTTGGAAAGCCGTGATTCCACAACCGTGTGGCAACGGTAGCAGTGCCCGACCGAGTTCTGGTACGACTCTGTCCGTACAAGATATCCGCCCTTTTCCAAGTCCTCGACAATCTTCTTGCGGCACTCGAATCGGTCCAGCCCCTTGTACGCCTCGCCCGCCAACTCGTTCATGGTGCCGTCGCCATTCATGATGTTGATCTGCTCTAGCTGATGGCGTTGCGCAACCTGGAAATCGTTCGGATCGTGCGCCGGCGTAATCTTGACGACACCTGTGCCGAATTCCCGCTCGACATACTCGTCCGCTACAATCGGAATCTCGCGATTCGCCAACGGAAGCAAGACCTTGCAACCGCGAAGATGCAGATAGCGCTCGTCTTTTGGATGAACGGCAACCGCCGTGTCGCCCGGCAACGTCTCCGGACGCGTCGTGGCAACCTCCAAAAACTCCCCGGGACGCCCGACAATCGGATAGCGGATATGCCACAGGAATCCATCATGCGGTTCGTGGTTGATCTCATCGTCCGCAAGCGCAGTCCCGCAACGCGGACACCAGTTTACAATGTAATTGCCACGATAGATCAAGTCGTTCTCGTACATGTCGCAGAAAACCTCCGCCACCGCACGGCACAGCCCTTCATCCATCGTAAAGCGTTCGTGATCCCAATCGCAGGAACACCCTAAGGCACGCAACTGGCGCACAATCGTGCCGCCATACTGCTTGCGCCATTCCCAGACGCGCTCCACAAACTTTTCACGGCCCAAATCCTGACGGCGAAGTCCTTCCTTGCGAAGCGCCTTTTCGACAACATTCTGCGTCGCAATGCCCGCATGATCCGTTCCGGGAACCCACAATACGTCCTTTCCGCGCATCCGGTTCCACCGGACCAAGACATCCTGAATCGTGTCGTTCAGGGCATGCCCCATGTGCAGGATACCCGTCACATTGGGCGGCGGAATCACAACACTGTAAGGCTCTCCCTTATGCGCGGGATCCGGACGGAATGCGCCCGATTTTTCCCACTGGGGATACCATTTGGACTCAATCGCTTGAGGATCGTAATGCTTGTCCATAGTTTCAAATTACCGTATTGAGCAAAAAAAGAATATCAAACGCCGCCAAAAACCAGCCGACGGACAAATCAATATAAGCGGCGAAATTCTACCACAACCGACAATAGAACACCAAGCGCAAATTCGCAGACGCAGCTCCGCCGTCTTTGCGTTGCGCTCTTACGGGCAACCCTTACCCCACGCCTTTCCGCATTCCTTCCGATGCGTTGCGACCTCTTCGATCCGCCCCGCCGCAGGAGACGGAAACCGAATGCTTCACAAACCGCACGAGGCGACCGGCTGTTGCTGATAGCCGCCTGTCAGCGGATAGGGCAGAAACCCGAAGGATGCCGAGATTGCCCGCATTTTCCCGAAAAGCTCGTTCTTGTGCTCCGCATCCATGCCGCCAGGTGCGTCCCAAAGCGTCAGGATCAAGAGCGGTTCCGTCCGTTTTCTCCGCTCGGCGCCAATTCTCTCGGCATTCTTGCGCATCCAGCGTTCCGTCTCGCGATCCTCAAAATGAAGAGACGAAAAATCCTCCCAACAGATGGCATCCGCATACGGAGATACGACCGAAAGCGTTTTCTGGATGGTCCAATTGGGGATCAAAAGCGTCTGCGGGTAACGCTTCCGCAACTCTTTCATGAGCACAGACAAACCTTCCAACTCGAGTTTGCGCATCTCTTCCGGCAAAGCGGGATGATCCAAATCGGCGAGCGTATCCATGAACACGCCATCGCAACCGTAATCCAAGACTTCGCTCTTGAGAAGTTCGCAAAGCATCTTCCGCCACCCGGCCGAGGCAAGCGTCATCGCATGATTCTTGCCCCAAGGTTCCCACGCTTTGCCATCAATGCGGATCGTCCACTCCGGATTGACGCGAGACCGGTATCGATGCCACTCCGCGACCTCGAAAAAAAACTCATGTACCCGATGACAATCGTTCCGGTCGCCCGCAACGCGGCAATGCGCGCTTTCGCATTCGGACCAAGCGCCTGCGGCTCAAGAACGACAATGTCATATGCAGATAGATTATCCATCGTCGTCTCGTTGGGCGTTCCGTAAAAAAGAACATAGTTTTTGGCAGTCCGGAACCGTTGCGCAACCGCCCCCTTCGCCGCCAATGCCGTGCGGGCTTCATCCGGCCGATTGCCCGAAAGCCCCAATGGCGCGCTTCCCGACGGGTTCCGTCGCAAACACCGGAAAAGAAACCGCCGCCAGAATGGAAAAAATGAAAACGAGACGCCGTACCTTATACCTGCGTGCCATCGCCGACTCCACCTTCGGTCGCTTGTTTTTGCTCAACCTCCGAAACAGCTTGCGCATCTGCCAGAGAAACATTGCCGGAAACACGTCCGTCGTCCAAGTCATTTCGCTTAGCAGACTCCAAATCCCGGAACAATTGCCGCAAATCGCGGATGCCGCCCCAAGTGAACCACACCGTCGAAACGACACCAATCAGAATGGCGGCAAGGAATGTCTTGATCCAGAAGAACAGACTCCAGTCCGCATCCGACCACGGCCAAAAATGGTTCCAGAGGAGAACGGCGGCAAAACAAATCACAAGACCCCAGCCGAATGACCATGCGAATACCGACCAGGCGAGAATGCGGTCGCCACGCGTATATTCCCCCGTAATGCCCACCAGTTTCTCCGGCAACGTGCGCCAGGTCCAAGGAATCTTCGCATAAGGATTTTTCATTCGGATCGGCATACTTTCCACGATGCAGCATACGCGCCATGTTGAATGGCTTGCGGCACGTCAACAGGGAAACGACCACATAGATGAGAATCGTGAAAATATTGACGAGCAAAGAGATTTCAACCGAGGTCATCGGGAACTGGTCGCCACGCATATACCAATCCACATACGGATGCATCGGCGCGGAAACCGTGCGCAGCAAATGATCCAGCGCCGGTACGAGACCATTTGAATTCAACCAAGGATAAATGTACGGAACCCAAAACTTTTGAACGAAAATACTCGCAACAGCCGTCGATGCCCCCAACAGCAGAGCGCAAAAAGCGCCGGCCGTCGTTCCGCGACTCCAATACAACCCCAAGGTGATTACGGGCCCGGATGCCGCCCAAATAGCCCCCGTAATCGAGAAGAACATCATGACATAGTCGATCTGCCCGAAATAGAAACTGAAAACGAACGCCGATACCGCAACGAGCACAATGCCAAGACGCAACAAATTGATTTGCAGCTTGGGAGACATGCCCTTTTTGCACAACGGCATGACGATATCCTGCACGATGACGCTCGACCAGGCATGCAAATAGGTCGTATCCGTCGAAACCATCATGAAGACCATCATCGCACAAAGCATGCCGAGCAACCCCATCGGCAAAACATCCCGCAACGAGACGGTCACCAACTGTTGCTTGTAAATCGCTGAGAAGGTCTGGAACTTCGCACGTCCCTTCGGATTGTCGCCGAGAACCTCGCTTGTCGCCGACAAATACGGATCGTCCGTCTCTTTCAGAAAAGCCTCTTTGGATTCATACCGGTCCGAAAACTCGGTACGGGGCTGTATCGCCGCATACTTGCTTTCCAATTGCGCCAACATGGCTTTCTCTCCGTCCGGATCCAAATCGGATACGAGCGTGTCCTGTGCCGTCACCATGGCAAGCTCCCGCCGCGTTTCATTTGCGTCTTTTGCAAAATGCTCATGGTTCATATAGGTGTATGCCACAACGGCCAAAAGAACGAAAATCAGACTGGAGAACGAACCGCGCCAACTGCCGAGCAAGGCCCCCATCTTCGCTTCATGCGCATTCCGAGCCGAACTGTCGTATCCGCGTCCGCCCCAAGACAACCGGAACAAAACCATGCCGACAATGCCGGAAAGAACATATACCAAATTGAAGTCCCGCATCTCGGAAATGTCGAACGGATTCAAAAAGCTCTGGTGCGGCGGACGCTGCAACAACGCAGGCATCATCTCCTCTCCCCAAGAAAAACGGTAGAGCAAATAGCACATGATCAACAGATACATCGGATACCCGATGATCCCTTGCAGGCAATCCGTCACCATGATCGTGACTTGACCGCCTACGCACGCCAGCCAAGACGCCAGCCCGAGCGCCAGAATCATCAGCAACCCAAATGTCGAAAACTCGCACCCGAAAAGCGTGAAGGATACCGGCAAGCCCAAAAAGTACAGGAGACAACGCGCTCCGACCGCCGGAAAAATCGCGTAATTCAAAAGGCCGTACATCACCTGAATGGCCCCCGCCGTCAATCGAAATGGACGATTGTAGCGTATCTCGAAAAACTGCCCCAACGTCATCGCACGCGTTTCGCGAAACCGATAGGTCGCAAAACCGAAAAGCGCCAATACCATCCCCAATGTCACCGCAATGGCCGACCAGAACGAAACGGCAAATCCGCAGTTGTAATACTGCTCCATCAATCCGGCAAAACTGATCAGACCAAAGCCGGCTTCACCGGATGCGATACAGAGAACATAGCGTCCGGCAATTCTTCCCGCCGACAGAAAGTCCGCCACGCCTTTGACATGCTTCTGCGCTTTGCAGGCAAAGTAGATGACCACGAGAATCGGCAAAAAAAGAACAATCCAGTCGAGTGTATTCATGAAGTTTCAGTCCGTTTGTAGCAGAAACGAAAGGCCAGAAAGGCGCATTGCCATCGAAAAGAGCCGTTGGGGCCGTCCCATCGCGAAGGAAAACGAAACATCGATTCGGCATCGCTCCCAACAGTAGATGAAAGGAAGTGTACCGATTTTGCAAATGGTTGTACATTCCGATTTTCCGCCGGTCTTCTTTTCCGGTATTTCTGCGCCTCTTCGCCGCGCCCCGCGGTCGCGTCCCTTTCCCCTTCCTCGCCACACCCTCGCCGCGCCCCCATGGATACGTCCCTCGGCGCACCCTCGCCGCGCACCGCTCGTGTCCCGTGGTCGCGCCCCTTCCCCTTTCCTCGCCACACCCTCACATCGCCCCTTGACCGTGCGCACCGCTCGTGTCCCGTTGCGGTAGGGCGCGATGTCCCCATCGCGCCGCCGCGCC
>JAEDLN010000130.1 GCA_016295275.1 Kiritimatiellia bacterium
GCCGATGGCGCGGCGGCGCGATGGGGACATCGCGCCCTACCGCCAAGCCGCACGAAAGGTGCGCACGCAAAGGGGCACGAGAGGTGCGCACGGCGAAAGGTGCGCACGCAAAGGGGCACGAGAGGTGCGCACGGCGAGTGGTGCGTGGCAACGGGGCACGGCAACGCGGCGCGGGCGGGGGCGCGGCGCGGGCGGGGGCGCCTTGCGAAACAGCGATTATGGGGATATCCAGAGGGACGGCGAATAGTCGGACGGGCAACGCCAGTCGCCGCGTGGCGAGAGGGCCATAGTCCCGACCTTCGGGCCATCGGGGCAGGCGTTTCGTTTGAATTGTTGGGTAGCGAAACGGCGCATAAAGACGCGCAAGGCTTCGTCGATGGCTTCGGACGGGATTGATTCGGGGAATGCGCGGCGAGCGAGTGCGAGGAGATTTTCGGGTGTTTCGCCGTATTTGAGGAAATAGTACAGGAAGAAATCGTGCAGTTCGTATCGACCGAGGATGGATTCGGTTTTTTGCGGTCCCGGGAGGAGTTCGGGGGAGACGGGCGTATCGTTGATATCGATGAGGATCTTGGCCGTTTCGGCGTCCGATACGGAAGCCTCGTAGGCGCACAGGTATCGAATCAGCGACTTTGGAATGCCGCAATTGACATTGTACATGGACATGTGGTCGCCGTTGTAGGTCGACCAGCCGAGGGCGATTTCGCTCAAATCGCCGGTTCCGACGAGGAGGCCGGCTTCTGCGTTGGCCAGATCCATGAGAATTTGCGTCCGTTCGCGAGCTTGAGCGTTTTCGTAGACGACAGAATGGTTTTCGGGGTTGTGGCCGATATCCGTGAAATGTTGTTCGACGGACTTGCAGATCGAGATTTCGCGCAATTCCGCGCCTAGTTTTTCGGCCAGAGCGGAGGCGTTGGAGCGTGTTCTGGACGTGGTTCCGAATCCCGGCATTGTGACGGCGAGCGTAAACTTGCGGGGGAGTCCGAGCAAGTCTGTCGTATGGGCGCAGGCGAGGAGAGCCAAGGTCGAATCGAGTCCACCCGAGATTCCGATGACGAGGCGTTTTGCATTTGTCACCTCGATCCGTTTGGCGAGACCGGCGGCTTGGATCGAGAAGATTTCGCGGCAACGGCATTCTTTGGTTGCGGGGTCGGCGGGGACGAATGGCGTTTCGGAAAGGGCGAGGCAGTCGAGATTGGGGGCGGGCGGAAGGACGGGGGCTCGGACGTATCGGATCGAAGAGGGGACGGGCGAATCATGGAAGCTGGTCCAGGATGCGCGCAACGCCCTGCACCAATTGGCATTCACATCGGCGTAAACGGACGATCCCTTCCGTTCGAAGCGGTTGTTTTCTCCAAGGATGGTGCCATTGAATGCGATCAAGGCGTGACCGGAGAAGACGACATCGGAGGTCGATTCATGGACGCCGGCGCCTGCCAGCAGATAGACGGCGGAGAGTCGTGCGCTTTGGCCGGCGACGAGCGTACGGCGGTAGTTGGCCTTTGCGACGAGTTCGTTGCCGGCGGAGAGGTTGAGAATGATTTCGGCGCCACCGAGTGCGAGATTGGAGGAGGGAGGCGTTACGGCCCAAAGATCCTCGCAGATTTCGACACCGAAGCGCGGTCCGCCGTCGGGGGATTGGAAGACGAGGCCGAGTCCGGCGGGGATATTGTCTTGTCCGGCGTAGGAGATGGTGTTGCCGGAGAATTCGCGACCGGATCTGAATTGTCGTTTTTCGTAAAATTCGCGGTAATTCGGCAAGTATTCCTTGAACGGCATCCCGAGAATGGAGCCATTGGCGATGACGGCGGCGGCATTAAAGAGTCGGGAGCCGATTCGAACGGGCGTTCCGACGACCAACACACTGCGACGGCCGATGGTGGCGCGGGTCAAGTCGGCGACGGCCTTTTCAGCGGCGTTCAGGAGGATATTCTGTTCGAACAGATCGCCGCAGGAGTAACCGGTTATGGAGAGTTCCGGGAACAGGACCAATGCGGCAGAGCGTGCGTCGGCCTCCAAGTAGAGGGATCGGATTTCTCCGGCGTTGAAAGCTGGGTTTGCGACTTGAAGAGCGGGAACGCAAGTGGCGACACGCGTAAAACCATTCATTGCAGGCGGGGGTGGGGTCAAAGGGTGGAGGGGGCGTCGGCGGCGGAGGCGGCGAGGAAACCGGGGACGGTTTCTGCCAGTTCGCGCCAGTTGCGGAAGCGGCGAAGGGACGTGGAAGACGGGATCGAGCGGTTCCACGGACGATCGAAGAGGGCGATCGGGCAGAGGTTCCATTTTTGCAGGAGACTGACCGAAGGCGGGGCATCTTCGATTGCGAGAGCGATTTTCATGTTCCGGAGATCGTCGGGTTTGATCGAGCGGTCGGAATCAGTTCCCTGGAAGCGTTGGTATTTATCGAGATGGAAGAGAGGAATTTTGCCCAAGCCGTGCGATTGGAGCCAACGGAGAGAGGCCTCGCGGCAGGATGGACTGCGACCGGTGACGACGAGCGGGGAAAGCCCCGCCTTGTGCCAAGTCAGGATGGTTTGGCACGCATCCGGGATTTCCGGAATTTCCTCCAGATGGCGTTCGTGGAAGAGCCGCATGAATTTTGGATATTCCACATTGTCGAGACCGAGAGAAACATGGAGATCGAATTGGGTCATATCTTCGAATTCGTAGTGTCTTCCATAGCGTTCCCGGACGATTTTGCGCAAGGTAACGTTGGTCTGGCAGATAACGTCGTCGAAATCGATATAGATGGCCATAGGAGGAAGTCGGGGCGTTATTCGACGGTAACGGATTTTGCGAGATTCCGGGGTTGGTCGATCGGTTCGCCCCGGAAGCGTGCGATGTAGTATGCGAGAAGCTGCTCGGCAACGACGACCGGGAGAGCGGCGACGAGCTCGGAGCATTGCGGCACGCGGATGATATCTTCGGTAAAGGCGGCAATGGAATCATCGCCTTCTGTCGCGATGGCGATGACGGGGGATTTGCGGGCGCGGCATTCCTGGATGTTTCCGATGGTTTTATCGTGCCCCGGGACAAGGGGTGCGCACGCGACGACAGGCACCTTTTCGTCGAGTAAGGCGATCGGGCCGTGCTTGAGTTCGGCGGCGTGGTATCCTTCGGCGTGAAGGTAGGAGATTTCCTTGAGTTTGAGCGCGCCTTCGAGCGCGGCGGGATACATATACCCCCGACCGATATAGAACGCATTGGAGCAGCCGGCGTACTTTTCGGCGATTTTCCGGATGCAATCCTTCTGTTCGAGGACGCTGCGGATCAGATCGGGGAGTTTTTTCAGAGCATGGACGATATGGACGCCTTCCGAATTGGAGAGACGCCGCGTACGACCGAAGAGGAGTGCCATCATATTGAGGACGGCCACTTGGCAGAGGAAAGCCTTTGTAGAGGCGACGCCGATTTCGGGTCCTGCGTGGAGATAGATGCCGCGTCCGGCCTCGCGTGCGATTGTCGAGCCGACGATATTGCAGATAGAAAGGACGGTCGCCCCCTTGCGGGCGGCCTCCCGCACGGCGGCAAGCGTATCGGCGGTTTCGCCGGATTGGCTGATGGCGATGACGCCGGCGTTCGGGGAGAGAATCGGGTTGCGGTAGCGGAATTCCGCAGCCTGTTCGATTCGGGTTGGGATTCCGGCGAGTTGTTCGAAGGCATAGGAGCCATGCAGACCGGCGTAGTAGCTTGTACCGCAAGCGGTGATGACGAGATTGTCGAAAGAAGCGATATCATGCGGATCGAGACGGAGTCCGGAAAGCTTTGCCGTTCCGTCCTCTTCGAGGAGTCGTCCTCGGAAGCAGTTTTCGAGCGCCTCCGGCTGTTCGAAGATTTCCTTGAGCATAAAATGTTCGAACCCGCCCTTTTCGGCGGCGCCCGGATCCCAGTCGACGGCTGTTTCCGAGCGGGAGACCGACGTATTTTCCATGGACCGGATTTCGAAGTGTCCGGGCGTCAAGACGGCGATATCGCCATCGTCGAGGAAGGTGACCTTGTTGGTATACGGGATAATCGGGGCGACATCGGAGGCCACGATGGTTTCCGTTTCGTTTGCGCCGATGACGATCGGGGAGCCGCGGCGGGCGACGACAATCTGGTTGGGAAAACAGGAGGAAACGACAGCGATGCCGAAGGTGCCGCGAACGAGCCGGAGGGCGGCGCGCACGGAATCGATCAGGGTATCGGCGCGATGCAGTTGGATGAGATGGGCGAGAACCTCCGTATCGGTTTCGGAGCGAAATTCAAATCCGAGTTCCCGGAGTTGCTTGCGCAGATCGTGGAAATTTTCGATGATGCCATTGTGGACGACGGCGAAGCGGCCGTCTTGGGAAAGGTGCGGGTGGGCATTTTGCACGGAAGGAATGCCGTGGGTCGCCCATCTGGTATGGCCGATTCCGATAGGGCCTTCGAATTCGAGCGGATGGCTTGCGATTGCCTGATCCAGGTTTGCGATTTTGCCGACGGCCTTTCGGATGACGATATCCGGTTCCGTCGGGGAAGCGATCGCGATACCGGCGGAATCGTAGCCGCGATATTCGAGTTTACGGAGACCTGAGAGCAGATGAGGAACGGCGGGAGTCGTTCCGACAAAACCAATAATGCCACACATGGAAACGGGAATCTGAGCAGAGAAAAAAGAAAAGCCTGCGATGGTTGGGATGATAACAGAAAGAAGGGCGATTCAAAAGGGAATTGAATCGGGGAGCGATTTTTTGCAGGGAGCGTCGATGTTCCGGCATTCGGACGCCGTCGTCATTCCTCGAGCGCCTTTTCCCGGGACGAGTCGAGCTGAAAGGAGCAGGGAAGGTATTCGGCGAGCGTATGGTCGATGGGGGATTCTTCTGCCGGCGGCAAAAGCGGGATGACGCGCACAGGCATATCCGGCGGACAGAATTCGGCAAGCACTTGACGGCAGGCGCCGCAGGGATGGGCCGGCGAATCGGCGGTGCCGCCGCAAATCACGAGCGCGCGAAAGTGCCGTTTTCCTTCGGAGACCGCCTTGAAGACGGCGGTCCGTTCGGCGCAGTTGGTCAGGCCGTACGATGCGTTTTCGATGTTGACGCCGGTCCAGACCGAGCCATCGTCTGCCAGCAAGGCGGCACCGACGGGGTAGTGCGAGTAGGGAATATGGCAGTTGGCCGTGGCGGCGCGAGCGGACTGCATCAGGAGAGTCCAGGGGATTGTCATGGAACGGAAGGGAAAAAAAGGGGAGTGGGTGTGTGTGGGGGGGAAAAGTCCCGGTTGCGGAACGATTGCGATCGACCGGGGCGGCCTTATCGGAAACGAAAGGCGCTCAGGGCCATTGGAATCAAGGCCTCGGCTTCTTCGCGGGAGCGGGCATGAAGGCGCAAGAGAAGATCGCCGGGGACGACGGATGTTCCTGCAGAGGCGAGCCGATCGATACCAACGGCATAATCGATTGCATCGGTTGCGATTTGGCGTCCTCCGCCCAGCAACAGAACCACCCGTCCGATGGTTTCGGCATCGACGGATTCGATTTGCGGCGTATCGGCGGTTTCGGCGGGAGCAACGACGTCTGCGACGAACGAAGCGGTCGGAAGGATTTTGGCGGGAGTGTCGGCGACCTTCCCGTTGCCGCCTTGTGCGACAACCATTTTGGCGAAGGTTTCGAGAGCGGCGCCGGACGCAAGAGCGGCATCGAGTTGCCGACGGGCATCGGCGTCATCGCTTGCGACACCGGAAAGGGTCAGCATGGGGACGGCGAGTTCAAGGACGAGTTTTCGGGTGTCGGCGGGACCGGCACCCTGAAGGATTTCGATCGACTCGCGAATTTCAAGCGCATTTCCGATGCATTGTCCGATCGGCTGATTCATATCGTGGATAATTGCGGTAGCCTTTCGTCCTGCGCGGCGGGCTCCGTCGACGAGCGAATCGGCGAGGGTACGCGCCTGTTCGGGCGTTTTCATGAAGGCACCGGAACCGCATTTGACGTCGAAAACGAGCGTTTCCGCGCCTTCCGCCAGTTTTTTCGAAAGGATCGAGGCGGTAATCAGCGGAATCGAGGGGACGGTTCCCGTAACGTCCCGCAGAGCATACAGCTTCCGATCGGCGGGGGCGAGGCGATCGGTTTGTCCGATAATGGAGCAACCGACGGTTTTGAGAACCGAACGGAATTCCTCGACAGACAGGGATGTGCGATAGCCGGGGATGGCATCGAGCTTGTCGAGGGTTCCGCCCGTAATCCCAAGGCCGCGTCCGGAAATCATGGGAACGGCCACCCCGCAAGCGGCAACCAAGGGAGCCAGCGGGATGGAGATTTTGTCGCCGATGCCGCCCGTCGAATGCTTGTCTGCGGTCGGGCGGTCGAGGCTTTCCCAGGAAAGGGTATCGCCGGAACGCATCATGGCATCGGTCAGGACGTGTTTTTCCTCGCCCGACATGCCGCGGAAAAAGACGGCCATGGCAAAGGCGGCCATTTGGTATTCCGGAAGGGAACCGTCCGTAAACCGGTTCACGAATTCGCGCAAGTCGGATTCGGGGATCGTCTTTCCGTCGCGTTTTGCTTCGATAATCCATTGGGGAACGAATTGTTTCACGGGAGGGTCTCCTTTTCGGAATGGATGACAGATGGTCTGCAAGCCGTGTGCGGGCTGCGGTTGTCAGAGTGACGTATTCGATCGAAGTAGCTTTTCGCGGCAATGCGGCAAGCATTTCAGAGTCAAGGATATCAAAAAGACGGATTTTTCACTAGGTCGTGACGCCGCGAGCCGGGCGGGTGGCGACGGCGATGCGGCGGGGGGGGGGGGGCGTGGCGACGGGGCGGGAGGGGCGCGGGGGCGGTTTTTTTTTTA
>JAEDLN010000131.1 GCA_016295275.1 Kiritimatiellia bacterium
CTCATAGCCGCGCAGGGCGCGGCGTCCGGTCGCCCCACCCGCGGCGGCCTGCCGCCGCACCTCCCGGCTCGCGCCTAACGGATTTTTACACTGAAAATATCTATGAAAACGGCACCGACAGATGACGGAATCAGGATGGCGGATTTTCGATAAACGATTGCGCGCCTTTCGCTATTTTGATAAAAAGGGACCGTAATCAAACAAGGAGCCGATATCATGAAAAAAACCTCCCTCTGTCTCGCTTTTCTCGCTATGTCTATCCCATTGCTGCACGCACAAAACACGCCATCCCCCGAAACCGAGTTCAAGGTCTCGATCGCTCGATGGAGCAACAACGCAAAGGGCGCCGTTTCCCTTTACTACGACGACGGATGCCCTTCCCATCAGGAATTCGTCATTCCCGTCCTGATTCGTCACCACATTCCCGGAACATTCTACGTCAACCCCAATAACTGGACCGGAACCAACTCGTGGCTTGCCCTGAAATGGCAAGAATCCGCAAAGAACCCGGAAATCGTTTTGGGCAACCATACGTGGAGCCATTCCGGCGCAAAAACCGTCGATGAACTGAAAGAGCAGATCGCCAAAGCCGACAAGGCAATCCGCGAAATGGCAGGACTGAAACCGGCCGATCTCGTTTCCTTCGCAATTCCGGGCGGTGTTCCGTGGAAGATTTCGGACCAAGAGCTGCAGCCGGTCCTCAAAGAATTCAACTCCGTTCTCCGCGCGCAGTGGGCCGGCATGGGCAACGGCAAAAACTCCCCGCAAGCTTCCGCCGGAGGCTTTTTCACCTATGAAGAAGCGGCGAATGCAACCCTGAATCGTGCGGAAAAAGAGGGTTCCTGGAAGAGCATTCTTTTCCACGGCGTCGGCGGCGATTGGTTCGCATTCTCCGCGGCCGACCACGAGCGCCTGATCGCCGATTGCGCAAAACGGATGGCCGAGGGACGCGTCTGGGTCGCAGCGACAATCGATGTCCAGAAATATATCGCCGAACGCGACAACGCCGTTCTTTCCGCCATCCACGGAAATAACGACGGAGGCGGTGAATTCCATCTCGACGTCAAAACCGATCCCGCACAGTACGACGTCCCGCTGACCCTCGTCGCAACCGTCCCGTTCTCTTGGCAGAGCGCAAAGGTCATTGTCATCGGCGGTACCGAGAAAAAGGTCGTCGTAAAATCCGGCCGCATCGTTTTTGACGTTCCTCCGAAGGGCGCCAACATTTCTATCGTAAAGGACCGCTAAGTCTCCCCTCGCATCGTTGGACGCCGCCGGTCCCCGCAAACAGCCGCCATTCCCCGTATGGCGGCTGTTCTTTTTCCGGCAGGCGATTCTCGCTGGAATTGTTTTCTCTCTTGCGATAGACTACCCGCATACACTCACACCTCTTCCGGAAAGGATCGAAAAATGAATAATCAAATCTGGATCATGACGTCTGCGTTTCCGCAGCTGACCCTCGATCAGGTCATCGAGAAAACCAAGGCAATCGGAGCCCAAGGCATGGAGCTCTGCGTCTTTCGCCGCGACGGCACACGCCAGGATCATGTCGCCACCCACTTGAATTACGATTCTTTCACGCGGGATGACGCCGCCCGCTTGCTCGAGCGCATCGGCACCGAAAAGCTCCGGATTTCTCTCGGCGCTTACGACAATATGATCGGCGGAGATCCCGCCAATCGAATCAAGAACCAGAACCATATTCTCAAACTCATCCGCATGGCACACCTGCTCGGCGGCGATCGGAACGACGTCGTCGTCGGAACCTTCGTCGGGTTCGATCACGATTTGGCCAAACAGGACGGTGGCTTTGAAAAGAATCTGATGCGCTATAAGGAGGTCTTCGAACCGATCGTCAAATACGCCGAAAGCCTCGGCGTTACGCTCGTCTACGAAAACTGCCCCATGGAAGGCTGGCAGCCCGCAACGGCCATGGATACCTACAACAACCTGCCGTGCTGCCTGGCAGCCCGCAAACTCATGTACGCCCTGATCCCCAGCCGCGCTCATGCCGAAACGTACGATCCCTCCCACGATGTCTGGCAGCACATCGATCCGACCGACGTCATCCTCGCTTCCGATTTCTCGCGGATCCGCCGCATCCATATCAAGGGAACGCGCAATTTCCCCGATAATTCCGCTTCCGTTCACTGGGGTCGTTTGTTCGCCCAACAGACCGTCTCTCCGCAACTCGCCGAAAAGGCCGGCGTACCCTTGCCCGCCAACGAATGGGACCGCCATCATTACGAGCCGAGAGTTCCCGGTTTCGGCGGTTCCGATTCGATGGACTGGGCCCGCTTCCTCGAAACGCTCATGGCAAAGGGATACCGCTATCCGTTCTCAATCGAAAACGAGGGATGCAACTCCTCCCATACGGGTAATCTCGGTGCCACCGTCCAGGGCTTCCGCGCCGCCGTGCTCAATACGGCACCCGTCGTTTGGCCGCTCACCGAAAACGGCTACGAATTCGATGCAACCAAGCTCGCGCCTCTTGCCCCGGCCGCCGATAAGGATATCCCGGTCGTAACCATGGACCAACTCGCATAATTCCACTCGGCAGCACTTTCTTCGCCGACTACCGCGGGCCGGCTTCAACACCGGCCCGCTTTTCCCCATCCCGCCTTTCCGTTCTCCATGAAAACACTCCCCTATTCCCAAGACTTGCCCCTTGACGACTCCTACGATGTCATCGTTGCCGGAGGCGGACCTGCCGGTTGTACCGCCGCGGCAGCCGCTGCACGCGAAGGCGCACGAACGCTCCTGCTGGAGGCAACCGGCTCGCTGGGCGGAATGGGAACCTCCGGACTCGTCCCGGCTTGGTGCCCGTTCACCGATCACGAAAAGATCATCTACCGCGGAATGGCGGAAAAAATCCTGTCCGCCTGCAAGGAACATCTCCCCCACATCAGCCCCGAACAAAACGATTGGGTTCCCATTCCCGCCGAAGAACTGAAACGCATCTACGACGATCTCGTTACCGGAAACGGAGCAACCGTATTCTTCCATACAATGCTCGCCGGCGTGACAAAAACGCCCGACGGCAAAGCGGTCGACGCAATCCTCGTCGCCTCGAAAGCCGGACTCGTCGCCTACCGGGCTCCCGTCTTTATCGACGCCACCGGCGACGCCGATCTCGCCGCATGGGCAGGAGTGCCTTTCGATATGGGAGACGAAGAAACCCATTCGCTCCAGGCTTGCACGCACTGCTTCACACTCTGCAATGTCGATACCTATGCGTACGAACATGTCGGCGGTATTCGCTACTGCAAGGGCCGCGAGGCGATTCGCGATATCCTCGAAAGCAAGAAATACCCCTTAATCGAAGATCTCCACGCCTGCAATTCCCTGATCGGCCCCGGTGTCGTCGGTTTCAATGCCGGCCATATCTGGGACGTCGATCCGACAAACCCGGACTCTGTCTCGCAAGGCTTGATTCGAGGCCGCAAAATTGCCGCGTCCTTCCGCGACGCCTGCGCAGAATTCTCGCCGGCCTTCAAAAACGCCTATCTCGTGCAGACGGCAGACGCCCTCGGAATCCGCGAAAGCCGACGCATTGTCGGCGATTATGTCCTCACGGAAGACGATTACGTCGCCCGACGCTCTTTTCCGGATGAAATCTGCCGCAATTCCTACTACCTCGATGTCCACGGCAGACGCGCCTCCGAAACCAAGACGACCGATCCGAAGGAACTGGAAAAGCAACTCGCTAACAGAACCCGTCGGTACGGTCCCGGCGAATCGCACGGCATCCCCTATCGCTGCCTCCTCCCGAAAACGCTCCGGAATGTGTACGTCGTCGGCCGGACAATTTCCACAACGAGAATCGTCCAGGGAACGACACGCGTCATGCCCGTCTGTCTCTGCATGGGCGAAGCCGCCGGTATCGCCGCTTCCATGGCGGCCAAACTCCCGGTTGCGGATAGCCGCGCCATCTCGACCGACGCCCTGAGAAACCGGCTCCGCGAACACGGCGCATACCTCCCCTGATCGCCTCGGGAATCCCGTTCCTTTCTTTTTGTTGGACGATATTCCGCACTTTCTTTATAATTGGCAAACGTTTCTTCCCGTTCTCTCCGCCCGTTCCGCAGGCCTCCGTTCACCTAACCCGCGTACACGACTATGCTTTCCGCTCACCCGATTCGGGTGGTATTTATGGGCTCCGATGAGCTCTCTTGCCCCTTCCTGACAGCACTGGCCAACGCGCCCGATGTGAATGTCGTGGCCGTTGTTACCCAACCGGACCGCGGAAAGGGTCGCCATTTGCGCGTTCAGCCCGGCCCCGTGAAGGTGCTCGCGCAATCTCGCGACATCCCCGTGCTGACCCCCGTCCGGGTCAACTCCCCCATCGTGATGGAAACGCTGGCAGGTCTCGGCATCGATGCAATCGTCGTCATGGCCTATGGACAGTTTTTGGGCGATATGCTCTTGAGCCTTCCGCCTTTCGGATGCATCAATCTGCACGTCTCCCTGCTTCCGCGGTGGCGCGGCGCCACGCCGATCCATCGGGCGATTCTCGCCGGCGATACCATTACGGGCGTTACCGCCATGATGATGGATCGCGGCATGGATACCGGCGATATTCTCGGTCAGGTCAAATGCCCCATCGCACCAACCGATACGACGGGTAGCATCGGAACGCGACTCTCCGAATCCGGCTCCGATCTCATGCTCGATGTCCTTCGCCGCCTCGCAAACGGAACCTGCCCGCGAATCCCGCAAGACCCCGCACTCGTCACGTTTGCCCCGAAAATCCAAAATGCCGAAGAAGGGCTCGATTGGACGAAAAGCGCCGTCGAAAACGAACGCAAAATCCGCGCCTTTTCCCCGCGCCCCGGCGCGGCTACCTACATCCCCGGACCTCCCGGAAAACCCGGAATGCGCCTGAAGGTGATGGCTGCGACCGTCGAGGATTTGCCAAAGGCAATTGCCTTTACGCTCCCCGGAACACTGCTGGAAATGGATCCGAAAAAGGGGCCTCTCATCGCCGGCGGATCGGGCCGCGCTCTGCGCCTTACCCTCGTCCGCCCCGAAGGCGGAAAAATCATGTCGGGAGCGGCCTTCGCCAATGGATACCGCTCTCGAACCCCAATCGGTATCCGATTCAAAAACCTGCCCGCGCCCCCGCCGCCGAATCCGCAAAGCGGACACGATGTCATGCCGGAAACGTCCGGGACCGCTACAACGCCCCCGACTGCATAGACGCTCGACGGGATGCCGTCCTTCCGGATTCGCCGGATAATCCCCCGGATGCAGCGCATTTCCGCTTTTCTCCATGCCTGACCGCCCTGTGCATCTGTTTGACGGCGATAGCGCCGCCTTGACCTTTCGCGAAACGGATATCCCTTCCGCCGGCTCTATCGTCTGGCGCGACGTTCTCTATGAAGGTCCCCGCTCGACCGATATCCCGCCGTCCGAGGCGGATCTTCGCTCGCGCGCCCGCTATCTTGCCGATACGTACGGCGAGTCCTTCGATCAAACGCTCCGATCCCTTTCCCGGCAATACGAGTCCTTGAAAGCCGTAGCTTCCGGCAAAAACGAAATCGTTTGCTGGTTCGATGCTTGCCTGTTCGACCAATCGATGCTCGTTCACGTCCTTGCCTGCATCGCTCGCTGGACCGCCGCTCCGCTCGTCTCTCTTGTTTGCCCCTTCACCTTCCCCGGACACCCCCGTTTCAATGGTCTCGGAGAATTGACCGCCCCCGAACTCGCAACCCTCTACCCGGACCGAACTCCCCTTTCCCCGAAAGCATTCGAATTTGCCGTCAGGGCCGATCGCTGCTTCGCCCTCCGGGATCCGCAATCCCTTTCCACTCTGGCATCGTCGTTCTGCGCCGAGCTCCCTTACGTCGCTCCCGCAGCCCAACGCCTTCTGGCGGAGATCCCGTCCGACCGAACCGCTCTCGGACGACTCGAAACCATCGCCCTCGAAGCAATTCGAGAAGGCGCCGATACATTCCCCGCCGTCTTTTCCGCTACGGCAAAAAAAGATACGCCCCCGCAGTATTGGGGCGATTCCCAACTGCAAAACACCCTTCGCTCCCTCGCTCGAAAAAAGCGCATCTCGCTCGGCGAACGCATCCTTCCCCTCGATTTTCCGCAAAAATCCTAGCCTTTGCAAGCCGCGCCCGACACGGGCGCCGTCGCACGTAGGCGACAGTGCCACAGTTGACATCCGGAAACGAGCCGTCTATTCTCACGTCATGTCGAACGGAAATTCCTCCAAAACTGGCAAAAACCGAATTGCCGCAAATACGATTCCGGACCGGATTCTCGCGGCCGCACGCGACCTTTTTTCTGCAAAAGGCTTCCAACAGACGACCATCCGGGATATCGCGCAAAAGGCTCATGTCAACGGTGCAGCAATCAACTACTATTTCCGTTCGAAGGACCGCCTTTACGAAGAAATCTTTCTTCAGGAATACGGCAGAATGGCGCTCCCGCTCGAAAAAAAGGTCTCCTCCGTCCAAAATCAGGAAGACTGGGAGAACGCGCTCCGGAAATGGCTCGACTGTGTCTTGGAACTGTTTTTGTTCGATACTCCGGAACGCAATATCTTCCGCTGCTTCGTCACCTCTCCGGAAAGCATTCCCGCCGATTCTTGCGACCATATCTACGGACAGGTCGTGAGCCCCATGCTGAAAACCTTTCGGACACTCCTCCGAATGGCGGTCCCGGACACCGATTCCGATACCTTTCAAGCCATTTTTCTCACCGTCCTCGGGCAAAGCACGTGCTT
>JAEDLN010000132.1 GCA_016295275.1 Kiritimatiellia bacterium
GCGCATTACCCGGGCGGCGCGATAGGGACATCGCGCCCTACCGCCATTACACACGCAATATTCGCATGCCGCATTCCCACGGCCGCGGTGTGCGGCTCGCCACCCTCCCAGCTCGCGCTCTTCACGCCCGCCGGGGCTCCCGGCCCCGTGCCGTGCTACTTGGCGGGGTTCGGGGTGCAATCCCGGTCGATGTCCGCCGCTCGCCTCCACCGCCCCGTTGCCGCGCGCATCCCGTCCGCGCTCCGTCGCTCCCCCGTCCGTTCCCGCGCGCGCCGCCGCGCCGTCCACACCATGCATCAAAAATCAGGGGCAATGCGAAAACCCGCATTGCCCCTGATTTTTTTTTTTTTTTTGCGCGCAAAATGCCGCAGCCGCGAACTAGTTGGAGCTGGCGCGCCGGCGAACGGCTTTCACCGTCACTTCCTTAGACGATTTCGGCTTCGTCTCCGTCGGCTGGTTTTCCGCATTGACCGCCAACGTCGCCGGCAAGAAGCGGTAGTACACCATCAGCTGCAACGCGCAAAGGCAGGTATCCTGAATGCGCCCGCCATCCGTTGTTTCGACCTTCTCGCCCGCCTCGCCGTTGCCGGGATAGACCGTACGGGCGTACTTGTCATTCGCCGAATAATGCTTGCCTCCGCCGGTATGGTGCTCGCCCTTGGAGGGACTGTCCCAAAAGCCGATGTCGCGAGGATTGCCGTCTTGATCGACGTACTTATTGTATTCCGTATCTTCCTTCGGAATCTTCACCTGCTGCTTGATCAGCTCCGGCATGAACTGCTGGTTCCACTGCTTGAAAGTAGCGCCGCCTTCCTGGAACTTCGCCTGCGTGATGTAGTACCAATAGTAGATCGGAGAACCGCCGCCGACAGGCTGCTTCCAGTTTTCAAACGAAAACTTATAGTCCGCAAGCAAATCCATCGTGCGCTTGACGGCCGGATGGTTCCACTTGCCGAGTAGCTGCATGCAAAGCGCACCGACGCCGGAAAGCCCCGTCGGATTCTTGTTGTTGTAGCCGAAGCCGCCACGGCTCTCGTTGTGGTTCAACAAGAAACCCTCCGCAGCCTTCTCGTAGGCTTCATGCAACCCTTCCGCTTCCAATCCCGCCGTATGGGCGGCCTTGATCGCTTGGGCAGCCCACCCCGCATACGACGTATCGCCCGTCGGATAGCCGGCATTGAACTTCATGTTGTACGCCCACGTGCCGGTGGGATACTGCCCGCGGATAATGTGCGCAACCGCCTTTTCGGCCGCTTCCTTGACAAGCGGATTCTTCGTCATGGAATAGGCCTCGCTCAACGCATACGTCGCAATCAAATGCGAATAGTTGTTGCCGTCTTTATTTTTGAAAAGCCCGTCCTGACGCTGTTCGTCGCAAAGGAACTTGATGGCCTTTTCGACCGTGGGACCGAACTCGGGATTGTCCGGCGAAGGCGTTTCGCCGTGCGCTAGGAACGTGAGAATCGCCAGCCCCGTATTGGCCGTGGCCTGCCCGTCCCACGAACCGTCCGGCTTCTGCTTGCTCTTCAGCCAGCGCAATGCGCGCATGACCGTCGCTTCGCCTTCTTTCGAACCGCCGAATTTGGCAAGCGCCGTACCACGCTGACCCGGCGAACGCGAACCGAGAATGTTGCGCATAACAATCGGCGATTTCACGATTGAGACCGAGTTGAATTCCGCAGGCTTCGGAGAAACCGGCTCGTTCGGCGTAAAATCGGTCTGCGTCACGACATCGGACGAAAAGTCCGTCGGTCCGTCAAAGTCCGTATCGACCGGCTCCATCACGTCTGGCGGTTCATACTCGGGAGGCTCCGGCTCTTCCACCTCCGGCGCTTCCTCCGCTTCTACGATTTCAACCTGCTGCGTATGGGTCGTGACCGTCGTGTCGTTCTTCAGCGTGAAGAGAAAGATGACGAAAATCAACGGCAGCAAGATCGCAACGATCGGTCCGGACATCAGCTGCAGCTGAAGCTTGGCGAACTTGTACTCGCCGGAGTCTTTCGGCTTGTTGAGGCCCTCCATCGTTTTGCGGAAACGCTCCGAAAACGACATATTCGCAAAAAGCTTCTGCAAGTCCTGCAGATTCTGATCCAATTCGGGAATCGGATTCCCGTTTTTGTCTAACTGTTGCTTGCTCATTCGAAGGGATGGTTGGAAATGAAACGAAAAGGGATGAAACCAAAACCGGATGAAAACCGGGGAAAGGCATGTTCGGGTCGTTCACTTTATTATACGAACGCCAACGGAACTTTCTTAGAAAAAAAATCGCAGGGAACGAAAACGGCTTTTTTCTAGCGCCCGGGACTCTCCTCGAATTGGCTTTGCCCGGTCGATCCGTCCGCCTTGCCTGTCAACTCGTTGACCTTGCGCTCGATCTTCGCGAGACGCTCGTTGCAGAGGCGCACAAGGCGCTGCCCTTCTTCGAAGGACTTCACCATCTCGTCCAAACTCTGCGAGTTGTTCTCCATGTTGCCGATGATTTCCTCCAAGCGGGAAATCGCTTCTTCGAAGGAGAGTTTTTCAGATGCTGTTTTTGATTCGCTGGACATTGTACAATTGCTGAAATGGGGTTGATCAAGGTTATCACACCGGGGAAAATCTGTCATTCTTTCTGCGGAGCGGCCGTCCGAATCGAGGCATCCGGCGCCGGGCTCGCGCCCTTGTACACACCCGCGTCCAAAAGGGCTTTGCGGCGAACGGAATCGTGCTGCGGATCGCTCGGTACGTTTGGCGGCTCCCAACGCGGAAAGGTCGCCGGAATCGTTATCGGTGCCGGAGAATCGCTTTTCGGAACGGGAACAAACATCGTTTTTTCGACCGAGTCGCCGATCGGCGGAAGCCGCTTGCCTTTCTCGCCCGCCTTGTGCGGCGGCAATCCCGGCGAAAACGTTCCGTACGCCCAATCGGCAATGCCACGGTAGATGCCAAGCGCGATCTTGTCCAGCCCCGCTTCGGTCCGCAAAAAGGCCAAATCCTTCGGCGAACTCATAAAGCCGCATTCCACAAGCGCTGCCGGCATCGTCGCTTCCCGCAAAACGACAAACCGCGCACGCCGCACGCCGCGGTCCTTGCGCCCCGTCGCTTCCAGCAACCGGCGCTGAATCGAATAGCCCAACTGGAAATTCCCGATGTCCGAAGCGTTGCCGGGATACTTCAACCCCGCTTCCTGACTCGGAGTGCGCATCGAATAGGAGGTGGACTCCATCCCCGATGCCGGAAAAACGTATGTCTCGATCCCTTCGGCATTCCCTTCGCTGGAATTGAGATGGATGCTTACAAATGCGTCCGCCCGCCAACGATACGCTTTGAAGGGACGTTCCGGAAGCGTCTGCGTGACCGATGCGTTTCTGCGCGTCAGCATGACTTCGAAGCCATCCTTTCGCAAGAGCTTTTCCACCCGTTTGGCAAGCTCGAGCGTGACAATCTTCTCCTGCGTGCGCTTGTCCGCGGAACAGGTTCCCGAATCCTGTCCCCCATGCCCCGGATCGAGGCAAATGCGAATGGGCCGCATTTCCGTCAATGGCTGCGAACGCCCCTGCGTCAGTGGCGCCACCGTATACCGCTGGTCCGAAGGATGCGGCACCAATGCGCCCGTTTTTCGGTCCGGCTGGCTCGGTCGCCCCAGATAAACAAGGACGCCGTCAATCTCCGCGCGCGAACTGTCCCGCAAATACCTGACGGTCCACGGCTTCGTCGGAAAAGAAGGCGCAACCCGCTGCAAAACCGCCGTCCGGGGCTTTTCTTCCGACACCGGGATCTCCGCTCCGGAAACCGGTCGCGAATGGTTCGAAACGACATTCGTCGCCGCCGGAGATACCTCCGGAACCGGGTTTCCGTTTCCCTCTTTCGGCGCCGAAGCACAGCCCGTCGACAACAAAACCAAGAGGCTGGCAAGTCCGCAGACGATTCCCGCTCTACCGGGAAAAAACGGATCGGGTTCCGCGTTCACCTTTTCTCCTCTACAGATTCAAGGAACCTTGCGTGAACATCGTCCGCGACGCGGCCGGACGGTTTCGCTCGATGCCAAGAATCTCAAATGCCTTCGGCGTCGCTTCACGGCCTCTCGACGTACGCGCCAAATAGCCTTCCTGAATCAGATACGGTTCGTAGACGTCTTCAATCGTGTCCTGCTCCTCGCCGACCGATACGGCTATGTTGCCCAACCCGACGGGACCTCCGTTGAACCGCTCGCAGATGATGCGCAAAATGAGCTTGTCCATTTCATCCAACCCCGTGGAATCAATGCCCAAAACCAAAAGCGCGGAAGTGGCGACTTCCTCCGTGATGCGGTTTCCGGCCTTCACTTGCGCATAGTCGCGGACTCGCCGCAGCAAATTGTTGGCGACGCGCGCCGTGCCGCGCGAACACCGCGCAATCCGAAGCGCTCCCGCTTGCTCGATCGAAACTCCCAAAAGCCGGGCGGATCGCATGACAATCCGCGACAGCTCTTCGTCCGAATACAACTCCAGCCGCGCATGAATGCCGAAACGGGAACGCAACGGCATCGTCAAGAGTCCCTGCCGCGTCGTGGCGCCAATCAACGTAAAGCGCGGAAGAGGCAACCGGATCGAATGGGCATTCGGCCCCTGGTCGATCATGATGTCTAGCACAAAGTCTTCCATCGCCGAATACAGGTACTCTTCGACCGATCGCTGCATGCGATGGATCTCGTCGATGAATAAAATGTCGCCCGCCGAAAGCGAATTCAACATGCCCGCCAAATCAATCGGTTTTTCCAAAATCGGCCCCGATGTCGCATGGACCTTTACCCCCATCGCTTCGGCCAGCAGATAGCACAAGGTCGTCTTGCCAAGCCCCGGCGGACCCGAGAGCAGAACATGGTCGAGCGCTTCGCCGCGCTTGCGCGCCGCCTCGACACTCAACAGCAACCGCTCGCGAACCTTCTCCTGCCCCACAAAATCCTGAAAGGTGGACGGCCGCAACCGATTGTCGAACGGAACATTCGGCTGGTTGAACGTTTCGCGTGCCGGCACAGAGGAAAAATCCTCCGTTCCGGAGCCTGAAGTGCTGTGGTTGTTGGTTTTGCGACTGGACATGGTCAATACAAAAAACGGATGGACGCCCGGGGTGTCAGAGCTCCGCAGGCAACAGGGACGAGGCCGTCTGTTCCGCTTGTCTGCTCTTTTTGCCGCCCGGAACATCGGAAGCAAATGTCACTTCCTCGATGACACGGCGGAACTCTTCGTCGCCACGCAGGAAATGAACCTCAATGCGCAAAAAGTACACGGGAACCGCACAGCGGTCGATACGCGTCATGCGAACGGCATCCTTCTCGGTCGTGATAATCGCATCGGCATGAAGCGAACCGGCCTGGTTGACCAAATCGATGATCTCTTGCTGCGAAAACCGGTGGTGATCGGCAAAATGCCTGCGCTCCAGAATCTCGGCACCGAGACGCTCGAGAGATTGCTCGAAACTGAGCGGCGCCGCAATGCCCGAAACGGCCATGATCCGCAAACCCCGCAATTTCTCCAACGGAAAACGCTCGCGCGTGAATGCGCCGACCAACGCCGTCGGATCATGGTTGCACTCCATGATGCCACAGGTCGGATTGAGCTGACGAATCTCTCTGCGCAACTCCGCCGTATCCCCTCCCCGCGCTTTCGTAATGCAGACAAACTGCGCCCGCTCGATATTCCGGGCCGGTTCGCGCAAAATGCCGCGCGGCAATACATTGCCGTTGCCAAACGGATTCGTCCGGTCGATCAATAGCAAATCACGCCGATGCAACAGCCGCTGATACTGGAACCCATCGTCCAACAAAAGCGTGTCGCACCCGAAATGCCGGACCGCATACCGCCCGCTTTTGACCCGGTCCTTGTCGACCAATACGACGACATCCGGCAAATTCGTGGCCAACATGTACGGCTCGTCGCCGGACATCTCGCTGTCCAACAGCAACCGCTTTCCGTCGGAAACGATGCGCGGCTTCTGATTCTCCGCTCCCACCAGAAACTTCTCGCTCAGCCGTTTCCAAAAACCCGATTCCTTCTTGCGGTAGCCGCGACTCAAAATCGCGACTTTCCGTCCCTGCGCCGTCAACTCCCGCGCCAACATCTCCACCATCGGCGTCTTGCCCGTTCCGCCAACCGTGACATTGCCGACGCTGATGACCTGGCAGCCAAGCGGATACCGCCGCAAAATGCCCGTATTGAATAAAAACAGCCGAATCTGGACAACCGCCCCGTAAACCGATGATATGCGCTTCAGAAACCAAAGCAAGAGGCGGGTCGGCCACTCATGACCTTGATCCGCCCCTTTGTACTGAATGAGCGGCAGAAGAGAATTCTCCGCTTTTTCCAATGTTTTCCGTCTGCTCATGAGGGATACGATGCTGTCGTGAGATCATAACAAAAAAACACAATTCCCTCAACCCGCAAACACCCCGTATCCCGCCGTGCGCACCGCCCCTATCCCCTCGCCCTTCGTGCCCCGTTGCCGTGCCACCCCTCGTGTCCCGTAGCGGTAGGGCGCGATGCTTGGCCGCCGGGCCACCGCCCGTGCGCACCTCTCGCGCCGTGCCCCGTTGCCGTGCCACCCCCTCGTGTCCCGTAGCGGTAGGGCGCGATGTCCCCATCGCGCCGCCGCGCCGCATGGCGCGGTGCGCGGCTTCGCACCTCGCCCCCTCGCCGCACCCCTACCCCTCTCCGCCGCGCCTTTGCCCGTGGCGGCTCGCCACCGCGGTGCGCGGCTTGGCAAGTAGCACACGCTGA
>JAEDLN010000133.1 GCA_016295275.1 Kiritimatiellia bacterium
AGAAGGCGCGTTCGTCGAAAAGCTTTACCTCGAATCCGCCCTTGACCTCTTTGTCGAATACGCCTTCGACCGGTTGTTTCGCCAAATACGCTTCTTCAATGGAGCGGTTCGCGGCATCGGCACTGGCTCCGGGAAGCGTCAGACGGGCGCTTCCGTCTTCCAGCATCTCGACAAAGCACACCTCGATCGTATCGCCTTCCTTCGGCATCGGTTCATCCGAGCCATTGTACAGCGCAACATCCAAAACGCCCTGGATCTTGGCATTGATGTCGATGACGAGATATTGCGTGCCGACGGACAATACGGTTCCCTTGAGAATTTCTCCGGGAGAAAAGGTCGAACGAAGAGCGACAAATTTGTTGTCGTACTCTTCCATGAGTGCAGCCATGGCGGCCGACTTCTCTTTTGCTTTTGATTTGAGCATGGTTGATGACCGCAAAAGAATGCGGGATGTGAATCTGTGATACGGAAAACGCGGCCGTTACGCCGAAACGGGAAACGGTCGCGAAAGGAAAACCGCCGGAATCGGCCGGACGCCAGCCTTTTCCGGCAAAATCGAACTACACGCGAAGCGGCATGATGAGATAGAGGAACGTCGTCTCGTCCTTGATCAGACCCGGGCTGGACGCATTGTTCAGCTCGATTGTAATCTCATCGCTCGTCAGATTCGTCAACGGCACCAACATGAACTCGGGATTGAAAATCGTCGTGATCGACGGACCGTCGTACTTGATGGTTACCGTATCCGTCGCTTCATCGACGTCGGGCGAGGTGACGGCAATCGTGAGAAGATTGTTCTCGAAGGTCAGACGCATGGCGTTCGTCGTCGGAGTCGTCGAAACGCTGATGCGCTGCAACACGGCAATGAGCTCTTCCCGGTTGACCTTGATCTTGTTCTCGCAATCCGTGAAAACGACCTGCTTGTAGTCCGGATACTGGCCGGACATGAGCGTGGTGCTGAAGAAATGATCGCCGAATTCAAAAATGGCTTGCGTTTCCTTGACGGTAATCTTCATTTCGCCGGTCGTCAGAGAACGGAGCAATTCCTTGACCGCCCGGGCTGGCAGGACGGCATTGCAGTTTTGTCCCTCGGGGAAATCGAGCTCCGTCCAGAAAAGGGCCAAACGGCGGCCATCCGTCGCAACCGTCGTCAGCTTTCCATCCGCAAAACTCAACAACACACCCATCAGCACAGGACGCGAATCGTCGACCGCCGCCGCATAGGCCGTCTTGCGAAGCGATTCCTTGAAAATCGCCTGATCCAACTTGAACGTACTGCCGCCCTCCGGTTTTGCGATCGGCGGAAACTCTTTGGCAGGAATGCCGGTGATCTTCGAGCGATAGGAGCCGCACGTCATGCGAATCGCGCCATCCTGCTTCGGATCGGACGCGATTTCGACCACTTGGTCGGACAAAACGCCGACAATCGATGTCAGGCGTTTCAGCGGGAGCGTAATCGAACCGGGCTCGACAACCTCCGCCTTGCAGCTGAATCGTACCGTTACGTCAAAATCCGTTGTCGTGAAAACAAGCGTCTCGTCATTCGCTTCAATCAAGACATTGGAAAGAATGGGCATATTGGCAGACCGGCTTCCAATACCGCCTTGGACAGACTTGAGCGCTTCCAGAAAAGTCGACTGATGCAGTTTGAATTTCATGGCTCGTACGTTCGGTTGCAATCCGCGTTCGGTTTTCAACAACCTCTACAGATATCCTTTTATTTTAATGATGATCCAGAAGTAGTTGCAGAACCGTTCAAAAAAGCCGCAATTTCAGCATAAGTACTTGAAAATGCGATAGTTGGATTGTCGATAAAGTGTGGATTGAAGGTGAATGGATTGTTCGCAACGGGAGATGATGTGAACAGGGACCGGTTTTATGAACGGTTTATCATCTGTTTTTGAACAGCTATAAACAACGATTTCAACAGGAAACCGGGTTCGGACATTCCATCGCCGGAAAACCCAGTGGATGGGGAGAAGAACGAACACGGGTAGAGTGCCGAAAAAAGTGTGTTTTGTCAAGAAAAAAGCGGTTTTCCGGGCGCGCGCGGGACGCCGGCGGAAATCACGGGAAAGGAGCGGAAAATTAGCAACAGGTGTTCAAGGATTTGTTCATAAAACGAAGCCGGGAAAATGCCGCCGCGACGCGTTGCGTGGTTCGGCAGTGCGCCGCTACGGGGATGAGAGGGCGTCAGAAGGCAGCGACGCGGCCGCGTGCGCGAATGGCGCGTGTGGCGGCGGGCGGGCGTACTGTCTTTCCCCAGATGGCTGTGGGGCTTCCGGCGGTTTGTGCGGCGGTGTGCGCGATGAGCCGGAAATGTGCTATGATTCCGCCATGAATTTTGTCTATCCCGCATATCTGCTCATTCTGTGGTTTCTTCCGGTGATTGGAATCGTGCTGTGGTGGAAACGGCATCGCTATCGTTCCGCAGCCCGACTCTTCCGGGGAGGGACGGCGCCCGGACGTCCGGAACGGCGGTTTGTCGCGCAAAGTCTGCTTTGTTTGGCCGGTGCCGGTTTGTTGGTTGTGGCGGCGGCGCGGCCGCAATGGGGGACGCAACATGTTACGGTAACGGAAACGACCCGGAATCTGCTGGTGCTTTTGGATGTCTCGCGTTCGATGCTGAGCGAGGACAATCATCCGAACCGTCTTGGCCGTGCTTGCGCGGATTTGCTCGATCTGGTGGATTCGCTGGAGGGAGATCGGTGCGGAATCATGGTTTTCCGCAAGAGCGCGGTGATGGTTTGTCCGTTTACGACCGATCTCGCTTTTCTCCGGCAAACGCTCGAGAACATCTCAATCGATTCCGCGCCACGGGGCGAAACCGATGTCGGGCGGGCGTTGGAAACGGCTCTGGAGAGTTTTCGGAACAAACAGGCAAACCACAATGCCATTTTGCTGGTAAGCGATGGGGAGGACTTGAGCAGAAAGGGTCTTGAAGCGGCACGCAAATGCGCAGAACAGAAGATTCCCGTATTTTGCATCGGCGTCGGTTCGGAACAGGGCACAACCATTCCAAACCAATCGTCTGTCTTGATGTACAAGGGCGAAAAGGTCATCTCCAAATTGAATCCCGCTTCGCTGATCGAAATCGCAAACTTGTCGGGGGGCGTATACCTGCCAATCGAAAGCACGACGGTTGCCGGAAATTCCTTGGGTACAATCTACCGCGACCATGTCCGGAAAATCGTCCGGTATGAACAATCCCGGGAAGAACGGGATCGGCGTATCGAACGCTATGCGTGGTTTTTGATTCCCGGATTGTTGTCCTTGTTTGTCGCGGCCTGTCTTTCGAAGGGACGTCCGCGGATTTCTTCCCGGAAGACGAAAAATGCGGTGTCTGTTGGACTCTTGGTGTTTTTGTTTTTTGTTCCGGACCTCGTTTGCGCGGAAGAGACGGAGGTCGTGACGAACCGGTCGTCCATCGTATCTGCTCCGGTGGAACTCGATTTGGAAAAACCCGCGCAGGAACCGGAGGCAAAGACACGCCGGGAATGGGCGCGTCTGGCACAGCACGCACCGGCAAAGCAAGCCATGCAACTGTATCGGAAGGCATTGCAAGCTCCCGATGACGGCAATGAGGCGCTTGCGGAACGCATCCGGCTCAATGCAGGCCTTGCCGCTCTTGCCGCAAACGAACCTGAGCAGGCAATCGATTTCTTCCGGGAAGCCGCGCCTCATCCGAATGCATCCGAGGGTCTCGGCTTGGCCTACTACGCAATCGGAAAGGACGATGCGTCGCTGGCCGCCGCGACAAACCACACGATGCGCGCATCCGCCTTTGCAGAAAAGGAAAAGGCATTCCAAAATGCCGCATTGCATTTTCGCGAGGCTTTGCAGCGGGATCCCCGAAATGCGGATTTCGCGGCCCGTCTGGAAACCAATCTCGTTTCGGCGGCTTCCCTCGCTCGCCAATATCGGGAATCGGCAAAGCAAGAACGACTGGAAGCGCGCGTGGAAAACAAATCATGCGGCGAAATCCTTTCCATGATTCGCGATGATTCGGCAAAGGCATACGCGCTTGCCGTTCCCGCTTTCACCAATGCCGCCCCCGCTCAAATCGAAGCCCTTGAAGAGGCTTCCGTCCGGCAAAAGAGCGCTTCGGAACTCTGGCCTGCCCTGACTCGAATGGTCATGGAACAGCTCCGTCAGAGCGAAACCAACCTGACGGTGCTGGCCGAGATGGAAAACCTTCTCCAATCATCGTCCGAGGCTTCGTCCGACGCCTCAACCGCTTTGGAAGATCTGATTCCAGAGTCGCTGGAAGCCATGAAGAATGCCGATCGCGCCGCCTTCGGACTGCAGGTGCAATTGACCGATCCGATTCCGCTCATCGATCTCGCAATCCTGCTGCAATCGAACGCTTTGGCGCGCGCGGTTGACCCGGAACGGTTCAATGCGCCGGTACAAAATCAGCTCGATGGCATCAGCGTATACTATCTTTTTCTCCGGAAACGCGATATGATTCCCATTCAAGTCGTGGAAAAAAAGTCGGAGCAAGACGCTGCGGAACAAGGGCAACCGCAAACCATTCGGTTGACCAAAGCGGAAAAAGACGAGTATGAAACGCTTTGCGCCGAATCCGGAGAACTGTACCGGGAATTGCGGAAAGGATTGTCAAGCGCTTCGTCGCTCCTCTCCGACGGGCAGCGTCCGTCCGCAGAGCAGGCATTGGCCAATCTTGTCCGGATTCGCGAACTGTTGAGTCCGCCACAGCCGCAACAACAGCCGAATCAAGAGAATCAAAATCAAAACCAAAACCAGGATCGTCGACAGCAGCAAGGAAAGGATGATTCCGGTCAGCAACAGCAGGACTCTTCGCAACAAAACCGGAACCAAGATCGGGAAACGGAGAACAAGGAGCAAGAGCCGTCTTCCGTCGATGAAACCGAATCGTCCGGACAACCGGAAGAACGAGAGGAGAAAAACGCGCAAACGGAGGAATCGGAGTCCCAAAAGGAGTCCGATAGAATCATGAGGGAAATCCTCGAAAAGGAAGCGAAGCGGGCCGAAGAAAAACGCCGTCGCCAACGGCAGACCATACCCGCCATCAATACGCGGGACTGGTAGCCGGTGTCCGAAGCTTCGTTTGCTTTTGCAACCGGATGAATCGCCTTTCCTTCTCTTGCCTTTTCTTTTCCTCGGGAAAATGCGTGCTCTCACCACCGGCAAGCGTGTGTCGGGTCGAATGGTCGAATGCTACGAGATGCAACGGCTTGCTTGAGGAATCTGTTGCCACCCGGTATACTCGTGACATGAAAAAACGGTTTCGGTTCTTGTTTCTTTTTGTCGTTGGAATTCTCTGCGGATGCGGGAATGGAAAGGAAGACGCAACTGCTTCCTGGTGCCGACTGCCGGATGAAGCCGGCATGCGGATGTATGCCTATGCAAGTGCGTTTGTGACGCAAAATTCTCCGCGCGACGCCGGAACGCCGGGCGCGGCACGTGCTTCCCGTTGGCTTGCGCAGGAGATTCGCCGCATGGGCCTTACGCCCATAGCCGATTGCTGGATCGAGGATACGGCATTCGGACGGCAAAGCTTTTGCAATATTTACGTCGATTTTCCCGGAACTTCCGGACAAACGATCGTCTTGGGATCGCATTACGATACCAAATCGGGGATTCCCGGTTTCCAGGGGGCGAACGATGGCGCTTCTTCCACGGCGGTTTTGCTTGGACTGATCGAGCATTTTTCGCAAAACCCGCCTCTCATTCGCGATACCATCCGTTTCGCCTTCTTCGATGGAGAGGAATGCCGGAGCGCAACCTACCGCGACGACGACGGATTGCACGGCTCGACCCACCTTGCCCGCTACTACGGAAACCTGTTGCGTACTCAGGGATATTCGCCTTTGCTTGCCTGCATTGTCATCGATATGGTCGGCGACAAGGATTTGGCGTTGGAAATTCCGAGAAACGTCTCTCCCTGGCTGGGACGCGCCGCACTCAAGATCGTCCAAAACCGAAAGGATATGCCCAATATCACACTGGCGGATACGTTTCTGATCGACGATCACATGCCGTTTATCGTGCAACATCTTCCGGCTATCAATTTTATCGATTACAAATACGGATCTGCTCCGGGGCGTCACGATTATTGGCATACGCCGCAAGATACGCTTGATAAAATCAGCGCAGATTCTCTCCATAAGACAGGTGCCTTTCTCCTCGCTCTTCTCGCCCGCATCGAATCCGATGCCGACGTGCCGGCCGGACTCCGCAAGACCGCAAAGGATGTCACCGACTCCGCTCCACAACCCTAGGGAAAAGCCTCTGCCCATCGCCGGACCACAATCGGTGCGTTAGGCTTGCAAACACAATCGGACGCCCGGCCTCCCACCTTTATGATCTCGCGGACAAGTGGAAGGGGGATGCCGACGAAAGCTCCTTGACCGGCACCTTTCCCCAGCTCTTGTTTATCAGTACAGTGTAGCCCATGCGTGCATAAAACGCCTGGGCTGAGTTAT
This sequence comes from Kiritimatiellia bacterium, assembly GCA_016295275.1. GTDB lineage: Bacteria > Verrucomicrobiota > Kiritimatiellia > RFP12 > UBA3636 > JAEDLN01. The sequence goes on from JAEDLN010000133.1 coordinate 6,471, forward strand.
TGGCACTTCCGACGCCGAGTTGTCGCGATATCGTGCGCCGAGCCCCCTTTGTGTTATCAACACGCGCACCCGAAGCACCCATGCTGCACGCGGGGTACGCACGCGCATTACCCGCCTCCATGGTGCTACCCGTTGCGCGGTCCATTTGCCATGCGGTCCCGGTGTGGTGGGCGCGATGCTTGGCCGCCGGGCTCCCGGCTCGCGCCGCAACCCGCGCCCTACCGCCATTACACACGTTCGTCCCG
>JAEDLN010000134.1 GCA_016295275.1 Kiritimatiellia bacterium
AGCGGTGCCCGAAGCACCTGCGGCAGAGGCTCCGGCGGCAATTGAGCCGTCGGCAGACGGCTCCGCGGAAGCGGCGTCCAAGTAGTCGAGATTTTTTTTGAATCGAAAGACCGCACAAGCAGCGCATGGAGAATCCTGGAATCAAAGCGGAGAAGTGGCAACAGTTACGACTTCGAATGGAATCATATGGCGTTCAGGAATGTGAGCTTGTTGAGCAGTTTGTCCAGGGATTTGGTCCCGGCGGACAAAAGATCAACAAAACCTCGTCATGCGTTGTTCTCTCGTATCCGCCAAAAGGGATTGTCATCAAATGCCAGCAAGCGCGTTCGCGGGCATTGAATCGCTATTATGCCCGTGTTGAACTCTGCGAGCGGATTGCAGAGCAAACGGAGGGCGAGCTTTCCAAACGACAACAGTTGGCGGAAAAGATTCGGCGGCAAAAAAGACGGCGTTCGCGGCGTCAGAGAGCCCGCATGCTAGATGACAAGCATCATCAAAGTGTGAAAAAGGCCTTTCGTCAAAAACCTGACATAGAGTAACTCATTCAGCGCGATTTCCTGCATGTCTATCGTTCATCATTCCCCATCTGTCCGCAATATCCTCATTACGGGTGCTTCCAGCGGAATCGGCATGGCCGTTGCAATCCGTTTGGCGGAGCTTGGTGCAGAGCATATCTATTTCTGCGGACGCAATCCGGAACGAGTTTCGGAGACGCAGCGACGGCTTTCCGGCGTTTCAAAGTGGAAGGGAGAGTCGCATCCGCAGATATTGGACGTCTGTGACAAAGAGTCGGTCCGCGAATGGATTCGGTCCTGTGACGCCGCAACGCCGTTGGATTTGGTTTGGGCGAATGCCGGCATCAGCACGGGTGGGCGTGAAGACGACGAGGACGCGGTTCGGGCGGTTTTCGACTGCAATGTAATGGGCGTTCTCAATACGGTTTATCCTGCAATCGAGCGTTATCGGATGAAGAGTGTGTCGCGGGTTGCCAAACGCATTGCGATCACATCATCGCTGACGGGATATCATGGTTTGCCGCAATGTCCGGCGTACAGTGCAAGCAAGGCGGCGGTGAAGGCTCTGGGAGCGGCCCTTCGCGGACGGTTGAAACGAGAGGGAATCTCCGTAACGACGTTTTGTCCGGGATTTGTGCGCAGCAGGATTACCGATCAGAATACGTGTCCAATGCCGTTTTTCTGGGAAGCAGAGGATGCGGCTCGTTTGATGTGCCGCGGCATATTACACGGAAAAGGATTGGTCACATTCCCGTGGCAGATGCGTTTTGGAATGTGGCTTTTGGCGTCCATGCCAGAGGTTTTGAGCGAAAAGCTCTTTTCCGGGTTGCCGGAAAAGACGGGTGACTAGTTTTTCTTACCGGATGTGCCATTGGACGCCGCGAGGTGTAGGTTCCAGTTCGAGCCGAAGACTCTCGCCCTTAGCGTCCAGCGTTAGAATGGCGGGTTGATCGCCGCCGTGCAGACGCGGAACGCTATAGGAAGAAGGGGGGTGTTTCTCCGTTTGCTCCGGTTCGTCGGAAATTGCCGAGACGGTAATTCTGTTCTTCAACGCATGGAAGCGGATCTCAAAGGAAATTCCGGGGACCGTTGCAATCCAAATCCGGAGTTTTCGCTGTTCGGCGGCAACGAGTTTGCATGCTTGCGCCAGTCCTGAAGCAAGGATCGCACAGGAAGGGGCTAGCGGATCGACTGCGATCAAAACATCCGGTCGGAAAAAAGGCGCGGCCCAACGCTTGCGCATTGCGGCTAGCGTCTCAAAGAAGAGTGAGATGCTTTCCTCGATAGCATTGACAATCCACTCGACGAATATTTCGAAGAGATGTACGGGATCAATGGTCGATTTTAACGAAGACATAAGCTCCTTCCGGAATGGTGCGTTCTCCGATTTCGTCCCCGCGTGAGATGTGCCCGTTTTTGGCCCGATAATATGTATCCGGATGGCACCAACGCGGTCCGCAAAGAGAGAAGACGGGCTTATGAGGCGTAATAGGACCGAAAACCCTGTATCCGATCAGCATACGGGTTCCGGCGGGAAGGGCATCGACGGTCGCAAGAGAGAGCTCCGAACCGCAGAGAAAAGGTCCTTTTTCGGGAAAATAAAAAGTGGAGGAAGCCAGCATCGAATCGCCAGCCAGTTCTTGTGCGGAACCGTCTTCGCCAATGGTCAACAGACCTTCGTTGGTATTTTCGGAACTACAGAGTCCGATTTCGACCTTTGTTCCTGCCGGCATCGATTTCCAGTTGGTGATTTCGGTTCCGGTCTTTCGGGTTCCGTTTGGAAAGGTGTAGATGGTCGTGGATGCGTCGTACGCATCGCGGGCGATATCCCATGCGGAGCGGCCGGGTCCGATGAAGTTGCTGGCGCTGGCAAGCTCACGTGTTGCGCTAGCGACATCGTCATTGTCGGCGGGGGGAGGCGCTGCGGGAGCAGATCCGGCGGATGTTGCCGAAGGGGCGGGCGGGACCTTTGCAGCCGAAGGTGGCTGATTCCCGGCTAAGCCAGCGGTTGGTTTTGCGGAAATGGCGGTTTTCCGGTACAAAATGGAAGAAAGTTCTTTATCGGCATCGTAAAGACGACCTGCCCGGACATCGGGATCGTAAGCGGGCTTGGCGAAGAGTCCCATTCTCGCACGGGCTGACGGAAGCGCAAGGAGCATTCCGCAACGTTTCCGGCCTCGGTGCTTGAATTTTTGCCAGTGATTTGGATTTCCATACGCAACCATCGAGTGAGTCAGAACATTCTCATCGCGGATTTTGTACATGCGTTTCAGTTCGGCAAGCAGGCGCTTGGCGGAAGCGTATTGCGCATTTGTGATATCTCGATTATGGTAGCCTACGATTTCGATACCGATCGAACAGGAGTCCAGCCCGGTTTTCCCGTTCCACATCGAGAGTCCGGCATGGAATGCCGTACGGTTATGGCTGATGATGCGATAAACTTTCCCGTCTGTATCGATTACATAGTTGCATTCGCCGTTTTTGGAAAGTTTGGCGATGGAACCGACACCGGGACCTTCGGTCGTATGGAGAATGATGTAACGGGTCGATTTTCGAATCGGACGCTGCAGATTTCGGGGGGAGAGATGCTCGTTGGAAATCCAGGAGCCGGGCGATGCGGCAGAAGAGCTGCTTCGCTTCGGGGCGGCATTGGCAGTGGAAACGAAAAACGAAGTTGAGAATGAAAACAGGAGAATGAGCGTCCAAATTGAACGCCCAATCCGGTGCAGCAACAACCCGAAACGGAAAGAGAAAGCGCCCGCACGGACGGGGGCGTTCGTGCGGGGGGCAAGGGGGCGGTTCGCTTCGCAATCGGTTGGATTAGCCATGATGCAGCATGCGGACAGCCCGTTTGCGGTTACTTCACAAAGAGGGAAGGTGACGTCATTTCGGCGGGGATGGGTAGACCCATCATATCCAGAATCGTCGGTGCGATCGAGGAAAGGATACCTTCCTTCGCCAATTTGATTCCTTCCTTCTGCGCGTCGGAGGCGACATAGATGCAATCGACAAGGTTCATCGAGTGCGAAGTCATGACGGCGCCGGTCTCGTAGTTAATCATTTGATCGGCGTTTCCATGGTCGGCGGTGATGAGAATCTTGGCATCGAGTTCAAGAAGTCTCTTCACGATTTTGCCGACACATTCATCGACCACTTCGGTTGCTTTTGTTGCCGCTGCGAGGTTTCCGGTATGACCGACCATATCGCAGTTTGCGTAATTGACGACAATAAAGCCATACGGGTTGTTCTCAAGGCGTTTTAGGAGCTCATCCGTCACGGTATAGGCGTCCATTTCGGGGTGAGAAGCGAAGGTCGCCGGATCGAAACGAGAGGGAATGTTGACCTGATCTTCGCCCTCGGAAGGCTTCGTGGACTTTCCGTTGAAGAAGCTTGTGACATGGCGGAACTTTTGGGTTTCCGCGATTCGAAGCTGCCGGATACCGGCCTTGGAAACGACTTGACCGAGGAGGTTGTCCATCGAGGCTCCATCGCCGCCACCCATCGCACCGAGAAGGTAATTTTCGAATTCATCCCAGTAACGGGTGAAGCCCATGTATGTTACTGCGGGGCGCACGATGCGTTTTCCAGGGTAATCCTCGGAAATAAAGGCTTGAGAAAGTTGGATCGCACGATCTTGACGGTAGTTGGTATGGAACACGACATCGCCATCACGCATGCCGTCGTATCCGGCAATTGCATAGGGATGAATGTATTCGTCGGTCATCGGATCGCCATCGGGCGTTTTATCTCCGGCATAGGACTCTGCTACGGCGGCCTCGGCGGTGGCGGACTTTCGACATCCGGAAGCTTCACCACGGGTGAGAACGTCAAAAGCTTCATCGGTAAGAGCCCAGTTTTTGGCACGATCCATACCGTAGTAACGCCCCATAACGGATCCGATCCGGCAACCGCCGATTGCGGCCATTTCCTTATTCAAGCGGGCGATATATTCGCTGCAGGAGCGGGGAGGGGTATCGCGTCCATCCAAGAAAGGATGAACGATAATCTCGCCTTCCGGCCACTGTGCACGGGCCTCGCGCATCAGTTTGTAAAGATGTTCCTGATGTGCGTGAACACCTTCGTCTTGAAGAAGACCAAGGAAGTGAATGCGACCCTTACCTTGCTTCCAGGCGTCCATGAAAGCCTTCCACTTGTCGGAAGCGAAAAGAGTGCCATTGCTCAATCCGTCATCGATACGCTTGAGTTCCTGGATGACGATCCGGCCGGCTCCCATATTGAGATGTCCGACCTCGGAGGAGCCCATATAACCGGCGGGCAGACCGACGGCCTCGCCACAAGCTTCCAGCATCGACCAAGGATACGTGGCTTTGAGAGAATCGCAGTTGGGAGTCTTGGCTGCGGCGATGGCATTGCCATCTTTGCGGGGGTTCTGACCCCATCCATCGCGGATAATAAGAGCAACAGGGCGCATAGATTTTTTTACGGATAATTGAAAATTTGGGAATCCACGTTCATCTGGATTCCATTGTGATAATCGTTGCGAAAAGGATAGCAAAGCGTTGCAATGGTGTCAAAAAGACTCCTGCATTTTGTCCGGTATTATGATAGGGGTAGTTTGCAAAAGTAAACGCACCGAATCCGATGCGTTTTCTTTCGCAAACAACGGCGAAGATCCAGCAAAGGATTTTCCACGATCACGCTTTTCAAGAAAGAGCAACCGAAGAAGCCCCCCGCCGATGCTCTTGACGCTGTTTGGAATCGTCAACTTGGTTCAGTGCAAAAAGCGGCATTTTTGACCGACGGGGTAGGGGAGAGGGAACTGGGTTTCTCCGGCTGAACCAGGTCTTTGTCCATCAAACAAAAAGGCCGTCTCGCAGAAGCGGGGCGACCTTTCTTTGGTACGGGAGGGACTTTACTTTCTTACATGCGTAACTTTGGCGCTTTCTGGAATACCGGCGAGGGAAACATCCAGCGAGGGATTTTCGACTATCACGTTTTTCAAGGAAGAGCAACCTCTGAAGGCACCTACGCCGATGCTCGTGATGCTGTTTGGAATCGTTAAGCTTGTCAAGGATTTGCAACCGGAGAAGGCCCAACCGCCGATGCTCGTAACGCAATCTGGAATAGTGATGCTTTTCAAGAAAGAGCAATCCTTGAAGACCCAATCGCCGATTCTCTTGACGCTGTCTGGAATCGTTACGCTTGTCAAGGATTCGCAACCAGAGAAGGCGGAATCGCCGATACTCGTGACGCTGTCTGGAATTGTGATGCTTTTCAAGGATTCGCAACCGGAGAAGGCGTCCTCGCCGATACTCTTGACGCTGTCTGGAATCGTTACGCTAGTCAAGGAAGAGCAACCGGCGAAGACAACCTCGCCGATGCTCTTGACGCCGTCCGGAATCGTTATTCTTGTCAAGGAAGAGCAACCGACGAAGGCACCCGCGCTGATACTCGTGACGCTGTCTGGAATCGTGATTTTCGTCAATCCGCCAGGGACAGCAACGAGTGTTTTTCCGTTTTTTGTCAACAAAAGTCCGAAGGTTGATTTGAAGGAAGGATTGCTGAAATCAACGGAAAAGGAGGTAAGGCTGGAGCAACCTGCAAAGGCACCCTCGCCGATGCTTTTGACACTGTTTGGAATCGTGATGCATGTCAAGGATTCGCAACCACTGAAGGCAACATTGCCGATACTCGTGACGCTGTTTGGAATCGTTATACTTTTCAATGAAGAGCAATCTTCAAAGGCTGCAACACCGATGCTCTTGACGCTGTCTGGAATTGTGATGCCTATCAAAGAAGTGCAACCAGAGAAAGCTTTCTCGCCGATGCTCGTGACGGGGATATCGCCGAATTTCGATGGAATAGTGAGCCGACCCAATGGTTCCGTGCAAAGCTTTGTTATTGTCGCCTCGCCTTTAACAACTATAAACTCCCAAGTTTGGCCACCGATAGTTTTGGTTATGCCTTCTGAATTGATTGGGAGAAAGAGTACCGCGAGGGCAAGAGTTGCAAGAAGCCACTTTTTCATTGTTTTGCCAGTTGGATTTGAATTATCGAGAGAAGGGCATATGGGCGCAACCCATGGTGAATGCACATGAGATTATAACAAAAAATGAATAGGTTTGTCAATGGCAAAATCGTCATTTTCGACCGGATGTAACTTCTCATCGTAAATGCGACTACCCTAGTCGCATTTACTTGTTCCGAAA
>JAEDLN010000135.1 GCA_016295275.1 Kiritimatiellia bacterium
CGATGGTCGGCCGCCGGGCCTCCCGGCTCGCGCCGCCATTTTCCCACGCGCACTACCCACGCGCATTACCCGGGCGGCGCGATGGTCGCCCGTGGGGGCTCCCCACTCGCGCCCTACCGCCATTACGCACCGCTCGTGCCACACCGCCGAACTCCGCGCCCCCTCGCCGCACCCTCCCCCGTATCCTCGCGCCCTCCCGCGCCCCCTCCCTGCTCGCTGTTTGCCCGAACGAATACCGGTATGGTAGAATGCCAACCATACGTCTGAATTCTTCCCGGGTATCGTCCGCAGAATCCCCTCCCGCTGACGGATATGCTCCAACATACGAAACCAATGAAATCCATTTTCTCCCTTCGAAAAGGCTCCGTCGGGCACGCATTCCAATTCGCTTTGCCCGTTGCCATTTTCGCCGTCTTTACGGCGTTCGGATGCCGCCAAACCCTTTCCATCGCAACACCTCCGGACACCTCCGGCGCCCCCCTTCTGGAAGTCGCATTCGACGCCCCCGAAACCGATCCGGAAATCGCTTGGAATAACGCCCTCGAACGCTTGCCGGCCGTAACTTCCGCCACCTATCCCGATGCAGATTCCGTTTCCGTCTACGAATGGGAAAAAACAGCCTACAGCACAAACGGAACCTACACCACCGAATCGGTCATCCTCGTGAAAGCACTGACGCAAAGCGGCGTCGAAGATATCCGCGTCTTCTCGTTTTGGAATAATGATTTCTACGGCTCGTTCACCATTACGGACGCCCGTATCCATGCCGCAGACGGAACCGTTCGCGATGTCGATATCGCCGCCCATACGAAGGAAGTCGTCGATTCCAGTCAGCTTTCTTCCAATATCCACAATGCAGACGACAAAAACATCTCCCTGCAATTTCCCGGCGTCAATCCCGGAGACGCCGTCGAACTGCGTTGCCGCCGGGATATCCGAAAGGCCCGCGTCGAAAACACATTCTCCGATTATCTGGTCTTCGAGGGCTCGAATCCGATTCTCTGGCAGGGCGTCGAAATCCGTCAGCCCGCCGGACTTCCGATTCGCTCCCGTGTCCTGCGCAATACCGAAACGGTCTCCCTGCTCCATACCGCCGGCAACGCCTCGGATGGCTCGCTCATCGAACGCTGGGTCGCCGCCGATACGCCTCGCATCTTCAAAGAGCCGCAAATGCCGGCCGCCTATACCTGTACGGCACGTTTGCTCGTTTCCACATTGTCCGACTGGAAGGAACTCTCCCGCTGGTATGCCGCACTCTGCGAACCACGCCTCGCCGCCGTCAACGATGATATCCGCAAAAAGGTCGCCGAACTGACCGATGACGGAAAACTTCCCCGCGAAGAACGCCTCGAAGCCCTCTTCCGTTTCGTTTCCCGCGATATCCGATACATGGGAACAATGGCGGAAAAGGAAGCCCCCGGCTACGAACCGCACGACGTCTCCCTTACCTTCGGCGAACGAAACGGGGTCTGCCGGGATAAAGCAGCGCTCCTCGTCGCAATGCTACGCCTCGCCGGAATCGACGCTTGGCCCGTCTTGATTCACACGGACGCCAAAAAAGACCCGTGCGTTCCCCAACCGTTCTTCAATCACGCCATCGTCGCCGCCGATTCTCTGGATCCCGACAATCCCTATGTCCTTATGGATCCGACAAGCGAAACGACCCGCAGCCTGCTTCCCGAATACCTCTGCGAAAAAAGCTACCTCGTCGCCCGCGCCGAAGGCGATTCCCTTCGCGAAACCCCCGCCGTGCCGGCCGAGAAAAACACCCTCGACGGCTATTCGCGCTACCTGTTGCGCGAAGACGGAAGCGCCCACCTGGAATCGACCCTCTCTTTCCACGGTTTCCACGACGCCGCGTACCGCGCTTTCTTTGCCGGCTCCTCCGCCGATTCCATCCGTCGATTCTCCCAACGAATGGTGAGCTCCGCCGTATCTGGAGCCGTCCTTACCAACTGGGAACTCTCTCCGACGCTCGAAAATCTCCGCACGGACAACCGGGAGCTGACGCTGAAAATCGTTGCCGAAATTCCGCAGGTTTTCCCAAAATCCTTCGCCACCAACAGCCTCTGCTTCCTCGAACCGCCGCGCCTCGCCGAAAATTGCTCGATCGCATCGCGGCTCCTCCCCGAACTCGGCCTCGAAAAACGCCGCTTCCCCTTGCAAATCAACTGCACGAGCGGATACCGCGAAACAATCGAATTCATCCTCCCGGACTCCGTCACGCTTCTTCCACACGGCGAACAGGCGACCCATACCGACGGTTTCTCCTTTGTCGACCGCTCCGGCACGGACCCCGAAACAAAACGCCCGATTCTGGAACGCTCCCTCCTGCTCACGCAAACCGAAATTTCCCCGGAATCCTACCGGCTTTTCCGGAAAAACCGCGAAACCGAGGAGCGGGCAAGCCGGACCATGGAACTCCTCCGCCATGCGCCCGATGCCCATGCGACCGCTCCGGAAACAAATCTCGATACCGTCCTCGCAAAGGCGATCAAACAACAGCCGCCGGATGATGTTTTCGAACAAGAAACCGAAACCGTCATCTCCTTCCCCGAATGCCCCGATCCCGCTTCCGACACTAACGGCGTCTCCTGGAATATCCGAAAAACCCGCCGGATCAAGGTGCTGACATACGCCGGACAAAATGCCGTTTCCGATTATACGTTCTATACCTTCCCCCCATACCGGAACGTATCCGTCGTGACCGCCGTCGTCGAAACGGTCGACGGCGTCCGCAAACCGGTCGATCTGGCCATCAACTGGTTCGAAGCCGATCAGCCATGGGTACAAGCCGCTCCGCGTTACCCCGCCGGCAAAATCTGCACCCTTTCCTTTCCAAATGTGAGCCCCGGCGCAACCATCGAATTCACGACCGAGGAAACCTTCCGGAATCAGCCTTTCTTCTCTTTCGCTTCTCTCCTCGGCTCCAATGCCTCCTACGGCAAACGCTCCTTCATCGTTATCGGAGACAATCCTCTCGCACAATCGTTTACGGTCCGAGAGCCCTTCTATCCGGACTATGGAACCAATCAGACGCTGACCGTATCCACCGGCAAAACCGCCGACGGAACGCCTTTCAAAACGTGGCAGATGACCGGTCCCGGTCCCGATAGCCGTACCCCGTTGGAAGGGAATATGCCCGACGCTTCCTGGCTTCTTCCGATCCTGCGTGGCGGAACTACCACCGCACAGGACTACGCCATCGCCCTCGAAAGGCAAATCCGCCGACTCTCCGATCCGAACACCGAGACCAATACCGCCGCATACGCCCGCGCACTCGTCCCCGTCCATGCTTCCGTTCGCGAAAAAATCCGCGCAATCCGCGATGACATCTCGAAAAAAATGCGGACGGCCGGACCCGCTTTCTCATCCCTCCCCGATTCGCTCCTCTCACACGCAGACACGACGCTATCCGCTCAGTACGGACACGCCCTGGATCTCCGAATCCTCGAACTTGCAATGGCGCGCGCACTCGGTCTCGATCCGGCCCTGCGTTTCTACGCCCCTCGCTGGAATGGCGCCCCCTTCATCGATCATGACGCCGTCTCCCCCGCCGTATTCTACCACATCGCCGGAGCCGTCATCGATCCCGCCGACGGAAAAACCTACCTGCTGGAGGGAAACTCGCAATACGCCCCCCTCTCCCTGAATGCTCTCGAGGGCTTCCCTTACTTGGAAATCAAGCCGAGGGACAAATCGCCCGTCTGGCACGCCGCCGCACCGGAAACGCCCGCCTTCGCCGATACCGGCTCTTCCTGGAAAGACGCCCGATACGACGTTTCCATGAATCCCGACGGATCCGCCACCATCAAGCATCAAATCCTTTTCGGCGGTTCCGACGCCGAAGCCTTCCGCAGTACCTATGTGCGAATGGTGCCGGAAGAACGCTCCCGATACGAACAGAGCCTCGTCAAAAGAATCGCACAATCCGCACAAGCCCTTGAGCCGGTCGACGCGCAATACGAACCCGACGGACCTTTCGCCCTCTCCGTGACCGTTTTCGTGCCCGATTACGCCGCACGCCTCGGCGAGGCGCTCGATGCCGAAATTCCGGGCGACACATTCGGTCTCTATCCCCTGCCGGAACGCCGCCTCTATCCGTTTTTCCGCTCCTCTTTCCTGCGGCAACGCGCAACATGGACCTTCCACCCGCCCAAAGATTGCGTTGCGACCCTCGTCCCCGAGCCCCTCTCCTTTTCTACCCACGGCGCAACCTATACGCGAACCGTGGAAACACTCCCCGATGGCGCCCTCCGAATCGGCGTCACCTCGTTCTTGACCCCGGGATGCTTCCCCGCAGAAATCTATCCCGATTATGTGCGACAGGCCCTCTCTACGACCGGTGTCGCCGCCAACCACATTCTCTTTACCCCTCTTAACCCTTCCGATCGCTAACAAATGACTACCGAGCCTATCGCCGATCATCCGCCGGTCCCGCAAACGCCGGCGCCCACTGTACGCAGCCTCCGCAAACTCCGTGCCGCAAGTGCCTTCTTTGCCCTGCTTACACTCGTTTCCGGAGCCCTTTTCATCAATAACGTCTTCATGATCGTCCGTTGGTGGAAAGCATTCTTCGCCTCCGCCGGCGATGCCGCCGCTTTGGCGGAATCCGGTGTTCGCGGGCTTTCCCCATATTTGGACTGGTCGGCTGTCGACCAGTCGGGTATCACGACTTTCATTCCATTCTTCGGATTTCTGCTTGCCTGGCGAGGCATTCGGCATTCCCTTCGTTCCGGCAAAAGCGAAATCACTCCCTTCTTTCCGTTTTTCCCGTTCTACGATTCGCTGAACATCGCCCTCGGCCTGATCGGTACGCTCTGGGGCATCATCTTGATCGGCTACTATCAGATGGATACCGTCTCGATGGCCGATTTGATGCAATGCCTCCACACCGCTCTCTTCTCGACGTTTATGGCGGTGATTTGGGTCTACCTGCTCGATCGCCCCCTCCTCCGCCCCTGGATTCAACGCCTGCATTCCGCGGCATTCCCGCCCCCTCCGCCCGAAACCATCGAGGAGGACGCCGATGTCATCTCCGTGCTGGAACGCCTGAACGAACAAGCCGACAACCTCGGTGCGACATGGAAGACTGTCGCCGATGGCGCCAATCTCTTGAATGAATCCGCCAACGGAGCTCGCGCCTCGCTCGACGCTCTCCGCCAATCCGGACAAATCGCCGGATCCGCCCTCACCGACGAACTGCTCGGCCCCGTCCGCCGTTGCTCCGAGGAACTTCGCGCCATCTCCGATCAGGTGCGCGAACAACAACAAGCCCTCGCCGACGCTTTTCGCCAAAACCTCGATCGCCTCGCTTCCCGTTTCGAAAATATCGATAAGCTGACAAACGATCTGGCATCCATCCTCGCCGAAAACCAAAAGCTGCAATCCATCCTCGCCGATTCCATGGATCGCATCCGGCTCGAACGAAACCAACTGGCGGAAAAGGTCGAAACCCTGAATGCCGACGCCAATCGCCAAAAGGGACATGTCGCCGAACTGGAAGGCCGCCTCCGCGCACAGCAAACCCAAACCGATGATCTGGTCGAACGGATGAAACGGGACGAAATCGCCTTCTCCAAACGTCTCCAGTCGCTGCGCGACGAAAATACCTCCCTCTCCGCCGCAAAGGCCCGCGCCGAGGAACGCGCCGCCGCCGCAGAACGCCGGGCTCTCGCCGGTGAACGCGAGGCCGAACATTCCCGCAAACTGCTCGAGCGAATTCGCTCGGTCTTCGGAGATCGCTCCTAATGCCCGCCCCCGACTCTTCCCCACGCCGCGTCCGCGCTACACGCAACGGCATCGCCGCCGCCCTCCGCAGAAACCGGACCCCAAGTCCAAATGCGACGCCGGAGCCGTCGTCCGCCGATCAGGCGATCAACGACGTCCAAGCTCTCCTGTTGCAGGTCTCCTTCGCAATTATGATGATTTTCATGATTGCCTACTTCATTTTTCGTACACAAGCCGACCGAAAGGCGGAAGAACAAATCCTGGAACTCGAACGCCAACGAATCACCGCCGCTCTCGACGCCGCCATGCACGACGCGGAAAGCCGCTACGGTCTCGCTGTCCTGACGACCCCCGGCGACGACGGCTCCGTTCTCTACAACCCGGACGCTTGTATCGAAGAGGGACGCCTCACCGACTCCCCGCAACTGCGCCAGGCCTTCTGCGGCGGCGCCGCAAATGCTTCCCATGACTTCTCCGACCTTCTGCTGCTCCGCCGGACCTGGATCGATGATATCCTTTCCCGCGCCGGACTCGACCAGGAAACGCTTCGCCCCGAACTCGGCGAATGGCTCGGCAGCTCCGTCGATGCACGCCTTTCCCAATTGAAGGAACGCGTGAGAAATGTCCAATTCCTCAGCGCGGCAAAATTGCAGGAATACTGGGCCGCACATCCCGCTAAGCTGGACAACCCGACCGTGCAAAAACTCCTCGACGATTTCTCGAAGGCCGATGAACAGACGCGACTGCTGCTCGCTCCGGAGGTCTCCGCCGCAATCCGCGCACACTGCCTCTCCTACCTCGCCCGCGAGGCCGGCACATCCATGCTCCCATAACCCGCCTGCCCCTCCTCGCTACCCCCTCCCTCGCGCGATTTGGCCATGCGCCCTCCCTCGTGCGATTTGGCCATACGCCCTCCCTCATGCGGCTTGGCGGTAGGG
>JAEDLN010000006.1 GCA_016295275.1 Kiritimatiellia bacterium
CAGGAACGTTGGCCAAGCTTTGGGGGAGGGCTATCTGGCCGGCCGTCGAAGGGACATCGATGGAGGAGTTGGCAGCACCGGCTTATTTCGAGTATCTGCTCAACTCGTACACCGGAGGTCTTTACAAGACGCTCACGGAACCGATTGACGCCGTAGCCGGGGCAAAGTCCCGCGTCGACAAGGGGCTGCACACATACCCGCTCGTCGGAAGGTTGGTCTTGTCTCCGTACTCCGACCGCCGGATATCCGATCTACACGAGGCGCGTGGTACGCTCCGTAGGAGAGTCGGCTCCGGAGTCGCGACGCTGGAGGAAGTCGGGAAGCTGCGGTACATGGATCGAGCCGCCGACCGGCTATCCGAGAATGCACGCGAACAGCAGACCATTCTAGGCGACGAGTCGACACCGAGAGCGGAGCGCATGGCGAAGTCGGACGAAATCCGCTCAGCCGGGCTGGATCTCGTACAACGGACACTCGACCGATCCGACGAGGAGAACCGGAAGGCCGGCATTCGGGCGACCGTGTACCGGCTGACCGACCCAAATGCGGAGCAGAGCAAAATCGACGCCGCTGTCAAGCTGCTGGCCGACGTGGATCCGAGAGAGCTGCGGACAGCCTTAAAGGAGGAATGTCTCTCTCGAGGGCAGATTGTTATCCGCGTTACGTCGTCGGGCAAACTGACATCCTACGGAACACGTGTAAAACTGCTGAATCAACGTCTCGTCCAAAAGGAAGACTAACCAAGCCGGAGCATGGGAGGTGTGGCGATCCGGATAAACTCCGACTCAACCGCCTCCCATGAATACCGGTCCGTGATTCTTGCCGTCCCGGATGTATGACCGAGGACGGCGCGGGCCGCCTCACCGCCGAACCATTTACGGACGCGTGTGCCTGCGGAATGGCGCAACATATTTGGATACCATGCTTCTGGTTCCTTCATAATCCCCATGTCAACCGCCTGCGAGCATGCCAGTCTGACAGCGTGTGCGTAAGCGGTTGTTTCCCATTTCTCACCAGGACGACGTTGCGCGCCAGGAACAGATCTGTCGACTTGACTTGGTTGCACTTTAGACGTGCGAGCTGCCCGCATCGAGACATATCGTTCTGCCATTGCTCTCTTTGGAGAAAAAATATATCGATCTTTTGTTCCCTTATATTTCCTCAGTATCCTCTGCGCTATTGGTCCTATCACAACAACTCTAGGCAGCCCCCTATACTCATTTTTATGTGATTCCGGACGATATATCCAAACGTCTGCGCCCGTGACAATGTCCTCCCATCTCATGCTGGCGACCTCGCCAGGCCGCATACCCGTCAACTCCTGAACGCGTATCATGTCGGCCAAATTTTGCGGAAGTATTGAGCATACGGCCTTAACTGCATTCCTAGGCGCTGCATGGACTGGCTCTGTCTCCTTTGCCTCCGATCGAAACGGCTTTAGCGTAGTTAGCTGCGAGAGCTCTGCCTTGACGGTTGCAGAAACAAGCCCTTCATCGAGAGCCCACGCCATCATCCTCTTCCAAAATCCGACGATTTTGTTGACTGACGTTCTAGAGTATCCGTACGCAACGAGCTCTTTGCGAACTGCAACAAGGTCGGAATGGGAAATGGAATCGATCGGCTTTGCCCCAAGGTATCGCCGGTACGGCATCAGCCCCCATTCGACGTTCGAGGCTTCCCCAGTCTCTTCTCCGTCTCGCCCACGGTAGTATATGTGGGCCGCTACACAAAACGCTGTGCAGAGACCATCGACCGTAAGAATGCTTGGCATGTTGTCGAGCGCCGAATCCATCGACATCTTGCGCCACATCGCCCAAGCCGCGCTGACTGCCTCTCCTTTTGGCCGATTCCCTGGCAATGGTTGACCTGTTCCAGGTTTTACGACCTTAAAGTTCTTGCGTCCTTTTTCGCCAGGAATTGTTACGCGCCAATTCCACCAGCCTCCGTTAATCCACAATGATCCGGGTAGTTTCTCTTTCATGAAGTCCTCGTCTTTTGGTCGAATGATATACCAAAAAACGCCTTATGACAACGATTTTGTCATAAAAATTGTCATAAACTAGACCAATCTTCACCTCTTACGGGCAGAATTCTCGAAAAACCCTTTATTTATGCGGCTTTTTATGGTACCCCAGACAGGGTTCGAACCTGCGACCCGCTGCTTAGAAGGCAGCTGCTCTGTCCAACTGAGCTACTGGGGTAAACGGCTAGCAATTGTAGCGATTGAAAGGGAAAAGGGCAACGAAAAGCCGAAAAGAATCAAAATGCGATAAAGAAGCGGACCGGATCGGGGGCGTCGCGGCGGATTCGTTCCAGTTCGTTAGTATCGGCGGCAACGGCCGTTCCATACAGGAAAACGTGGGTCAGCGCGGGCATTTTTCCAAATGCTTCCGGGAGTTTTGCGAGTCGTTTATTGCCGTCCAAATCGATACGGGTCAAGTTTGGTAATTTGGTGCAGAGTTCTTCCGGGAGGCTGTCGAGATCGTTGTCTCCGAGATCCAGCTGTTCAAGGGATGTCATTTCAAGAATGGCTTCGGGGAGCTTGGTCAGGTTGTTACCGCGAAGGTAGAGACGGCGGATATCCTTCCAATTGGCGGTGGACGCGGGGAGTGAGGTAAGTTTGTTCTCGTTGAGGCGCACCCAACGGAGCGTGGAGAATTGTCCGATGGAGTCGGGGAGCGATTCAAGCGCATTGCGGTCCAAGTTGAGATAGCGCAGTGCGGGGAGGGGCGGCAGATTGTCCGGAAGGGATTTGTAGCCGATGCCGGACAAATAGAGATGTTGGAGTTTGGGGAGGGCGGAAAGGGAATCCGGGAGAGAAATGATTCCGGTGTAGGAGAGATCGAGCTCGGTCAGCGCGGAGGCCGTAGCGACGGCGGGCGGAAGCGTTGCAAGTCGACTTTGGTTTCGCAGGGACAGTCGGCGCAGTGCGGGGAAGTCTGCCAGGGATTCCGGGAAGACCGGCAAAGAATTCGTCTTCATTCCGTCCGGTATGCTCAGATTCAAGAACGTTACGACTTGCTTGTTGGGGGTATCGAGCGAAGTGGCAACAATCTCCTGTCTGGCGGGTTTGTGTTCGAAGCAACCTGTCAGCAAAAGGGCAAGAGAGAGGAAAATGGAAGAGACCGAAAAGAATCGCATGGTATAATCAGAAAAGCCAGCACTGTCGCGTGTGCTTCTGTCAATTATACGGGAAGCACCGTTTTTGGGCAACTGTGGAGTTGTGGCGCTCCGGGGGAGGACGGCCACGAGATCGGGAGTCCCGACAGGCAGAGGCACGCCGTCCGAGGGCGGGATGTCCCGCGGGCGGCGGTGGGGGATGACAAGCCACGCGCCGCACCAAGGCGGGAGCGCGGGGAATTAGCGGATAAAGAGAGGACCGTATTTTTGGGGGGACTTTTCGGTTGCAATGCCGTCGAAGAGGCGGATGCCGTGTCGTTGAACGTTGCGAGAGGGGTCGATATCGTTTACGAGTAGCGAAAAGCCGAGGACGGGAGAGGGTGGCGGAGAGCTCAAGCCGACCTCTTTCCATGGGATTTTAATGGTATACGAAGAACGATTGTCAATACGGGAAAAAGAGCAGGAGATATCGGGACGCACCGAATTTGCAGGGAGTCCGGGGGTTCGGGAGCTATGCAGAAAAACGGCGGCATGGGTGCCATCGGCTGCGGCGGTCCATTCGAAGACGCGGTGTCCGCCGAGAGAATCGCTTGCACCATCACCGGCGAAACCGGCTTCCCAGGCCTTTCCGTAATCCAGATCGATGGCGAATTGGATTGAGTCGCTCGCCCACGCCCGCTGCGGTTCTTTCGGGAGGGCGGTCTGGACATGTTCCTCATCGAGGACATCGATTGACAGGATCAGTGCTTCGGGGGTGGTGAAGGCGGCGAAAAAGCCACGCAGGTCGGTCGTCGCCCTTGTTGGAATTTCCGTTGGAACGGGGGCGTCGGTAGGGTTTTCAAGCGTTCCCAAGGGGAGCCAATCGGTGAATTCCGCCTTTGGCGCGCGCATGGCTTCAGAGGTTTCGCGTTCATTCAGTTGAAGAGCCGAAACCGGAGTCCAATCGATGGTTTCTTCGATTTGTCCATGTTTTGAACGGAGAGAAACCGTATCTTGCCGACGCCGAGCCGGAACGGCATTTCGGATTGGAAAGGCAACGGATCTGAGACCGTTTGGCGGAAGGATGAAAGAAACGACTCGATTGCCAAAAGCAAGTTCGGCCGGCGTTTCTCCTTCGGAGATGTTTGATTTCACAAGAACGCGCAACCGGGGTGTTTGGGAGCCGCTCGGCCAATCTGGAGTCACGCGCAGGATTTGAAGCGGCTGCAAGAAGGAAACGGGAATCAGACAATCGTTTCCAGAAGCATCGGAATGGAGTGCAAGGTAGTTTCCGGGTTTGGGCGCCTTAACCGAATTCGGGAGGGCGATGAGATGGAGCGGGCTGCCATTGTAGCGGGTAGAGCGGAGGGAAGCAACGTCCGTGAACGAATGCAAGGGAGCCAGAATCGGGCCGTTGGCGGATGCGGGGAGTGTGACCAGAATAGGAGAGGGAGAAATGTGCAGGCATTTGGAAACGGGGAGGGGGGCTCCGTCGCGATTTCGGACGGAAAGAGGGGTGGAGGGGAGTTGGATCGATTGTGTTCCGCACTTGTTCCAGCAGACGAGAAGGAGGCGATTATCTTGATCGGTTCCGATAGCGGCGTATGTCTCAGGTGCAATTTCAAAGAAGCCGAATGGCTTTGCGGCCGCCAGGAATTTGGCAATAGCGGAGAAGGCCGTAAGGGCCGGTGTCGGAGCGCCGTCTTGCGTCAAGAGGGAGAAACCCGCTTCTCCGCGGTTATCCGTTTTAAATTGGAGAGCAAAGTAAACGAGCCCGTCGATTTTTTCGGCCCAAGCGATGGCGAGAGAGCGGGTGACATACGAGGCCTGATCGTCAGGC
Organism: Kiritimatiellia bacterium; assembly: GCA_016295275.1. Taxonomy (GTDB): domain Bacteria; phylum Verrucomicrobiota; class Kiritimatiellia; order RFP12; family UBA3636; genus JAEDLN01. The sequence goes on from JAEDLN010000006.1 coordinate 4,940, forward strand.
GGGACGGACGGCTGCCAAGTGCCGTCGGCACGCGTCCATCCGAATTCAGTCAAGAAGACCGGCAGATGTGCATAGCCCTTGGCTTCGAGCCATTTTCGAAGGGCGATCAGGTTTTCGCGAAATTCCGCTTCCGGCGGCGTTCCGCCGACATAGGCGTGCAGATCGACAAAGTCGAGCAGTTCCAAGAGTCCGGCGGATGCGAGCGATTCGAGATCGCCGATTCGGACGGAGTAGAGTCCCGGACCTCCGATCAGGAAGTCGGGATTGACGGAATGTACACCGCTACGGATTGCGCGGAAGCAATCGACAAGTTCGGCGTGGGAGCCGCGCCAGTGAGCGAGTGGTTCGTTGTAGAGAGACAGATGCCGTGGCAAGAGGCGCCCGGATTTTGCCTGCAGGGAAACGAAGGCTGCGGCGGCATTTGCGACGCAAGTCCAGTTGGTAGCGGGCATGAAAGACGGAGCCTTCATTCCCTCGCCTTTTGGACCGAGCGTCCAAGCGGGGAGGCCGAATGAGAAAACACCGACAGAGTCGACGCCGGGAATGGTTTCGAGATAGGGCTGTTTGGGGCGCGGAAGGGTCGGATCGGCTTCGGCGGCTGTAACATTTCGAAGCGAAACCATTCGGCGATTCCAGTGTGCGCCGACGGCGGGCAAGAGTTCGATCGGGCCATGGACATTCCAAAGGCCGAAGATGGAGCGGCGCAGGGTTTCAGCGGGCAGGGGAGGTCCCAAGAGGGCAAAATCGTATTGATTGGTGGCAATGGTTCCCTTTGCTTCCGGCACGAGAATTGAGAGGCGGTGGAAGCCGCGTCCGGAAATGGCGATTGAATCCGGAAGCGGATTCCACGTTTGGATGACAGGACCGTCTTGGTCGTCATTTTGGAGAAAGGCCGTAGTTTTAACCGGTCGAGCGGACGGGGTTCCGAGCGTAAGCGTCACCTCGTCCGCTTCGATAAAAAAAGCGGTTTTTGCCTCGTTTTGGAATATCGGTTTTGGGGATAACTTCAAAATGCCGAAAAGATCGGCAACGGGGAGCAACTCAAGGGCATCGACACGAACCGCGCTTTTGGTTGTTTTGATTTCTAGAGCGAACCGGTGTTCGCCGGCGGGCAGTTCGATGCTGCCGAGCGTCACCCATTGCCAATCGCCGTTACGGGCATCGGCGGAGACATGGAGCGGGGTATTCCCGTCCAACCGAAACGAGAGATCGTACCGTCCCTTGTCCGAGATTTTGACGCGGACACGGACATCATAGAGAGTCTGATCCGAAGCGGCTTCTTTGGCTTGCACGTATGTCCATTCGAAGCGATGTGTACCATGGGAAGCGTCGTTTCCGCGGGTAGCGAACCGATTTCCGTCCGGAAACTCCGGTTCGGCCCAGTAGCGATCATCCGGAAAGCGGTTCCGGACAAAAGCCGCGACATGGCCGTGTGAGTCGTCGGATGTCTTTTCGGCCTCGAAACGGAGCGAGCCGAACGATGTCTGAGGGATGGGAAAGTTTCCGGCATCAACGGATTGTGCCAAAAGAAGGAACAGGAAGAATCGAAGGCATGTAGAGGTCTGCATGGAAGGTTTCATTCCGTAGAAAGTCATGAAGGAATCCCGTGCTGGGATGGTGGAGTCGATAAACGGATTGCGATTCAATACGAGGCAATTCCACGATATTCGGATCGTATGTTTCTTCGTAAACGTCGTAAACGGTTGTTCCGGTGGCAAATGGTAACATGTTTTTTCCGTATGACGCATTCCGTGGAAGGCGTTTCGCTGTCGAGCATGCTGATACTCCTGAATGTGCCGATTCCGACGAGCGAATTTGGGACACCTTTCCGGTATGGGGAAAAGGAATGGCTCAAACGAGTGCAACAAGCAGCATTCGACGTACGTGAGAACGCAATTTGAACCATTGTCGTGTCTTGCGCAATGTTGCGTCAAGCTAGCAACAAGCCTAGGCGAATACGATTAGATTCAGTCTTTCAGCATACCAAAAGCATTTGCAAAAAACAAACGCGGAAATCGAATGGAGCTGCTAGAATACGCCTCGTAGTTTGCAAAAGTAAACGCACCGAATCCGATGCGTTTACTTTCGCAAACTACGATTGTACATATCTTGGGAAAACTATGACTTATTGTATTGATGGCGAACCGGTGTTTGTCTATTATTCGTCAAATCCGTAATATGTAGCACCCGCACGTGTATTTGGGGGATGCAACAGGGAGGGTAATCAATGAAAACGATTTTTGTGCTTGTCTTTTTGGTACAACTTGTACATTCTGCCGAATTTCGTTTTGACACCTTCGATATCGTCGAAAACGACCAATTTATGGAGTATAGGAAAGACAGAAATAAACATATAATTGATGTTCTGCTTAAACATATAGCGGATTCGGATATTGCGATTATTCACAGCAGAAGAGATGAGTTTTGGCGGGATGAAGGGAATATAAGCGATTCTCTTTTACATGTCCTTAATTTTTCGGTGGTTCGATATATTACGAGTCTGAAGGGGATGGAAGGGTTTTCGCCGAACAGTGTTCTTTATCTTTACGATAGTAAGTTTAAGGTTCGTTCACAACTTTCCGCGTCGGTTGTCAGCAGTCCTGCCCCTCTTGCAAAAGGAAGTCCAAACCGGGCTCCGGATTACTGCCCATCCCTTCGTTCCGGAGATCTTTCTCGTATCGTATTTATTCAGAAACAGCAATCATATCTAAAGGAATACTTTCGGGACTTTTTTTTCGAATGGGAGAGGGATTCTCCAGAATACGATGACGCAATGACGCTCTCCGAGCCTGAGTTCATGCGGAAATATCATTTGGAATCCGTTTTCTCGAATCGCGTCTATCGAGTCATGGATGAATGCGTATTCCATGTCGATTATCCTGTTCCGAATTTGCCGGAAACCGAGTCGATGAAGCTGAACCGGCACATCACGGACGTTTGGAAAAAGCGGAGCGAGGAAGCCGTCTATACGACAGAAAACACCGGTCTGATCCATTTGTCGCCGGAAGAGATTTCGGAAATCGTCTACATTGCCTACCGGATGGACAAGAATTCGGGCGGGCACAAGGCGTACATGGAGGCTTGTGCCCGAGAACCGAAGGTCTTGCTTCCGATGGTCGAGAAAAAGCCGGTGTTCAAGACGGCCATCGGCATTGCCCTGCGGGACGCATTACGCGAAAAGGCGGCGGAAGAGAAAAAGAAAGAAGAGAAAGAGGTTGCCAAGGAGACCCCTTGGACGATGGATTCGGAGTCGGACAAAAAGGTTGCCATGGAAATGGAGATTTCGCGGAAGGCGATCGAACGACGCCTTGCGGAAAAGGCGCGAAAGTATGCGCTACTTGGAAACGGCTATCTCGGGCGTCTGCTTCCGTATCCCGAAACGCCGGAGCTCCAAAAGCTGATGTCCAAATACGGACTTACCGCCGGATATTTCCAACGACGGGAGAAGGAAGACGGGGTGCTGTTGAATTACGAACCATGTTTTCCGACCAATTCGATTCCGTATCTCCTGTACAAGCCGAAACCGGGTCGGGAACCGGTTCCGCTCGTGCTTTACTTTGGCGGCAATGGCGAGCACGGCACGAATCTCGTCGATCAGTTCCGCCAGCCGCTTGTGTTCGAGAAGGTGACGAGCCCGGACTTCCAGCGCCGCCATCCCTGTTATTTGTTCGCTCCCATGCATCCGAAAGGCGCCAATTTCGGAGCGGGAATACCTGGTAGTCCGGGCCGACAGTCGGATCTGACGTGCGATGCGCTCTATGCCGTCATCCGTTCGCTGGACAATCCGCCGGTCGACACGAACCGGCTGTACGTGACGGGGCTGTCCTTCGGCGGGATGGCGACGCATCGATTGCTCTGGCTCTATCCCGGGCGTTTTGCCGCAGGCGTTCCCGCCGAGTACATGGTACGGGCGTGGGACGTACCGACACCTCCGCCCAACTGCTGGTTTCTGTGTGGCGAAGGAGAAGAGGAATATCGCGACATGCGGAAGAAGAACGCAAGCGACAACATCAAGGCGGTGCGCGAGGCGGGAGGAGAGTGCCGTGTTTCGATGTATCCGGAATCCGGTCACAATTCGTGGGAAAAGGCTTGGCGAGAGGATTCGGTCTGGGAATGGATGTTCAGCAAGACGCTGGGTGGGCGTCCCGTCCCCCGCAAAGTCGGTGTTTCTACGGCTACCGGGGCGGCACTTCCGGCACAACTGCCGGAGGCGCGGGTCTGCACCGCCAGCGTTCCGGGCGAGGATGCGGCGCATGGACCGGCGTATGCGGCAGACGGTCTGGACAACACCTGCTACAAATCCGCGCAACCCGTAAAGACAGGCGATTGGTGGATGATCGACTTTTCCGTTCCCGTCAAAGGAACCGTCGTTGTGCATTCCGGAACGCTCTCTGGAGAGGGTATTCTGAAAACGGCCCGCGTAGAAACCTCCGCGAACGGGACGATATGGACGCGTGCAGGTGTCTTTTCCGCCAAAAACGGCACCTGTCGCATTCACTTGACCGCACCCATTCGCTATTTGCGCGTGCTACCCGAAAACCGCAAACCGGAAACGCTTGTTCTCCGCAACCTTGTCCTCACGCCGTGATGGCTGTAAACAACGAAACAAAAACGATTGAAAACCGCAAAAATGGGGATTAAGGAAACAATTCAAACAGTTCGATTTTCCGGAAGGGCCCGTTCCTGGCTGTATGCAGTACTGGCCGTCTGTACGTTGGCGCTTCATTTCGACGCATTTCGCGAGTGGGTTGAAGGTGCGAAATGGGGATATTCGATGTTGCGTGAAAAAGGGTTTGCCCATGCCAGCTACAAGTTGAACGTTATCCATGAGATGGCGGATGAGCACTTGTCCCCTGGCACATCCGTGCATATTCTGACGAGGGAGGAGAAACAGAAAGGTTCGGCGCTTCGCTTTTCGCACCTCATGCTCTTCTGGCATCAATGTCCTGCTCCCGTCCGGTATGGACCGAAGGAGCAGATTGGAAAGGCGTTGGCGGTATATGCTCCGCGTTTTGCATTCGAGCCGGAGCCGGATGAAAACGGAATTCCGAGATATGATTGCGTTTACAGTGAATACGGATGGAGCTTATGGGTGCATCCCGAGTCGAGCCGTCCGGATGCCGCGGATCTTGCCGGCCGTCGCGTATCTGTGGCGCATGAAATAACGGGGCTTGTTTGCGTTCTTCTACCGGCCATCGCGGGATTGTTCCTATGGAAGGAATGGACAGGGATGCTGGTTGCCCATCTCTTGCTGACGATAGGGACGGGGGTGCTCTTGCTTGCCGGCGTCCCGATCCGGGCTTGGTCGCTTGCGATGTTGGTCTTTTCGATTTTCCTGTTTTTGTTTTGGATTCGATTTGTGCGACGGCGGAATCAGGCGAGTTCGAAGCCGGTTCACCTTTCTGTCCGCTTGTCGGCGTTCGTGTTCCTATACGTCGGTTTTCTCGCGTGGCTGTGCCTGTCGCATGATTTTACGGCTCCCAATGGCCTAGGCGTTTTTGGAGGTCGTGCGGCGCTCTATTATCGTCTGGGCGGGATTCCTCGCGACTTGTTCACGGATAGCGCCTATCGCTTTTTGGAACCAGCCTATCCGCCGGGACTTGCTATGCTTCTGCTTTCCATGTTTGGCTTTTCGGGCGGATGTGCGGAACGCCTGCCGCAGCTTTTATCGGTATTTGCCATGGGTGTGCTTCTCTACCGGCTTCTTTTGCACGCGAGCGGTTCTATCGGGAAGCAATGCCTCGTATCGGCCTTCTTTCTCTGTCCGACCACTCTGGCCATTGCAACCAATTGCTATGCAGAACCTTTCATGGCTCTTTGCCTTCTTGCGGGATGGGAAGCAGTTCGCAACGGGAGCGACGATTGGTCTGGATGGTTCTTTGCCGGAGCAGCGGGATGGTTCAAAAACGAAGGGGCACTTTTCTTTTTGTTTCTCTGGCTGAGCATGCGCATTTGTCGCGGGAAAAAGTCGGCCTCCTTTCGGGGGCTCGTGCTTGGGGCTTTGCTTCCGGCGATTTGGTTCTTCGGCAGCCGCATTTCAGGGGCGAGACTTTTCGACTACGCGCCCATTTGGACGCCGGACTTGCAGAAATGTCTCCTTGCCGGAAAAGCAATGGCGGGGGAGATGTTTGCACGTCCGTGGGAGACGGCATTCTTCTATCCTCTTTTGGCAACAGGCTATTTCATGCGGCTGGTTGGAGCTCGGACGAGGCTGACTTCCTCCGATTCGGTCTTTCTCTGTTTCATTGCTTTCTGTCTATTGTCGTTTGCGGGAATTTACGGACTCAGCACGGCCGATGATTTTTCCTGGCATCTGCACAGCAGTTTGGACCGACTTTTATGGCTTCCCGCAGTCTTGGGCTGGTGTTTTCTCTGGAATACCGGTAATCCGCAATCGTCGGGGGCTTTTCCGGTAGAACAAAGGACGGTTTGCCGACCTCCGGCCTGATCGGTCAACCAATCCCAAGGATCGGCGACCGGAAAATCCGTTCCGGTTTTGCCGCAAAAACGGATTGCGCGGCAAACAATCCGGTGTAGAATGGAATCTCGAAAAACGGAACGTCGGAAAAATCAAGACCATGGACATTCAAAGCTCGTTCAATCTCATTGCAAAAGAATACGATGAAAACCGAAAGAAATTTATTCCGTGTTTCGAAGAGTATTATGGTTCCGTGACGGACTTCGCGGCGAAATCCCTGAACAAAAGACCGGCGCTCATCTTTGACTTGGGCAGCGGAACCGGATTGCTTCCGTCATTCTGGCTTTCGTATTTTCCGGAAGCGCACTATGTTCTAGTGGATTTAGCGGAAGAAATGCTTGCCATTGCGAAAAAACGGTTTGAAAAGATTCCTTCCATCCAATACGAAATCGCCGATTATTCCCAAAAACTGCCGGAAGGAATGCCGGATTTGGTTCTTTCGGCGCTCTCCATCCATCACTTGGAACACGAGCGGAAGAGAAGCCTTTTCCGGATGATTTTTACGACACTTTCCGAAGGCGGAACATTTGTGAATTACGACCAATTCTGTTCCGGAAACGAAGAGTCGGACAGAAAAATCGAATCGTATTGGATCGAATGGATGAAGAATGCGGGTATTTCGGAGAAGGAGTACGAACGATGGCGCGAGCGCAAAAAACTTGACCGCGAATGTACTGTCGCCCAAGAAATCGTCTGGCTAAAGGAAGCCGGTTTCAAACATGCGCAGTGTCTCTACCTCAATGGAAAATTCGCCGTCCTATCGGCAGAGAAATAGATATTTTCTTCCTTTATCGTCCCTAGCCGGTTGAACAAGAACGGGATTATCCTTGAGACCCTTGCAAGTCTGCTCCGAACGTCTGCATAGGCGTGGAAATCGTTTTGCTTCTGAATACAGTGATCCATCCAACTGACGAAGTCCGGCTGTCCCCAAGCAGGATGGACCGTTTGGCATGCGTACGACGGTCAAATGCAAACAGAAGGCGAGCGGACGGAACAGAAGGGGAGAGGAACGTAGATACGAGGCATTTTTGGCGTTTTGCGGGGTGGAAAAGTCATTTTTTTCGTCCGAGCGAGGCGTCCGGCGGCTTTCTGTTCCTGCTTGTTTCAGAAATCGGTTGCGGCATGCATCGAGATACGCCATGGCACGCGTCGGAAGCATTGAGCCGTCGCGGAGGCGGTTGGCGGCGTGAATGACGGATTTGAAAGATGGCAGACGAACTTGAACGCAGTGCGGTTTTATGGCAGAATCCACATTCAGAGGAATCTATGGCATGCGGCGATTTTTTCACAGCACCTTTTTCAAGCTATTGCTCCTTTTTGCGGCTTTGTTTTGCGGCATCTTTTTTGGCTTTCGAGGGCGTACCGGCCTCGTTTACGTTGAAAAGCGGATGTCGGCTGCGATTGGGAGCCCGGTGACCATTCGTTCGATTGTCTATTCTCCTTTGTCGACCTTTTATCTTCGCGACGTCACGATTGGCAAGTCGGATGCAGGGAAGGCGGGGGAACCGTTTTTCACGGCGGAGCGGGCAAAGTTGTCGCTTCGCCCGCATGGATCGATTTTGAATGCCGAAGGAGCGAGGATTTGTTTCACGGAAGAGAACGGGCTTTTCCCTGGTGTTTTCGACACAACGCATCCCGACAAGCTTACCGCGTCCGTATTGGACTATTTCCGGGAAGCATCCTCTCGAATGGGGACGCTCCGGTTTTTCCTGAAAGATGCGGTTGTGACGATTTCGACCGAACGGGGGACATTGACGCTTCCGGGGGTTTCGTGGGAGCGGCGCGTCGTATGTTTGAAGCCGCACAATCCGAAGATGATCAATGTGGCATTGGACGAGAGCTATTTTCGCGGCGAATCCGTTTGGGCCACACCGGTTCTGATTGTCAACAATCTTTCGGTTGCCGGCGTATCCACGCTCTCGGAAGACGGTCGTGTTTCGAACCATCCGGTTTTCCTGTTGCATAACATTTGGCAGACTCCTCTCGGCGATTCCTGGTTCGATCAATCGGGTGCGCCATCCGATTCGACGGTAGAAAAACAAGACAATTCCGTTTCTGAACCGGAAAAAGAAGCGTCTCCTTCTTCTTGCGAATCGCTTTCCGGAGGAGATCAGGCTTCCGAGGATCCGGTAGAGGAGAAGGGGGGCGCGGAGACATCTGTGAAGGCGCCTGCGGAGATGCCCGCGAAGGTGCCTGCCGAGACGCCTGCGGATAAACCAGCCGCGGAGACACCTGTAAAGGCGTCCGCCGAGGTGCAGACTTCTTCGTCAAGCGGCGTTTCCGGCGAATCGGAAGCCGTCTCAACCGATCCATCAAAATAGGATTTCGTCATGCGTATTATTGGAGTTATTCCTTCCCGTTGGGGTTCGACCCGTTTTCCCGGAAAGAGTCTGGCGTTGATTTCGGGAAAGCCTTTGGTCCGTTGGGTTGCGGAAGCTTGCAAGCGTGCCAAGCGTCTCGATGAAGTTTTGGTTGCCACGGATGACGTTCGCATTGCCAAAGCGTTGGAAGGCACGGGAGTCCGTGCCGTCATGACGCCGTCCGATTTGCCATCGGGAACGGATCGTGTCGCCGTTGCCGCGCAGGCCGGTCCCGACGATCTGGTCATCAACATTCAAGGAGACGAGCCGCTCATCAATCCGGAACTCGTTGACGCGATTGCCGAAAAGCTGTTGACGGATTCGAGTTGTGAGATGGCGACGGCGTGTGCGCCGATTCGCACGATGGAAGAGCTTGCCGCCCGGACGATTGTACAAGTCGTGATGGATCGGTATGATCGCGCCCTGTATTTTTCGCGACTGCCGATTCCGTGCCGTCGCGATGGGGAGCAGGATTTGAAATCGGGTTTGTATCAGCGGCACATTGGCATTTACGGGTATCGCGGTGCGTTTTTGGCCAAGATGGTTGCCGAGAAGCCGTGCGACTTGGAGAAATGCGAAGGACTGGAGCAGCTTCGGGCGTTATGGATGGGGGCTCGCATCGGCGTTGTTCGGACGAACGAAGTCGGCATTGGTGTCGATCGTCCCGAGGACATTGCCGTCATTGAGGAGATCATCAAGCAGCGATCGTAGAGGTTTTGCATGAAGAAAGCGATAGAGAAACAGGAGAAAGCTTCGTGCCCGAAGGCAGAAAAGGCGGCATCTGCGGTCGTTCCGGCGACGGTTGCGACCGATGACGGATCGGTATCTTTCGGAGCCGGATCGCCGCTTGGTCTGATGGCGGGGCCGTGTGTCATCGAGAGTCGCGCCCATTGCCTAGGATTGGCCAAGAAGCTGTCGGCGCTTTCGCTTCAGCTTGGGATTCCGTTTGTTTTCAAGGCGTCCTTTGACAAGGCGAATCGTTCTTCGATTCAGAGCTATCGCGGACCCGGGCTACGCAAAGGGCTATCCGTTTTGGAAGAAGTTCGGGAGCGGTTCGGGTGTCCGATTGTAACGGACATCCATGAGCCGCATCAGGCGGAAGCGGTTGCAAAGGTTGCCGACATTGTCCAGATACCGGCGTTTCTCTGTCGCCAGACGGATTTGTTGCTTGCGGCGGGAGAGACCGGTGCCATCATCAACGTCAAGAAGATGCAGAGCATGGCGGCCGAGGACATGGCGCAGGTTATCGGCAAGATCGAGAGCACGGGCAACCGCCGCATTCTTCTCACGGAGCGCGGGGAAAGTTTCGGCTATCACAATTTGGTTGTCGACTTTCGCAATTTGATGATTCTGCGTTCGCTTGGCTATCCGGTCATTTTTGACGCAACGCACAGCGTGCAGCGTCCGGGAGCATTGGGGACGGGAACGGGCGGCGATTCCTGTTGGGTTCCGGCGTTGGCGCGGGCGGCCGTTGCCACGGGGGCGTGCGACGGGCTCTTTTTCGAGACCCATGAAAATCCTGCGCAAGCCCTATCCGACGGTGCCAACAGCATTCCATTCGACCAAGTCGAGCCGCTTTGGAAGCAAGTAACGGCACTGGCGGAGATTTCCCGCAGGGTTCCCGAAAGCCGCGAGGAGCTTATTTTCAGGAAAGGAGCGAAGCCGCTCTTGTGACGGATTGCTTCCGGCGGAACCGTCCGTTGTTTGCGAAGCCTCTTTTGCATTTGCACTAGAAACGAGATGATACGAACAAGAAAAAAGATCCATACGGAAAGCCTTTTTCTGGCGATAGCGATGTTCTTGCTGCCGTCGGGCGAGGCTCTTGCGCAAAGCCAAACGTTTCCCGTCGGGTTGTCCGGTCAAATTGTCACGAATCTCCGTTTTCCCATTCACAAGCATTCCAATGGGCTTGTCAAGGACACGCTTTTTGCCGAGCGGGCCTCGATTGACACGAATGGCGTGATTCATGCGGAAGGGAAGATCACGCTCACCTCCTATGATTCCAAAGGCAACAAAATTGCGGAAGCCGTTGCCGGCGATGCGCGTTGCGATCCCAAAACGGAGATGGTCTTTTGCGAAGGTCCCGTTGTTTTTGCGGCCGAATCGCGAGGTATCACATTGGAAGGCGAAGATTTAACCATCAATAGTTCGGTCTCTGTCGCACGGCTTGGCAAAAAAGTCGTATTGCGCATTCGACGCGGCGGCAGTATTGTAGAACCTTTAGAAGAAGAAAGCGCTTTGGAAACCAAATGAAAAAAGCATTTATAACGACCCTTTCCGTTCTTGTCTTTGCGACCCATGGTCTTGCGGCCGGCGAACCTTTCCAGCTTGGAAAAGGCTCGCTTGGAAAAGGCACGACCGTCATTACGGCGAGCGCGATGGAGTTCGACTACAACTCTTGGCTGGCCATTTTCGAATCGACGCCCGGTTCGACGGAGCAGGTTGTTGTGACCGATCCGGAATTCATCCTCAAGGCGAACCGCATGATTATCCGGTTTGAAGGGACGAACGATGTCCAGCGTGTCGATTGCATTGGAAACGTGGATATGACGCGCGAGGATTTGCGTGCGCGTTGCGGACATGCTATCTTTACGCGTGAAGACGGGCGTGTCCTGCTTCAAGAGTCTCCCGTTGTCATGAAAGGGGAGCAGAAGATTGCCGGAGAGCAGATCTGCATTTGGCTCAACGACAAACGCGTTCAAGTCATGAATGGCGTTAGGGTCGAGGCTCATACGGACGAAGCCAAGAAAGATCTCGGTTCCGAACGGCGCTAGGAGTTTTTGCTGAAGATGCCAACCAAGAACGAAACAGAATCAGAAGCGGTCATTCCGACTCGCCACACTTTGGAATCGGCTAACCTTGTCAAGAGTTACAAAGGGCGGACGGTTGTCAAAGGCGTTTCCATTTACATTGACAAAGGGGAGATTGTCGGGCTTTTGGGACCGAATGGGGCCGGCAAGACCACCTCTTTCTACATGTTGCTTGGTTTGGTTCATCCGGACAGCGGCCGCATTTGGTTTGACGGAGAAGACGTCACGCATTTTCCGGTCTACAAGCGTGCGCGTGCCGGCTTAGGCTATTTGGCGCAGGAGCCGTCCATTTTCCGCAAGCTTTCGGTTGAAAAGAACATTCAGGCGATTTTGGAGACGACGCGCCTTTCCCGCAAAGAGCGCCGCACGCGGCTGGAGCAGCTTTTGGAGCGGTTTGACTTGGCGAAAGTCCGCAAGCAGGATGCGCTCACGCTTTCCGGCGGCGAGCGTCGCAAATTGGAGATTGCCCGTGCGCTGGTTCGCGACCCCAAGATTCTCATGTTGGACGAGCCGTTTGCGGGCGTCGACCCTGTAGCGGTTCATGAGATTCAGGAAGTTGTCGAGCAGCTTCGTGCCGATGGCTTCGGCATTCTGATCACCGACCACAATGCAAGAGAGACCTTGCGCATTGTCGACAGAGCGTATATGCTATTTGACGGGGTGGTCTACGCCGAGGGGAAGGTCGACGATTTGATTAGCAACCCGGGCGTCAGAAGCCGCTATCTGACCGATGATTTCACCATGTAATTTCACGCAACCGACTTCCGGTTGCCTAATTCCAACAAAAGGAGGCTACTTATGCCGATTGATATTACCGTACGCCATATCACCTTGAACGATTCTGTACAAGTCCAAGCGCGCGAAATGGCCGCAAAGTTGGTCGAGACTTATCCGGCGATCGAATATGTCCACATTGTTTTCGATGGCGAAGCCAATCAATACAGTGTTTCGATGACTGCCCAGGGCGGTCAGGCGACCAATGTCGAAGCCGGTGCCAAGGGGAGCGATGCCATTGGCGCTCTTCGCGAGTTGTTCGCCACGGCGGACGCCAAGCTCCGTCGTGCTGCGCAGAAGCGTCAGGAAGTTCGCAAATAAGTCAATCAGGAGTTTCGCCCCGTGACCATCGTCAAAGAGCTTACGCTCATCAACAAGTACGGAATGCACATTCGCCCGGCGACTGCACTTGCCGTTGTCTGTCAAAAATATAACAGCGACATCAAGGTGGAAAATGCCGGCAATTCCGTTTCCGGCAAAAGTGTTTTGGCCCTCATGACGCTCGAGGCGCCTGTCGGAACCGTTCTGACCTTCACGGCAACGGGAGACGACGCCGATTTGGCGCTTGCCGAAATTGAGGAGTTGATCGCCAATCACTTTGGGATTGCGGACGAATAACTCCGTAACGATCTATCAACACCGGCGGCGAAGTCGTCTGTTTCGCCGCCGGTTTTCTCGCATTTTCGATTTTTCATGAAAGTCCGTACCTTATCGTTTCTTTTTCTCGCGGCGACTTGTTGTCTAGCGGGATGTACGACGCAGATTAATGTCCAAACGGATCCCGGCGGAGCGAAGATCCGTTATCGCGGGGAAGGCCGTGCGGCCTTCCGTTGGAAAGACGCGCCGACCTTGGGCGAGGCCCGTTTTCCCGTTCGCTATGGTCGCGTCAGTCTGTATGCTCTTTGGCCTGACGGTGTCCGTTCCGAAACGGTGACGATTCCTCTCTCCATGCGGCGGAAGGAAGAAAACGTCAAGCTGACCCGTCTGGACGCCGTGAAAACGGCTCCGTAACCGGATTGCCGGTTTTTGGCGTTTTTCTCTTTTCGTTTTCAGGCGATGCGCATTCTTCTGCTTGATTACCTGGAATATCTTCCGATGCGGGCGGCAACGGCTCTTGTCGATGCGTTGCCTGTACGGGCGGCGCTTTCTGCCGCTCGCGGCATCGGGCGGTTATCGTGGCATTTGCTTCGGAAGCGGCGTCGTACGGCGATTCGGAACGTAATGCTGTCCGGCATTACGACAGATCCTGCGGAAGCCGTCCGGATTGCCCGTGCTTCCTTCGAGAGTTTTGCGATGCTTTCGGTGGAATCTCTGAAAGCGATGAAGGTTTTGACGCCCGACACGGTAAACGAGCATGTGACCTTTTCGTTGCCGCCGGCCACGCAAGCGCTCATCGACAAAGCTGGTCAACCGGTCATTTTCGCCTCTGCGCATCTTGGCAATTGGGAAATCAGCGGGCACCTCATTTCGTTTTCGAAGCCGCTTGTCGCCGTTGCCCGCACGTTGGACAATCCTTTTGCGCAACGTTTTCTCGCCAAGCGGAATCCGCGTCGGCGGATTGAGATTGTCGCCAAGCACAGTCGGGACCGGCTGGCGCTTTTGCGGCCTCTTCGTTCGGGCAAATTTTTGGGTTTGATTTGCGACCAGCATGCGGCCAGCAATGGCGTCGAGGTATCCTTTTTCGGGCGACCGGCCCAAACGGTCACCTCTCCGGCCCGCATGCATTTGGCTACGGGCGTTCCCATTGTATTTGGCGTCTGTTTCCGGACGGGGCCGATGCAGTTCGAGATGGCGGCATCGGAACCGCTTTCGATTGAACCTACGGGCGATCGGGAAGCGGACATCCGCGCGATTACGCAACGCATTTGCGACATTACGGAGCGCTTCATCCTCCGGCATCCGGAGCAGTATCTTTGGGCGCACAGGCGTTGGCGCGGAAAGGCAGCCGACCCCTCGATTCCGACGTCCTTCTTCGCACAAGAAGCCCATTCCGTTGGTTCGCCAACAACGACTTCTCCATCTACTTCTACCTGATCGCGAGGGAGAGCCTTGCACAACGCTACAGTTATGGAATCCTACGCAGTTATCTTAGCCGGTGGTCGCGGCGAACGTTTTTGGCCTGTCGGCCGCGTATCCCGCCCCAAGCAGTTTGTTTCCCTTTTTGGAGGAAAGCCCTTGATTCGCCATGCCGTCGATCGGTTGGAAGGGCTGATTCCGTTGGAACGGATTTTGGTTGTGACGAATCGCGATTTGGTCCAAGCGACAAGTGAAGCGCTCCCCCATCTTCCGAAGGAGAACATTTTAGGCGAACCGCAGGGGCGTGATACGGCGGCCGCTTGTGCCTTGGCGACGGCGTGGGTGCAATCGAAGGGCGGGGAGGACGCCTGCATGTGCATCTTGACGGCGGATCATTTGATTGCCGATGCTCCCGCGTTCCGGAAGACGCTTGGCAATGCGCTTGAGATGGTTGCCCGGCGTCCTGTCTTGAGCGTCATTGGCATCAAGCCGACGTATGCGGCTACCGGATACGGCTACGTCAAGGTTCGCGGCGTCCTTCGCGGAAACGATTTGCCGAAGGGCTTCCGCACGGTGGAGCGTTTTGTGGAGAAGCCGAATCTCGGAACAGCCGCCACCTACTTGGAGTCCGGCAATTATTGGTGGAATTCCGGCATGTTTGTCTGGCAGGTTCGTCGTTTTCGCGAAGCCCTTTCCAAGTTTTGTCCGGCGTTGGATGCGTTGTCGGAGAAACTGGTGCCGCTTTTCGGGACGGCGTCCTTTGAAGGGACGTTGGAGAAGTGGTATGGCGGGCTGGAGAAGATTTCGGTCGATTACGCCGTTATGGAAAAGGCCTCCAATCTCGTTGGAATCCGGGGCGACTTTGGTTGGGACGATGTCGGAACTTGGGTCTGTGCGGGGACGCATTTCAAGAAAGATCCGGACGGGAATGCCATTCACGGGTTGGTGCGTTCGCTTGTCGCCTCCGGCAACACGGTCGTCAACAGCCAAGAAGGACACCTGATCGCATTGATGGGCATACAGGATCTTGTGGTTGTCCATACGGAAGATGCGACGCTGGTCTGTTCGAAAGAGTCGGCGGACGGGTTGAAGGCTCTGGTAAAGGAAATCGGAAAAGAGCCGGAGCTCGAGTCGTTTATCCGGTAGCGGATTTTGGGATATGGTGGAAACGTGAAGCGGAAAGCGGGCGAAGCATTTGTGGGGACTGCGGTCGAGTTTGCCGGTGCGATTTCGCGCCGCGGCTGTGCAGGGAAGGCGAAACCCCTTCCTGCGACCGCGCCGCTGGAGCGGGAAGAAGCCTACTGGACGAATGCACCGGGTGCGTCATTGGCAGGGGTTGACGAAGCGGGGCGCGGACCTTTGGCGGGACCTGTTGTCGCCGGGGCGGTCACGATGTCGCCGGAGCGTGCGCGAGCATTGCATGACGGCGAGCTTGCGGGATTGAATGACAGCAAAAAGCTTACGGAGGCGGAGCGGGAGCGGTTTTTCGAGGTATTGACGCACGATTCTTCGGTTGGCTGGGCGGTTGGGGTCGCGACGGCAAAAGAGATCGACTTTTACAACATACTAAGGGCAACGCACATTGCGATGCGTCGTGCGCTTGAAGCATTGCCGGGCGGGCTTCCGTCCTTTGCCTTTGTGGACGGGCTTCCCGTAAAAGGGATTCCGATTCCGCATGAAGCGATTGTCAAAGGGGATTCGCGTTCCTTTTTGATTGCTGCGGCGAGCATTCTTGCCAAAGTTACGCGAGATCGGTATCTTTTGAAGATGGAAACCCGGTTTCCCGGCTATGGCTTTGCCGTTCACAAAGGCTATCCGACGGCTGCCCATTTAGAAGCGCTTCGGAAGCTAGGCCCGTGTGAGGAGCACCGCCGCACGTTCGGACCGGTTTCCGCCGTTCTCAATCCGCCCATGCTTTGACCGGGGATGGCACGAGGCGCGATTCACGCCATCGGTTTGAAAGGTGCTTTCGTCAGCCATCTGCATTCTTATTTTTGTTTTGAGGTGGGCAAAAGGGAAATTTTCGACATGTCATCCATCAAACAGCAGCTCCGTTCCATGTTCTCGCCGGAGAAACCCAAAATCGGCATTGCCTTTGGCAGTGGCGGTGCACGGGGGTGGGCGCATATCGGCGTCATACGCGCCTTGAAAGAGTGCGGCATTCAGCCTACATGTCTGTCGGGTTCCAGCATTGGTGCGATAGCCGCTGCGCTTTGGGCCGAGGATCGTCTGGACGCATTCGAGGAATTGGCCGGCGGAATGAATCCGAAGACGGCGGCGGCTCTGTTTTTGGAGTTCAAGCTCAACCGCGGCGGTTTGTTTTCGGGCGAGCGGGCGATGCAGACCTTGCGAAAGCTTCTCCCGGTCGAGTCGTTTTCCGAATTGCCGATTCCGTTTGCGGCGGTTGCCACCGATTTGAACGACGGGCGTCCCGTTGTTCTGAATACGGGGTACATTCTCGATGCCTTGCGGGCCTCCTTTGCCATCCCGGGCATTTTCGTTCCGGCGGTCACGCCGAAAGGGCGCGTTCTCATCGACGGCGCGTATTCCAATCCGCTTCCCATGGATGTTGTCCGTGCCATGGGGGCCGATTATGTGATTGCGGTCAACATCGATTCGACAATTGCCTGTCCGTATCAAACGGATGTCGTGAGCAAGGTAGAGCAAACGCTGATTCATGCGCAGAATCGCATTTCGGCATTTTTGCGGGAAAACGGATGGTTCTCCTCCCTGCATCGCAAAACCGACGACGACGGGAAGTGGCGCGGCGGAAAACCCGGAAGGCGGGAGAAGCCGGAATCGAAACCGGCGTCGCTTGGGATGATGGATGTCATTTTGCGGGCGATGCGGCTGGCCGAGAATCGTCTGATTCTCGAACAGTTGGCGTTGTCACCGCCCGATTTGCTGATTGAACCGCCTGTCGGGGACATTGCCACGATGGATTTCTCCCGTTCCGGCGATGCGATACGGGCTGGGTATGAGGCCGCTATGCGTGTTCTCGCCCATGCGAAAATTCCGGGCGAGCGGTAAGCGAAATCATTCTTTCCCGACGACAAACAAAGTCATCAGCGTCGTTTGGAGCGCTTCTCCCGTTTCTTCAAGCGATTTTTTACGCTGGCGTTCCATTTGAAAAACGAAGCTGTGGCAGATTCCCTCGTATGCGATGAACAGACAATCGGCGGTGCATGGGCGGAAGAATCCGGATTCAATTCCTTTTGCGAAGAAGGCTCGAATCAGATCCCTGTACTCGTCCAATAGTTTTTTCACCTCTTCGGAAGGTCTCTGCTGATGGGTGTGCATGTGTTCCATCATCATGTGCAAGAAGGCTCCGTGCCGGGCATGGTGGGATATCCATGCGCGGATGATGGCACGGAAGGCATCCTCTTCCGAGGGAAATCCGGTCCGTATCAAGGCGCGTGCATCGTCCACGCGTTCTTGTGCGATCCGGAGCATAACGGAACGGCAGAGATCCGCCTTTCCGCTAAAGAAGTTGTAGATGGAACCAACGGAGAATTCGGAGCGTTGTGCGATATCGGCGATGGTAGCGCCGTTATATCCCTTTTCGACAAAGACAGCTTCTGCCGCCATCAAAATATCGTGTTTGTGGCGAATATGTTCCCGTTGGCGTCGGGTTTGCGTATTGTCTGAAACGATTGTCATTCTGTCGTTTTACCCTGATTCAATTTTGAATCATAATTCAATTATTGTAAGATTGACGCAATTCGTCAAGTAGAAGAGATGTTTGGAGCTTGTTATCTGGTTTTCGGAGGGGCGGAAGGGGGGAGGGGAGTGGGTAAGAAATTAATTTTCTGAAAATAATAAATTCTTTCATCCGGTATCTATCTTGCTTGATTGAAATAACGATTCTATACTGAGACGGATAAGCCGAAACTTGTCCCATGTTTTTGAACCACGTCACTTGTTTCTCATGAAAGCAACCTTGTCTCGTTTCAGTTTTATCCTTGCCCTTGTGTTCTTGTCGTTTACGGCAAAAGCGGCTCTATTGGCCTACGAGGGTTTCAACTACGAAACAAGCGTCGTCGGCACGTTGTCGGGCTTGCAGGGAGGGGAACCGGTTTGCGATGTCGGTTGGGCCGGCGCCTGGGGGCATGAATATATTTCCACAAAAGACGCCTCTTCCGCCATCTCATTGGGGAGCGTGAATAAAACCGGTGTCCGTTCCACTGGAAACAAGGCGGTTTTCTATCGCAGGCTCTGGCGTAAACTGGGACCAGAGATTCGCCGGACCGAAGGAGAGGTTTGGATTGGATTCTTTTATGCCGCCAACAAGACGAAGGCGACCGGCACCATTCAGCTTCAAGACAGAGCAGGGGTTCCGGTCACGGTTACTTTTTCCGCGAACAGCAACCTCAAGCTCGGCTCCGTCGACCTTAGAAAAACACCCGGAACGAATCAGCATTTTCTCCTGTTCAAAGTGTCTTTTTCGGTTGATGGCAACAAGGTCTCGCTGTGGGTCGATCCGGATTTGACAAATGGGATGGATGAAGGAGTCGAGCCGTCTGCCGTCTTGGAAACGACGGACAACTGGGGATTGACCGGCATCCAGTTCGTCAACAACAGTGCAACGACGAATTCCTACACGGTTGACGAAATCCGGTTTGGCGATACGGCGCGCGATGCGATTTGGCCGATTGTCCAATCGGTTTCCACAACGATCATTCTATACTAATCGATTTTGCCGTACGAGATGAAACGCGTTTTTTCTTCGATTTGTCCGGTTCTTGCGGGACTTTTGGTTTCGTCTGTTTCTGTTCCGGGTACGACTTCCGCCCAAGAGGCTCGGAAGACGGCGCCCGTCATTTTGCTCAAATTGGATGATGTAACGCAAAAGGGAGCCAATCCGGCTGCGGGGCGTGACATTTCGCAAAATTTCATCGATGTCGTAGCGTTATTGGATCGATTGGAAGTGCCTGCCTCCTTCGGAATCATCGCCAATTCGCTGGAAAAAGGCACACCCGGGTACTTCGATTGGATTCGTGCGACACGAGCGAAGGGACACGAGTTTTGGTTTCATGGGCTGACGCACCAGGAGTTCCCCAAGCAGAATGGCCGTCGCGTCTGCGAGTTCTGCCGAGTTCCGTACGAAGACCAGAAGGCGCATTTCGAGAAAGCGCAGGCATTGGCACGCGAGAAGCTGGGTTTTGCCTTTTCGACCTTCGGCAGTCCGTTCAATCAGACGGATGGCAATACGGGAAAAGTTCTTGCGGAGCATCCCGAGTTTACCTCCAGTTTTTTCGGACCATGGGCGAACCTGCCGTCGGGTTGTCGATTGCTGGAGCGTCGCATCGATCTGGAGGTTCCGATTTTCAAGCCGAACTACGCGCATTTGGTACAAGAGTACGAGCGAATCGGCAAGGATTTGCAGTACATTGTCCTTCAGGGACATCCGAATGCCTGGGGTGGTAAGCAGCGTGCGGAGCTGGCGAAGATCATCGGCTATCTCAAGTCGCAGGGATGCACGTTCATGACACCGGAGCAGTTTCGCAAGGTTCCGCTTTCGGCAGATCGTCTGCCCGAGACAAAGCCTGCAAAAGGAGTTTCTCAGCAGAAAAAGCCGGTTCAGCCGGAGAAACCGCTCCCGCCGCCTGTTGAAATGCCGCAGCTGTTGAAAAATCCGACCTTTGTCGATGCGGATGGAGATTTGCAACCGGAGATGTGGCATCGTTCGACGGGATCGGAAGGCAGTTTGGCTCGAGGAAAGACCGAGGACGGCAAACGGTATTTGACGCTAGCGGTATCCGAGCCGGGCGAAAGCGTCATTTTGCAGCAGTTCAACGGCATTCCGTCCGGAGCGACCAACTTGACCGTTGCGGCGAAGATTCGTTGGAGCGACATCCGGCGCGGCAAGCAGGGGTACATGCAAGGATGCGTCCAATTGTTGTTTCAGAACGAAAGCGGAAAGAAGATCGGCGACTATTTGAGCATTCATTCCTTCAATGGCTCTTCGCCGGATTGGCGCATTGTCGGCAAGACCTTTGCCGTTCCGTCTGGCGCGGCGCGCTTTCGCGTACAGGTTGCGTTGTATTCGCCCAAGCAGGGCAAGCTTGACGTTCAGTGGGCGACGGCGGTTGCGGGAGATACCCCGGCGTTGCCGGAGGCGGAAGAGCTGTCAAAGGAGAATGCACCCGAGCCACCGCCGCCCGAGGCGGACGGCCCCGAGTTTGCTGGCGTACGCGGCGTTTCCATGTTAGGGGCGAAGCCTTTGGATTCGCTGAAACCCTTCCGGAATTTGGACAAATTCAAGGCAACGCGTTTCCAGCCGGAGGCGGG
This sequence comes from Kiritimatiellia bacterium, assembly GCA_016295275.1. GTDB lineage: Bacteria > Verrucomicrobiota > Kiritimatiellia > RFP12 > UBA3636 > JAEDLN01. The sequence goes on from JAEDLN010000006.1 coordinate 25,669, forward strand.
CGCCCCATGCGAAGATGCCATTCGCGTGGAGATTTTGGATTACGTGCCGGCGATTTGGGATATGCAGCTGCGTGCAACCGTTCAGACGGAAATCAAGAAAGGCGACGTCATTCGTTTGTCGTATTGGATACGCGGCATTCAGGTCGAATCCGAATTTGCGGAAACGCTCTTTTTGAATGCGATGCAATTGGATCGGGCGCCGTGGAGCAAGGTGTTCGAGCTGAAACCGCGTGCACGGATAGGAAAGGGATGGATTCCGGTGCAGCGCGTATTCGTCTCGCCGGTCTCGATACCGGCGGGGAAAGCCGCCTTCAGTTTCCAGTTCGGGACGGACAAGCAGATTTTCGAAATCGGCGGACTGGAGTTGCACACGTACGGAAAGCGCTTAACGAAGGAGGATATCCCGTCGATCAAGCCCGACTTGTATGAGGGGCACGAGGAGGACGCCCCATGGCGCGCGGCGGCACAGGCTCGCATTGAGAAGATTCGCAAAGGCGACATGACGCTGGTTGTCCGGGACGAAAACGGGAAGGCGATCGAGAACGCACGCGTCCGGGTGGAAATGAAACGGCATGCCTTTGGCTGGGGCTCTGCGCTCTATGTTTGGAACTACTTTGGCGATTCGGCAAATGCGCGGCGTTATCGCGAGACGTTTTTGGAGCTTTTCAATCTCATGGTTCCCGAGAATGGACTGAAATGGTCATCATGGGATAACGATCGCAATCGCGAAGAGACGCAGAAGATGGTCGATTGGGCGCTCCGGAACGGTTGTGAAGTCCGCGGGCATACCCTCGTATGGCCGAGTTTCCGGAGAAATCCTCCCGAGATCAAGGAACTCAAAGAGCAACCGGAGAAGCTCCGTGCGGCTATCGATGCCCATATCCGCGATATTGCGACGACCATGCGTGGCAAGATTCGTGCGTGGGATGTCATGAACGAACCGACGACCAACCACGAGTTCATGGATATTTTGGGCGAAGCTGAGATCGGGCGATGGTGGAAATTGGCTCGCGAATGCGATTCTCAGGCACAGTTGTTTTTGAATGAAAACCAGATTCTCGCCGAAACGAAACTGAAGAGTCTGGAGCAGTATCTGGACAAAATTCTCCTGTATGGCGGAGAGCTGGGCGGCATTGGCGTCCAGGGGCACATGGGTGTCGGAACGGCTTCTCCGGAGCGCATCCTCGCCATCTTCGACCGACTGTGGGGGCGGTACCATGTACCGATTTCCATCACGGAGTTGGACGTTCTATCGGACAATCCGGAGCATCAGGCGATGTATCTGCGCGATGTCTTGACGGCGGCATTCAGCCATCCTGCTTGCGATTCCGTGACATTCTGGGGATTCTGGGACGGACGCCATTGGCTCAAGAACTGTCCGCTTTACCGGGAGGATTGGACCCCAAAGCCAGGTCTAGACGTTTACAAAAAGCTTGTATTCGGGGATTGGTGGACGCGTGGCGAGCTACTCACGGACGCTCGTGGCATTGCGAGTCTACGGGCCTTTTTCGGCGATTACGAAATTACCGTAGAGGTTCCCGGGAAAGCACCGGTGACGCGGAAAGTCGGATTCAGGAAAGCGTCTGCGGAACCGATCGTCCTCACGGTACCCTAATCGTCCGGTTCCGGGCGATCCCGATCGCTCCGATCCTGCTAGCATTCTTCGGAGACTCCGTACGTGTGGAAATTATGTGCACTTCTTTCCGCGATTTTTGCGGCGTTGGCGGCGATTTTCGGAAAAATCGGGGTTGATGGCGTGTCGTCCAATTTAGCGACGGCCATCCGGACCGCCGTCATTTTGGTTCTGACCTGGGGCATTGTCATCGGGTCCGGGGGAATTTCGCAGCTGGTCGCCGTCGGGTCCGGGACATGGGTGAGTTTGGTTCTTTCGGGCGTGGCGACGGGGCTTTCCTGGCTGTTCTATTACAAGGCGCTTCAGCTTGGCGAGGCATCCAAGGTTGCGCCCATTGACAAGTTGTCGGTTGTTTTCGTCATTCTATTCGGAATTGTGTTCCTGCACGAAACGGCCGATGCGAAGGTTTTATTGGGAGGTGCGCTTATTCTTGCCGGTTCGCTAGTCATGTTGCTGTAAAGAGATTGGATTTCTTTCGAAATATACCGATTTCTTTCATTCCCCGACCATCTTGCCCGGTAAAACCGACGCGTTCTATACTTGTGATATACGTGGCAACGAGATCGTTGCCGGAAATGATTGTTATCACCGGAGGCACATCATGACTGATATCAGACGGAGCATGTTTCACACGATTGGATATTCGGCATTATTGCTGAGTTCTGACCATGATAAGCCATACCTCCATTCTGTTCGTGCGCTAGTTTCCTCTCGATAATCCATTCTACCTCACATCTCTTTCCGATATGAAAAAACATTCGTACTATTTGGCAGGACTGCTGTTGGCCGGTATTCCTTTGTTGCTACGCGCGGAGCCGGCGGCCGCTCCCAAGTTTTTGTATGATGCGAATCCCGTGCATTCCGTTTCCGAGCTTGTGCGCGTTCACGAGAGTTTTACGGTAACGCCGCGTCCGGAAGGGGGGATTGACGTAAAGGCGGCCCCGACGAAGGATGGATATCCCGGACTGTCCTTCGTTCCGGCAAAAGGAGAAAAGACGTGGGATTTTTCACCTTGGGGGCATGTCGAAGCGAAGCTCACGAACTTGGGCGGAAAACCGCTCTCGCTCAGTCTGCGTGTCGACAACAATGGCAACTGGAAGGATTCTCCGTGGAACTGCGAGAACCTTTATTTGAAGCCGGGAGAATCGAAAGTTCTCAAGGTCTTTTTCGGCTATCAATACGGCTACCAAGCCGGCTATCAGCTGGATCCCGGCGCGGTTTCGCAGGTGCTTCTGTTTCTGAATGGAAAATCGGCGGAAGAGCGTTCTTTCCGGATGGAAGACCTAATGGTTGCGGGTGCTTCCGGAGAAAAGCCGGATTCCCATCAAAATGCCGCATACAAAGCCCATTCGGGTATGTTGCTGGGCGCGGGGGCGAACGAGCGACCCAAGCTGGATGCGGTCGGTGCCGTTGCTCACTATCAAGCGCAGGATGCGGTTGCCGTGTCGTTTGAGAAGTCGGACGGACGGCTTTCGTTGCGGCCCGTTGCGGAAAAGCCCGACATTTGGAATCTCCGCAATTTCCATCAGGTGGATGCGGTTGTTCGCAATGAAGGACAAGAGCCGGCGGAGCTGACGGTTTCGGTAGAGAGTCCGGCGGGTCCGACAGACAGCGAAAAGGCGACCTTGAAGCCGGGCGAGAAAACGGTTGTATCGGTTTCCTTTCTACCCAAGAAGCCCTTTAAAATCGTTCGCACGGAAGGTGGAAAGCATCAAACGGAGAAGGGGAGCGGGACGCGTTTTGAAAGCAATCGCGCCCGCAGTGTGACCTTTCGAGCGGCATCGGGAACAAAGCTGACCGTATTGAGCGTACGCGCTTCGGCTCCGGCGGGCGTTTTTCCGGAATGGCTCGGCAAGCGTCCGCCGGTTCCCGGAACTTGGAAACAGACCTTTGCGGAGGAATTTGACGGGGCGGAGATTGATTTTTACCGGTGGAACATCTACACGGCAAACTTTTGGGATCGCCGCACGCATTTTTCGAAAGACAACGTCCTTTTGAAGGATGGCAAGGCCATTCTGCGCTATGAACGCAAGGAAGGGTTCCACAATGACGATCCAGAGGACAAAAGTCCTGTTGCGAAGACCGGTTTTGCGTGCGGTTTTCTGGACACATACGGAAAATGGACGCAGTTGTACGGGTATTTCGAAGCGCGCATGAAACTTCCCCGAGCCATGGGGCTCTGGCCGGCATTTTGGACGATGCCGGATCGTGGCGGGGACAGAGATCCGAAAGCGAATCCGCAGTGGAAACGCGCTAGCACCGGAGACGGCGGCATGGAGTTTGACATCCTCGAGCATCTGACGGCATGGGGGCCGTATCGGTTCAATTCGGCCTTTCATTGGGACGGATACGGGAAGAACCACAAAGCCACCGGGACATCGCAAATGTATTGCACTGCGGACAAGGAAGGCTATGTGACAATCGGCATGCTTTGGCTGCCCGGATCGATCGCGTACTATGTCAATGGACAGCTCATGCTCAGTTGGGAAGACGAGCGTATTTGTTCGGTTCCGTCCTATCCCATTGTCTATATGGTTTCGGGCGGATGGGCGAACCAACCGCTGGATCTGGCAGCCCTGCCGTCTGATTTTGAAATCGATTATCTTCGCATTTGGCAACGCGAGGATCTTATTCGTCCGGAGGACGGACCGCAGCCCAATGACGGGAAGCCGCGGGCGCAGTATTAGTGTGCTTTTCAGTCGGTAGGAGCGGTGGAAAGCCCCCCACGGGCGGTGGGGAGCACGGGCGGCGGCCCGGTAGGGATGCCAAGCCACGCACCGCGCCAAGGCGCGGCGGCGGGGGGCGTGCCGCAACGGGGCAGGGCGAGGGCGCGGCGGGCGTACCGTGCGAATTTCACGGGCGTAATGGCGGTAGGGCGCGATGTCCCCATCGCGCCGGGTGCGCGGCCCTGCCGCGCACCGTGCCGCGGACAGAGCCGCGGC
>JAEDLN010000136.1 GCA_016295275.1 Kiritimatiellia bacterium
CGCGGCGGCGCGATGGGGACATCGCGCCCTACCGCCAAGCCGCACGAGGGGGCGCGCGGGAACGGGGCACGAGTGTGGGGCGCGCGAGGGGCGCGGTTAAGGCTCGGTTTTGTGTGTGCCGGATACGATTGTTTTGATGGTTTTTGCGATGCAATGGGCGAGCGCATGCATACCATAATCGTTTGGGTGGATATGGTCGAAGGTGGCATCGCCATCCTGGGGTATCATGCCTTCCGGCGGGATGTAGAAGAGTTTGGAGGCAAAAGCGGGATCTTGTTCAAGGCGGGTTGCGGTGGCGGCAATGACGGCGGTTTCGGCCGCTTTTTTCGACCAGTCGGTTATCGGATCTTCCAGATCGCCCGAACAGCAGGCGGGGAGAACAATCGGCACGTCCGGTCGGCGAGACGAAAGGTAGCGCAAGAATGGTTCGAGCCTCTCTTCAAGCGTTTTCGCGTCGAGATTCCATCCGCAATCGACGATGTAAAGAGCGGCATCGATACGAGCAAGGGCTTCCGCCAGTTCGATTTCGAGCCGACCGCTGTCCGAGAAGCCTAGATTCACCGTTTCGCGATTCAGCAGGCGTCCCAGCACGGCGGGGCACGCAAGACCCGGGCGCGAAACGAGTCCGCCCTGAACGATGGACGTTCCGTAATGGACGATCGGTTTTTCCTTTCGCGGAGGCAGTTTTTCGATTGCGCCGCCGATTTCACAGCGGATAAGACGGCTGCGGGAAGGCAAGTAGAGCAGGTATTCCGCACCCGGCTCCGTGGAAACAGGCTGCATGTATTGCGTTTGGGCGGTTCCTTCTCGCGCCTGTTTGGGTGCAAGATTGGCGGCAAAGCGCCATGTACCGTCCGCATCGTGCCGGTAAAGATCGCAACCGGCCCGATACGTGAGCGGCATTCTCGAGTGCTCCTGCTGGATGAAAGCGCTTTTCCATCGTACATACGTCCGGTTGGATCGAGCGACAAACCGGACTGCCATGCCGGTGCTCATGCGCGAAAGGAGACGCAACCGCGGGCTGATGTCCGGCAGGAGATCTGCCGGGAGCCGGTCGAAAGGTCCCTCCGTATGATCGAACGGGCGACCTTCGACGCCGAGGGCGTTGACATCGGTCCAGATTCCGTCTGCCGGCGTGTCGTTTGGTGCGAGTCGGCAGGTGATGACGGAGACATCATCCGACAAAGAAAAGCGGGCTTCTCCGCCGATGCCATCGGTTCGTTTCAGGCAGTATTCGCCCTTGAATCCTTCCAGTTCGCACATTCCATTGGCATCGGTCTGCAGGCGGACATGGGTCGTCCATTCGCGGCGAATGAGTTGGTACAAGCGTTGGTAGACCGGCTTTTCCCGCAGATCGGAGTCCAGGAGACCTGCGAGCACGTCTCCTTCCTTTGCCCATGCCGCGCCGTCGCAAAGATTCCACCATGTGATGCCGGCGAAGTTTTCGAGGCTGAACCAGAACCGGTAGAGATTTTCGGCGATTTCGGCCTGAAGCGCTTCTCCCTCTGCGCCGGGCAGCAGCGTCGACGGGATGGTGACCTCCGTAATGTAAAGCGGGATGCCAAGCGTGGCATAGGCGGCGTAGGTTTTGCGCAAGGTGTCGATCGACCATCGATCGCCGCGAATGAATTCGGCCAATTCGCGATTGGAGAACATGTGGAACTGCATGCCCAGCGCGTCCAGCCGCAGCCCCTTTTCGAGGATACGCCGTGCGAGCGCGAGATAATCGCCGCTCCGATCGAATTCGCCGCGAAAATCCCGGATTTTTCCGTTGACTGCGCTATACTCGTTCAATTCGAGCTGCACGTCGGCGGGGAAGACCTCTCCGGCGGCGGCAAAGGCCCAATCGACAAACGAGCAGGCTTCGTCAAACAGCGGAAAATTGCGGTGGCAAAAAGCTTCGTTGACGACATCCAGCATGAAGAGCCGCTTGCCGTAGCGTTTTGCAACCGCGCGAAAGTATTCGCGGTACATCTGCCGGGCTTCTTCCGGCGTTTGCGTCATCGCCCATTTCGGATGCCAACTGCCGGCCAGAAGCGGTTGCCCCTTGCAAGCGATGCCGTGTTCTTCGGCCCAATCGACGATCCGATCGAGGGGCGGCCGCCGCCAATCTTCATCGCCGTTGTCGGCGAAGCGAAGGGGGGCGTCCGGCGCTTTTTTGTACACACCCAGGCAGGCAGTGGTCGTAACGAGATTGAACAGCTTTTTCAGCGCACCGGCGTAGGCGGCATTTCGCTCGTCGCTCCCCAATTGTTCCAACACCAAGGCGTTGCACCCGAATCGAAATCCGGACGATACTTGCCGGATTTCGAGTTCGGTATTGGGCAGGGGGTGTCCTGCCGCATCGACGACGCGGATCGTCACGCGCCCCTTTCGGAGGCGTGCGATATCGTTCTCGATGCGTTCCCGTTGTTCTGCCCATTGGCGGCGGAAGGTGTCGAGTTGTTCCGGGGTGATCGAATCCGGAACGGCGGATTCAGTGACGGCCATTTCGAGGAGGGGAGAAGTGGGGGGAAAACTATGACGGTCGAAAACCCTGTCGGCGATTAGCGGATGATGATCGCAGAAGCGCTGCCGGAGATGCGGACCATGAGTTGGTTGTCGACCAGTTTCGTGAGAACCTGGCGATCCTTATAGGTAGCAGAGACGGTGAGGAAGCTCTCGAGATTGTCGGCGGTCAATCCGGTCAGGTTTCCGGCTTGGAGCAGCGTTTGCCATCCGGTTTCCCGGCATTCTGACGCATCGATGACGATGCGGGCGTTTGCCGACGCGAATGCGCAAGTGCCGGAGACATTCACGACGACACCGTCATCGAAGCCGGTTTCCGGCAGTTTGAATTTCAGTTGAGCGGTATTGTTGAGGGTCATGCTTCCGGCGGTGACGCGCGCATCGCGGTTGGCGACATAGAGCATATTCGTGCGAGCGGAATTGGCGGTTGTTCCATCGATACGGATATTTCCCTTCACATTCACCGTGCCGCCGCGAATGACGATATTGTTGCCTTTGCCGTTGCGGATGGTTCCTCCGCTCGGCGAGGTATAGACGTCTCCCTCGATTTCAATCAGTGTCGCAGGTTCGTTTTCATCGTGGAAGACGCGCAAGACGGAGTTGGCGGTACGGTCATCTGTGCCGATGCCGAGATTTCCGGTCACCTTCAAGGTGGCATTGGAAACCCAAGCCGTAGCCCACGCCCCCGAATCCGACAACGCCGCTCCAAGCGCGATTGCCTTTGCCGTCAGAAGAGACGCATTTGCAACGATCACCTTGCTGTTATGCCAGCCGATTGAAAGCGTCGAGCCGATGGACATGCTGCCGCCGTCCAGCACCTGCAGCGACGATCCGGCCGTCGAGTTGTTCCAACGCTGTCCGATCGTGACGCTTCCGGTATGGTTGAGGGTCCCGTAGACCTTGACGGCATTGTTTGCGGGGCTGTAGGCAAGTGCTCCCGACGAAGAAACGATGGCATCTGCTGCGACGATCAGCTTCATCTTTTCCAGTCCGGCCGCAGGCCAGCTTTGCGTACCCAAATCGTAGATGCCGTTTTTCAGCGTTGTCGAAGAGGAGGAGCGGGACAATGCGAAACTGCCGGAGGCAAGGGTATTGCCGCCCATGTCGATTGCGAGCGTGGAAGCATTGGTGACATTGATCGATTTGGCAAAAGCGTTTGCCGTTGCCGTCACTTGGCCGGCACCGTTGACGAATGCGATATCGATGCTTTCATTGGGGACGGCAAGTCCGCTCCAGTTGCCGGCATCGTGCCAATCGGAACCGTTGGCGCCGGTCCAGATCTCCGATCCTTCGCATTTCACGGATACGATTTCGGAGCGGGATTCGACTGTTTTTCCTTGGTATTCGTAGGATGCGAGGAATTGGCAGTAGATGGTGCTGCCGGGTGCGGGGGCTTCGGAAAAGGCGTATGTGATTTCGCTGCCGGCCGTCACGTCTTGCCAGACGTTTGCGGCGGTCATGGAGTCGGCGCTTTCGCCGCTGAAGAGTGTGACGGCAACACCGGTTTCGGATAATCCCTGATTGCCGAGCGTCGCTTTGGCCCAGATACCGGCCTCGGTGAAGAGCGTGCCGCCCGCGGCGACATCGGTCCATTCCGGAATGCCCGGCGAATCAAATGAGAAAACGGGCGTTGAATAGCTGCCGTCGGACCAGGAGATGGTGAACTGGCCGAACCAGCTTTGAGGGAAGAGTTCGCCGAGGTTGACCGGGAAGGAGCCGGTTTGCGAGACCGTGCCGCAAGGGAGCGTCGTATCCAACGCGTCTGCGGAGGGGCCGTATTTGAGTTCGACCGTAGCGGAGTCGGTTGAATTGAGTTGCACTTTCGCATTCAGGATGGTTTCTTTGCTGGAGACCTCAGACGAGCTGAAGGCGATTATGGCCGGAAGGGGTGGGACGATTACCTCGCTTTCGGTGGTGGCGAGGCGGAATTCGTCGAAGGTTACGGCGCCCTTGGTGAAGTAGTTTCCGCCGAAAAGCAAGGAGAATGTCGACGTGTCGAACAGGTCGACGTTTTCGGCGACCGTGATGAAAAGCGCGTTGGCGTCATAGTCTGCGATCGTCTGTGCCTGTGCGAGAATTGTTTGCGTGCCGTCTTCGTTGTAGCGGATTTTTGCGACGCAGAGGTAGGTGGCGCCAATGGTGGCTCCATCCGCCAATGCGACTGTAGATACGGTGCTATCGCCGGTTTTGACGGACAAGCGAATTTGTGCCGTGCCGGTGGCCGTTTTGGCGAAATTGAAGTAGAAAAACCGCTCGGCTGCAGTGATATAGGTCTTGTAGGCCGTGCTCTCGGAAAGGATGGAATCGGTAGGGTTCCAGAATCCCATGCCGTAGTTGTTGCCGACGGTCAGTCCGTCGGCGGCGACCAATGTGCCGAAGCTGGTGCTGTCGACGTTGATCAGTCCCCGGAAATACAAGGTTTCTCCGGCCGTACGCGAAAGGGTTCCTGCGGAGATTTTCCGGCTTTGATGGCGGTACGTTTCGTCTGTGGCGGTACCGGACGAATTCTGATAGCCGATCGCGGCGGCACCGGATCCTGTGGTGGAAAGTCCGGCATCGATCAGTTCTTGCGGAAATGCGAGACCGCTTCCCCAAGGCATGGCGAAAATGGTGCCCGTTGCGCGCGTGTACGCTTGTTCGCTAAAACCGATAATTTTGACGCTGGCGGCGGTCCGATCTCTCAATGAGATTTTGGTGGAGTCGCAATAGCCTTTGGCCCCGGTCGGAAAACCGTCATTCAGTAAGACTTCTGCATGTGCGGTTTCGACCATGACGGAGGTCAAACCGATCAAGATGAGGCATGCAAAGATGGAATGCGACAAAAGCTTCATATCCTAACCTTAGTGAATTGTTTGTAAGCGAAATGGGGGTACATTACGACACCATCCGCGACACAAGGTAGCGCAAAATTCCGTTTTTCGCAACTATTTTATTCTTCTTTCCGACAGCGCATTTTCGTCGGGTTTGAAAAGGTTCAAATATGAATTTCGTTGACACGTAACGTTTATTATTCTATCATTTGTTTGCCGTATTGATATTTTATGTTTCTGATATTTGAATAGGCGATCCGATACGAAAGCCCACAAGCCGAATCGGTGCGGTGAAGCGGATTGTTTCATCTGCAAGGCGGTCGTATGCGCGTCTACGGCATTTTCAACATGAAAACAAACCGAAAATGAGGAAAACGAGTATCATGCATACAGAAATGATTCGTGAAATGAAGGTTGCAACCATGCTTTGCATATCGATGGTGGTTGCGGCGGGGTGTGCAACGGAGCGCAACATTCCGGAACGGAAAAAATCGGAGGAATTTGCCGCCTATTTGGAAACATGCCGGGATATTTTGCAGGAGGTTGGAGAAGAGGGGCATATTCCCGCGTCGGCGACGACGGAAGAGTTTTCGAGTCGGTACGAGATCGTGTATGCGGATTCGCGCTATGTGAGCTATCGTGCGGAGGAGTATTGGTATCGCGGGGGTGCGCATGGGAGCACAACCGTCACGGTGCTGACGATTGACCGCAAGACGGGACGGGAGATGACGCTTGAGGACTTTATTCCGAAGGAAAAGCACGCAGCTTTGCAGCGGGCATTGCGGACTGGGGCGATCCAAAAACTGGGAGGCGAAGAACGGCTATTGGATGAGGTGAACGTGATTGACAACTTTTATGTTGCCGCGGATGGGCTCCATTTCATCTACAACCAATATGAAATCGCCGCATACGCATATGGTCAAATTGAGGTGGTGATTCAACCGGACAAGCTGTAGGAGCCTGGGTCGGGAGGCCCGGTCGGGAGGCCCGACAGCCAGTGGCGAGCCGCCGCGGGCGATGCGGCGCGGCGCGGGGGCGCGGGCGAGGGAGCGCGGGGGCATAGCGTGCGATTGTCGCGGGTGTAATGGCGGTAGGGCGCGATGTCCTCATCGCGCCGCACGGGTAATGCGCGTGCGTAATGGTGAGGGTGGCAACGGAGGGCGGCGCGGGGCGGGGTGTGGGGTGCACGGCAATGGGTGCGGCCCGGCGCGATGTTCCCATCGCACCGCCCGGGTAATGCGCGGGGGCAATGGCGGAAGGGGGCGGAGGGAATAAGGTGGTAGGTGGAAACAGACGCCG
>JAEDLN010000137.1 GCA_016295275.1 Kiritimatiellia bacterium
TTGGCGGTAGGGCGCGATGTCCCCATCGCGCCGCCGCGCCATCGGCGCGGTGCGCCGCTTGACTTCCCGTGCACCCCACCCGTGCCCGTTCCCATGCACCGCTCGCGCCGCATAGCCGCACGCCCTCGCCGCCCCACCGGCTCGCCACCGCGGTGCGCGGCTTGGCAAGTAGCACACGCTGAGAGTTTTGCATACCGCGGCTCTGTCCGCGGCACGGTGCGCGGCAGGGCCGCGCACCCGGCGCGATGCTTGGCCGCCGGGCCTCCCGGCTCGCCCCCCGCGGCTTGCCAGCGGGGGCTCCCCGCCCGCGGCACGGTGCGCGGCCGGGCCGCGCACCCGGCGCGATGCTCGCCCACCGCGCCATTGCCCGCGCTCCCCGCCACTCGCGCCGCCGCACCCCTCGCCACCGCCCGTGGCTACCCGACGGCCTGCATGGACGAAACCTCCTCTATTTGCTAGATTTATCGGATATGAATCTGCGCAAATTCCTCTTCCCGTTCGGGTTTCTTCTGGTCTGCACAGGAACAGCCGTTACCGGACTGTACCTGCGTGCCGACCGCCTTGCGCATATCCCCCGTTCCGAAACCTCCGCCGCCGCACAAGGGATGGAGAAACCTCCACCCTTGCTCTCCTTTGCCACTACAGCCCTCGGAGGCTTTCGCGGAATCATCGCAGACGCCCTCTGGCTCCGCGCCGGTCGAATGCAGGAACAACGCCGCTTCGTCGAGCTCGTGCAACTGTCCGACTGGATTACCGCACTCGAACCGGATAACGACGATGTCTGGACTTTCCACGCCTGGAACCTCGCCTACAATATCCCCGTCCTGCTCTCCCGTCCCGAGGATCGCTGGAACTGGGTCTCCAACGGCATTTCCCTCCTGCGCGATCGCGGCATTCCCATCAATCCGTCCTCCGCTGCGCTGAAACGGGAATTGGGATGGATTTTCCAACATAAAATCGGCCTGGATTCCGATCCGGCATCCCCTTACTATCGCCTCCAATGGGCGCGCCAAATCGCGCCCTCGCTCCTGCCGGACGGCTCCGCGCCCGCCCCCTTTTCCCCACAGGCCGCCCGACTCTCCGAATCCGCCCGTATGGACGCTTCCGTACTTCGACTCTTCGAACAACGTTTCGGATCGCCGATCGATTGGCGTTCCCCTTTCGCGCAATCCCTCTACTGGAGCGCCCTCGCTTTGGAGAACAACCCGCCCGCTCGAGAAACGTTGCCTTGCCGCCGGATGGCGTATACTTCCCTTATCGCCCTCTGCTTCCGCGGAACATTGCCACCGGGCGATCCGAATGAGCCGGATTGGCATTTCTCACCAACCCCCAATCCGCGTCTCATCCCGGCAACGCAATCCTATCTGGAAGAAACGCTCCGACTCTTTCCTTTCGCCGGAATCCGATATGCCTATGTTGGATTTCTTTGCGATGCCATCCTCCTCTATCTGCAGAAAAACGACACCCGAACCGCAAGCCTTTATCATCAAAAACTTCAAACTTTCTTCCGGGAACTCGGTGCCGGTCAACAGGCGATTCCACCGCTCGATCGTTTCCCGGAAACCCCTCCGGAGACCTATACCGCTCTCCTGCAAAGCCTCGGTATTCAGTAAAAAACGTTTCCCTGCCGAATCCTCTCATTTTTCTCCGCCACAAATCCGCCATGCGCTCCTTTTTCCACAAGACCGCCCCGCGCTTGCTCTTTGTCAGCTCAATCGCCCTCTTGCTGCTCGGTGCCCTTCTGCTGGCTCTCCCCTTCGCCAACCGGGACGGCGCATGGCATATCTCGATTCGTACCCTGACCCTCGCAGCCAGCGCCGTCAGCGTTACAGGCTTGGATCCGATCGGAATTGCTCAGAACCTGACGTCTTTCGGGTTCTTCATCATTGCCGTTCTCGTCCAAATCGGCGGTATCGGTATCATGACATTCGGAATGCAGCTCTTCCTGATGGTTGGACGCTCCCTCTCCGTCCATGAGGAACAAACCGTCAAGACGTCTCTGGGGGAATCGCGCCTATATGCCCTGGGACCGATGCTCCATGCAACCATCCTTTTTACCTTCCTCGCTGAAATCACCGGAGCCGCAATCCTCGCTTGGCGCTTTCATGCCATCAACCCCGACTTCACGCCCCTCCGCGCAATCGGTCATGGTGCCTTTCTCTCGATTATGGGATTCTGCAACGCGGGCTTCAGCATATACGAGGACAGCGTCATGTCCTTCGCCTCCGATCCGATCGCCTTGCATACCATTACCGTCCTTTCGAGTATCGGCGGTCTCGGATTTATCGTCATCATGAATATTCTCCGACTGCGCCCTTGGAAACGGGATCGCTCCAGCCGGGGATACCTCTCGCTGCATAGCCGAATCGTCCTCTCGTCTAGCGCATTGCTTTTCATCGGTTGCACCATCCTCTTCCTGCTGCTGGAAGCTCATGCCGCATTCGCCGAATTCTCTTTTCCCGAAAAACTGAGTCGGGCCGCCTTCCACTCCGCCGCACTCCGCTCCGCCGGCTTTTCCGTCTTCCCCGCCGAAACAATGACGAAGGCGTCAAACCTTCTCTCCATGATCTGCATGTTTATCGGCGGCGCACCGGGCTCCACCGCCGGAGGTATCAAGGTGTCGACGCTGGTCGTCCTCGCAGCCACCGTCCGGGCCGCCTTCTGCTTCCGCCGTACACCCGAATTGAGCTTCCGCTCCGTTCCGCGAAATGTCGTGATCAACGCAATCGCAATTCTCACGCTTTGCAGCCTCCTCGTCCTCTCGACCGCCTTCTTGCTTTCCATTTTCGAAGCCGATAATCCAAATCTGTCGTTGGACGGAATTCTCTTCGAAAGCATTTCCGCTTTCTCCAACTGCGGTCTCGAACCCTCCGGTACAACCGCATCCCTGTCCTCGCCAAGCCTTTTCTGCCTGACGTATTGTATGTTCTTCGGTCGCCTCGGCCCCGTCACAATCGGTCTTACGCTCTTCCATCCGCGTTCGACCGATCTGACGAAACGCTATCCCGAAGAAAACATCATCGTCGGTTGAGCCCCCCTATTGCACAACCCGTCTTTTCCATGAAAAACATCTCCAAAATCGGTATCATCGGCGGTAGCCGATTCGGCCTTACTCTCGCAGAAGCCCTGACCAAAAACGGCATGGATGTAACCCTCATCGAAAAACAATGGGAAATCATCCAGTCGCTCGCAGAATCCCCGATCCGCGCCATCCAAGGCGATGCGAAAAACCCCGATGTCTTGCGCGATGCCGGATTCGCCGACTGCGATATCGCCGTTATCGCCATCGACGACTCCCTCGAAACCGCAACCCTCGCCACCATCCACTGCAAGGACCTCAAGATTCCCCGCATCATCGCAAAGGCCGATACGGACGTGCAGGGCCGCGTCCTTTCCCGCGTGGGCGCCGATAATGTCGTTTACCCCGATCGCGACCGCGCCTTCCGCCTCGCCATCTCCATCCTCCATCGCGACCCGATCGATTTCTTCTCCATCGCCGACGGATACTCCGTCGCCGAAGTTCCCGTACCCTCGAATCTGGTCGGGAAAACGCTGATCGAAGGAAACGTCCGCCAAGCCTACGGTCTTACCGTCCTCGCAATCCGCCGATTGTCCGGCGACGCCGCAACACCGCGCATCCCCATTATCGTCAATGGAAAGGAATGCCTCGAAAAAGACGACCTTCTCGTCGTCTTCGGCTCCGATCCTTCCATTGAAGCGCTCTCCAAATAGCCACCCCCCTTTTCATCCCCTTACGCCATGATCCGCTCCTCTGTCGCCGCCCTCAAGCCATATGTCCCGGGCGAACAACCGAAACTCAAACGCATCGTCAAACTCAACGCCAACGAAAATGCGTACCCGCCTTCCCCAAAAATCGCCGAGGCCCTCGCATCGTTCGATCTCAATCGTCTGAGACTCTACCCCGACTCCGAATCCCGGCACTTGCGCAATCTGCTGGCACGGCGCTACGGATGCAAAAGCGAAAACGTTTTTGTCGGAAACGGGAGCGATGAGGTGCTGCGCCTTGCAACCGATGTCTTCGTCCGAAATGCCGCCCATATCGGAATCTTCGATCCGACCTACTCGCTCTATCCCGTTCTCGCCGATATCCGGGAGGCCCCGCTCGACGTCTTCCCGCTCCCGCCAGACGATGCCGCTCTCGCCGCATGCACCCTCCCCGATCCGAAACCCGATCTTTTCTTCCTCGTCAATCCGAACGCACCTACCGGAACCATCTTCGGCCTGGAGGCAATCCGCGCTTTCGCACGTTCCCTCGCCCCGTCGATCCTGCTGATCGACGAAACCTATACGCTGTTCGCCGGAACCGATTGCATGCGCCTCGCTTTCGAAGAGCCGAATGTGCTGATTTCGCGCACGTTCTCAAAGGCATGGTCCCTCGCCGGTCTCCGCGTCGGAATCCTCGTCGGACCCGAGCCCCTCGTCGATTGTCTCTTCAAAGTGAAGGATTCCTACAACGTGGACGCCCTCGCACAGATGATCGCCGAAACCGCCCTTTCCGATCCGAAATGGATGGAGGAAAATTGCCGCAAAATCCTCGCGACACGAGAGCGCTTCTCCGCCGAACTCGTTCAACGCGGCTGGAAGGTGACGCCCTCCCATACCAATTTCATCTGGTGCGTTCCACCGCCGCCGCTCACCGCCCGCGCCGTCCTCGAAAAACTCCGAAACTTCGGAATCCTCGTCCGCCATTTCTCCCAGCCGAAAATCGACCGTTTTCTCCGGATTACCGTCGGAACCGATGCGCAAATGGACGAAATCCTCTCCCACCTCCCACCCCCTCCGGAAACATGATCAGACTCGTTGCCGCCGATATGGACGGTACTTTGCTCGACTCCGGCAAACGGCTCTCCCCGGGATTTCTCCCGCTGCTCGATTTCCTCCTGAACCGCGGCGTCACCTTCGTTGTGGCTTCCGGACGGCAATATTTCAATCTGCTGAAAATGTTCCCGGGCTTCGAAGACCGTCTCTGGTTCATTTGCGACAACGGCTCCGTGATCTACCATGGAAAAAACCTCTTCCAAGTCACGGCGATTGCCCCAACATCCCTCCAAGCCGCCCGGAAAACCATCGACGCCTTGCCGACCGCCGAACCGATCTTCTGCGGTGCCGCTTGCGCCTACATGACGCCGCGCCCCGCCGCCGATGAACGCGATGCCCGCAATTTCTACGAACGCTGCGTCGTCGTCCCCGATCCGATCGAAACCGCCGCCCGCGCCGGCGATCCGATCTGCAAAATCGCCGTCTACGACCCCATCGACGCAAAAGGCCGCCTCTACCATGCCATCGCAAACGCCCCGCTGAATCTTACGGTCGCCCTCAGCGGCGTCAATTGGATCGATCTGATGGCCCCCAATGTCGACAAGGGATCTGCCATCCGCGCAATCCAAACCGCCCTGAACATCGCACCCGACGAATGCGCCGCTTTCGGTGACTACGAAAACGATCTCCCGCTCCTCGCTTCATGCACCGAAAGCTACGCCATGGCGAACGGTCGCCCCGCCGTGCTCGCCGCCGCCCGACATCGCGCCCCCTCAAACGATGATAATGGCGTCGCCTCCGTCCTCCAATCCCTCTTTCCACCCTCGATCGAGCCCTAATCGCGCCGTTGATGGCGCCGCCATCGCGCCACCCGACGCCTCCGCGCCCGACCAATCGCTTCTTCCTTGCAAAATCGCTTCCGTTTTGCGAGAATGCAAAACGCTTGATTCTCCATTTTTTCTCCTCTCATGGTTCCACATTCCCCACTTTGGGCAGAAGCCGGCAAAATCATTCAAGAAACGCTGGATTCTCAGGCCTATACACGTTGGATTGCCCCTATTGTCGCTCAAGAAGAGCCCGATGGGTCGCTGACTCTTTTCGTCAAAAACGACTTCGTTCGCCAGTGGATTGAAGTAAACTATTCCACGTTGATTCGAGATGCGCTCCAACAGGTGTCGAATAGCGTCGTCTCTTTTACGCTGAAAAACGCCCCCGGTCCCGCTGCAAATCCCGGCGATTCGGAACCGCTCGAACTCGGTAAACCGCACGACATCCTTCCGCTGCACACCCACGCCACGCCCGTAAAACCCACCCCCTCTCCCCGGGGCGAAATGCGCGGCGCCGAACTGAATGCGAACTTTACCTTTGAAAACTTCGTTACCGGACCCTCCAATAACTTCGCCGCAGCCGCCGTCCGCGCAACCGCCGAAAACCCCGGAAATGCCTACAACCCTTTGCTGATCTACGGCGATACCGGCCTCGGTAAAACCCACCTGATGCAGGCCGCCGCTCACTACGTCCGGGAACACAACCCGAGGGCCATCATCTACTACGTCTCTTGCGAAATGATGCTGAATGACTTCATCGAAGCCATTCGAAACAAGACGCAAACCGATTTCCGACACCGCTACCGGAGCGTCGATCTCCTGCTCGTCGACGATATCCAATTCCTCGCCCGATCCGCCGAACTGCAAGAGGAATTCTTCAATACGTTCAATGCACTCCAAAACGAACGGAAACAAATCGTCCTGACAAGCGATCAGCCCCCCAACAAAATCTCCGGCCTCGAAGATCGCCTCGTCTCCCG
>JAEDLN010000138.1 GCA_016295275.1 Kiritimatiellia bacterium
CGCCCCCTACCGCCTGCCGGGGCTCCCGGCCCGCGCAGGGCGCGGCGTCGGGTCATCCCCACCCGCGGCAAAGCCGCGGCACCATACTACCGCGAGGCGCACATGGCACGCGGCGGCACCCTACCGCCACTGGACACGGGCGGTGCGCCCTTGCCAGCACTAGAGCGGCTAAAAGCGCTGGAGCGCGCCCAACCGCCGCGCGGCTTGGCGCTCGCACGCGGGCGTGCGCCCGCGCGTGGGAACATACAGTTGAAGGTCACCTCTCTTTTTGGCATACTTAGCGCCCATGAAGTGTGAAATATGCCATTTGAACGACGCCGTTCTGGCGGTGAATCGTGTCGTCGACGGAGTCTCGAAGGAACTGTACGTCTGCAAGGATTGCGCCCAAAAGGAAGCGGTTTCCCCTTTGGGAACCGCCGATGCGATGCTCGGCCAACGCCTGGCGGACATTTTCATCCGGCTCGGTTCCGCCTTTTCGCCGGATAAGGGAATGTCGGAGAATGCCGTCTGTCCGATTTGCGGCATCACCCGTTCTGAAATCCTCGAAAAACACCGCCCGGGATGCCCGCGGTGCTTCGATATTTTCCAGAAAGAACTGACCCTGTATGCTCCCTACGATTCCCTTTCCGCCAATGCCGTCAACACGCCGGAAGACGGACATCTCCTGCACGACATCGAAATGCTCGAACGGGATTTGCAAAAGGCAATCGTGGAAGAACGCTTCGAGGACGCTTGCCGGCTGACAACGGAAATCCACCGCCTTCGCGAACAACTGAAGCATGAAGCCGGTACCGGAAACGAAGACGCGAACAAGGAGAAGGACGATGAATAAAACCGCAAAAGCCTCTTCCTCGAACTGCGCCCGCCTGCATATTCCGCCCAACTCGATCGTTCTGCAGCGAAGCGTGATGCTGTACCGCAATCTGAAGGGCGCCATTTTCCCGGAACGCGCATCCGAATCGGGTTTGACCAACGCCGCGGAAACCATCCGGGACGCAATCATCGACTTTTGCGCCAAATACGGAAGCAACGGAGAATTCCTCACGGCAAAGGAATACAGGGAATCCGTAGCGCAATTGCTGAGAATGGAATTGACCCAGGAAACCCGGAAGGAAGAAGATACGGGGCTCTTCTACACCTTGCAGCATCTCCCCATCTCGACGGAAGAAGGGGTGAATCTCGAACGCGCACGCTTGGTCTCCATCCATGGCGGAAGCTTCGTTGCCATGCTGAATGCCGAAGACCATTTGACGATTGGGGCGATTTGCCCGAAGAATTCCTTTCGGGAGGTCTTCGATGGAATCAGAATCCTGGACCACTCGCTGGACAAGGTCACTCCATTTGCCTCCAATCGAACCTTCGGCTTTCTCTCGCCGAATCTCGACCACTGCGGCACCGGCATTCTCCTCTCGGCGCACGTAAAACTCATCGGACTTTCCATCACCCGGAAACTGGATTCCGTTTTCCGCGCACTGGAGGCGCTCGGGCTCACCATTACGCCCGTATATTCCCGCGACAGCCTGATCGAACGCATTTATGCCAAACGCCCCCTCTCGGGCGGCCCTCTCGAAACACCGGCTTCCGAAAAAGACGCGCCGCCGCCCGATGACGATTTCGGCGGTATCGAGGCGCCCGGTTTCATCTATCGGCTCGACTACGACCACGAAGCCGCCGGCCCGGAGGCGCAACTGGCGCACATGGAGGCGGTTCTTGCGGAGCTGGAACGCCAGGAACACAAGGCCCGGTGCATGCTGACGAACGAACCTTCTTCACTTCTCCTGCACGATTATTTCATACGCGCGGTAACCATCGGAATCAATGCGATTCAGCTCAGCAAATCGGAGGCAATCGACATTCTATCCACCGCCATCATGGCCTTGCAATACGGGATATTCCCGGCGCCCAAACGGGCATTGGGCAAACTCGAATCGGCCTTCCAAGAAATCGTGTATACGTCGACGATTTACCCGAAGACCCCGTTGGACGAACAGCGCCACGTCCCGTACGCCCGAATCATACGCGCCGATTTCATGAAAGAGACGCTCTCCAGTTTGGCACAAACAATTTTCTGATTATCTACGATATGAAAGTCTGCAAATTCGGCGGAAGCTCCGTTGCCGATGCCGCCCAAATCCGCAAAGTCATTGAAATCATCCGCGCCGACGACGATCGCCGCATCGTTGTCGTATCCGCGCCCGGGAAACGTTTCAAAGGAGACGACAAGGTCACCGACCTGCTGATCGACTGCGCCGTCCGCGCTTTGGAGGGCGGCGACATTTCGCCTGCCGTCAATCGCGTCGTGCAACGCTACGAGGAAATCCGCGACGAACTCCGACTGGACGTCTCGCTTGCCGAAATGCTCAAAACCGAACTGCGCCGCCGCTTGGCGCGAAGCCGCGACGAAGGACTCAACCGCGAGCAGTTCATCGACTCCATCAAAGCCATCGGCGAAGAATTTTCCGCGCGTTTCTGCGCAGCGGCGTTTCGCGTCGCCGGTTGCGATGCCGTCTATGTCGATCCTTGCGAGGCGGGTATGCTCCTGAGCGAACAGTACGGCGCCGCACAGCTGCTTCCCGAATCATACGAATTGCTCGAAAAGAATATCGCACCCCGCAAAGAACTCGTGATCTTCCCCGGCTTCTTCGGCTATACGAAAAGCGGCGAAATCGCAACCTTCTCGCGCGGCGGATCGGATATCACCGGCGCCATTCTGGCGGCGGCGCTGCACGCCGAATCGTATGAGAATTTCACGGATGTCGATGCCGTCTATCCGGTCGATCCGCGCCTCTGCCCGGAGGTCGTCGGCGCCGGAATCGGCATTCGCGAAATGACCTATGCCGAAATGCGCGAGCTGGCCTATGCCGGATTTGCCGTCTTCCACGACGAAGCCGTGCTCCCCGCCATCCATGCCAAGATCCCCATCAATATCCGCAACACAAACCATCCGGAGCAGCCCGGCACATTCGTCGTACCCGTCCGCAAAACCATTCCCGGACGCGTCAACGGCATCGCTTCTTCCATGGGATTCTCGACCCTGTACGTGGAAAAGTGGCTCATGAACCGCGAGGTCGGATTCGTTGCGCAACTCCTGCAGATTCTCGCCGAAGCCGGCGTGCCGATTGAAATGATGCCGGCAGGCGTCGATTCCGTCACAGTCGTTTTCCGAAACGACGCTCTGCCCGAAAATCGCCGCGCCGCCGTCCTCGAAACCATCAACGAACGCCTCCACCCCAATACCGCCGTCTTCTCGAGCGGTCTCGCATTCGTGGTGGTCGTCGGCGAAGGCATGCGGACTGCCGTCGGTACCTGCGCCCGTGTCGTGACGACCCTTTCCAAGGCAGGCGTCAACTTGCAAATGATCAACCAGGGCTCCTCGGAAATCTCCATCATGTTCGGTGTCAGCGAGTCCGATATCAAACCGGCCGTCCAAGCCCTCTATCAGGAGTTCTTTGTCCATGAGTAGCCCCCCCTCCGATACCCCGCTGATCTACGATTCGACACTGCGGGACGGTGCCCAAGCCCTTGGAATCACCTTCTCGCAAACCGGAAAAATCCGCTTTGCGCATCTGCTCGACCAGTTCGGAATCCCCTATCTGGAAGGCGGGTTCGCCGGTTCGAACGACCGGGATATGCAGTTTTTCCGCGATGCCGCCAAGGAACAGTTCTCCCAAATCAAAATCGTTTCCTTCGGCTCCACGCGCCGCGTCGGCGTCAAGGTCGCGGAGGACCCCTTTCTGCAGGCGCTCCTCCGCGCCGGAACACCGGCTGTCGCCATCTACGGAAAAGCCGCGCCGCTTCATGTGCGGGAGGTTCTGCGGACCGATCTGGACGAAAATCTCGATTTGATTTCCGAATCGATCGCCTTTCTCAAGGAACACGGTCTGGAGGTCCACTTCGATGCCGAACATTTCTTCGACGGCTACAAGGAAGATTCGGAATATGCGCTGAAGGTGTTGCACCGGGCGCAGGAAGCCGGCGCCGACTCGCTTGTTCTCTGCGATACGAACGGCGGAATGCTCCCGCGCCGGTTGGGTGCCATCGTCGAGCGCGTCCGCCGGGAGCTTCCCGGCATCCTGCTGGGAATCCATCCGCACAACGACTGCGGAATGGGTGTCGCCAACGCCATTGAAGGCTACATGGCAGGCGCTCGCATGATCCAGGGCTGCTTCAACGGATACGGAGAACGAACCGGAAATGCGAATCTCACGACCATCATCCCGACGCTCCAGCTCAAGCTGGGCGCAATGGTCACGACACCGGAAAAACTCACCATGCTCCGCTCGCTCTCGCGCGCGGTCGACGACCTCGTCAACCAGACGCCCGATCTCCGCGCCCCGTACGTCGGCGATGCCGCTTTCGCACACAAGGCCGGTGCCCATGTCTCCGGAATCCGACATAACCCGTCCTCGTTCGAACACTGCCCGCCGGAAGCCGTCGGAAACCGCCGGAATGTCCTTCTCAGCGAACTCTCCGGTGCATCCAACGTCCTGTACCGCCTCAAACAATCCGGCTCCGAATTCAATCCCGACTCCCTGTCGAAGGATGCCGTCAAACGGATTCTCGCGTCCCTGAAGGACCGGGAAGGCGCCGGCTACTCGTTCGAATCGGCCGACGCTTCCTTCCGGATTCTCGTCCAAAAGGCACTCGGCGAACATCAGCCGTTCTTCGAACTGGAATCCTTTCGCGTCACCGTCGAACGGCGCGGCACCGATGCGCAATGCCTCTCCGAAGCAACGGTCAAACTGCGCGTCAAGGGACAAACCGAACTGACGGTCGGAGAAGGGGTCGGTCCCGTCGAAGCGCTGGATATGGCTCTGCGAAAGGCCCTCTCCAAATTCTATCCCGAAATCGCCAAGATCGTTTTGACGGACTTCCGTGTGCGGATTCTCGATCCGCGGGAGGCGACAAACGCGACAACCCGCGTGCTAATCGAATCGACGGACGGAACCGCCAGCTGGGGAACCGTCGGCGTTTCCCCCAACATCATCGAGGCTTCTTGGCAGGCCTTGCTCGATTCCATCGAATACAAACTCCTGCCCCGCGCCGCAAAATCCGCCGAAAGCGACCGCTAGCCGGGTTCCTCCGGCACGCCCGACATTCCACCTCCCCTGCCCATGCTCTACTCGTACCACGCTTACGGAAGCGACGGAAAACCGGTCCGCGGTACCTTGTACGCTACTGATGAGCGAGACGCCGCCAGACGGCTTCTCGAGCTTGGGTTGTATGCCGGACGAATCGTTTCCGCGCCTGCGCCACGCCCCTTCCGCACCGGAACCCGCGCCGCCTTGTATCGAGAACTGGGTGCTCTCCTTTCCGCAGGTCTGCCCCTCGACCGCGCACTCGATATTCTGACGGAACAGATGCCGGACTTTTCCGCAGTGCTCGATACGCTCCGCGAGGGCGTCCGCTCCGGACGCGGACTTGCCGCGCCTCTTTCGGAAACCGCTTCCGGCGCTTCCTCCTTCGAACGGGCAATCCTCGCTTCCGCAGAAAAATCCGCTACGCTTCCGATGATGCTCGGACGCCTTGCCGATTTTCTCGAAACCGAGGATGCGACCCGCGCAAGCATCCGCTCCGCCCTGATTTATCCGTCTTTTGTCCTGACGCTCGGACTGGTTGTCGCAACGGTCATGCTGGGTGTTGTCGTCCCAAAAACCACCGCCGTCCTTGCCGATGCCGGAATGGAGCTGCCGGCCTCTTCGCGCTATCTCGTCCAAGGCGCCCGCATACTGCTCTTTTTGATCCTTCCCTTGTTGGGTGCCGCTGTCGCCGCTTTCTTCACGGCAAAGCTCCGCGCCCGCAAAAACCGCACCGCCGCCGTCTCCCTCGATCGCTTTCTGTTGCGGCTTCCCGGAATGGGACCCGTGCGCCTGCGCGCCGCTCAACGCTTCGCCTCCGTTTTCGGCATTCTTCTCGAGAGCGGAACGACCGTGCCCGACGCCATTCCGCTTTCTGCGGCCGCAATGGGTCATCCCCATCTGGAAACGGCCGTTCTCCAAGCGCGCGACCGGATTGTAGGCGGCGCCTCACCCGCAAAGGAATTGGCGTCCGTCCCCTATCTCGGCGTCGAATTGGCACAGTGGATCCGCGTCGGCGAAGCCGGCGGATGTCTCCCCGCCATGCTTTCCGTGGCATCGTCTCGTCTGGACGCCCGCGCTACCCGCGCCCTTTCCTCCCGCATCGCACTTCTGGAGCCATCGCTCCTCGCCGCCGTCGGCCTCTTTACGCTGGCACTTGCGCTTGCCCTCCTCTTGCCGGTGCTGAATCTCACAAAAATGGCCGGCTGACCGCCCCCGCACCGCACGGTGCCGAGCCGCCACGTAATGACACGCGCGAATTTTGCGGGCGTAATGGCGGTAGGGCGCGATGTCCCCATCGCGCCGCATCGCCCCGTGGCCGTGCGTAATGCGCCGTGGGCATGGCAAGTAGCACACGTTGAGAGTTTTGCCGGGGGCGTCTCCGTGC
>JAEDLN010000139.1 GCA_016295275.1 Kiritimatiellia bacterium
GGTGGCAGCGTTTCCAACGCGAATGAAACGGTGAACTCAAGTCTCGACAAACTCGGGCGCTACCGCGGCAACGGCGGCTATATCGACAACGGCGACGGCACATATACCGCGCCCGAGGCGGGCACAACATCGACCGAAGTCGGAACCGCCCGTGTCGGGAGCTACGCGCCGAACGCCTGGGGCCTTTACGATATGCACGGCAACGTCAAGGAGTGGTGCCGTGATTACCGCAGCGGTTCGGTTGACGGGCAGTTCGATCAGGGCGACATCGTCTATTTCGATCCCATCGGCGAAACCTCGGCAACTGCGGTTTCGACTCAGTTCAACTGCCGCGGCGGCGATTGGCAGAGTCTTCCCGCGGCTTGTACAAGCGGACAGCGCGGTAACGCTATTCAGGTGTATCAAGAACAGGCCAATTGTTGCGGTATACGCCTTTGCTATATCATTCGGTGAGTTAAAGGAGGGGTGGAAAAATGAAAGCTATGGTCATTTCCGTTGTTATTGGCGCGTCGGCATGTGTGTTTGCCGCGGATGCGCCCGTCGTGTCCAACGTCGCGCTTTCGCAGGATCCTCAGTCGAAAGAAGTGACGATCACTTACGATCTTGATGATTATCCTGCGGTGGTGCTGATGAATGTCGCCACCAACACTGCAGCCGACGGAACCGGCGGTTGGGTGGATGTCGGCTACTCCAACGTAACCGCCGCAGCCGGTGACGTTTTCCGCATTGTCGAAAAGGGCGAGGGGCGGATGATCCGCTGGTATCCCGATGTCGCCTGGAACGATTCTGCCATCAGTTCCATGCGGGTGACGCTCAAGGCGTTTCCGACGAACGATCCGCCGGCCTATATGGTCTGCAATCTCTACACCGCAGAGCGGATGTATTATGAAACCGCCGATCAGCTTCCCGGCGGAATCGACTCGGACGATTACCGCACACACCTCTTTCTGATGCGCAAGATCCCGGCGAAAAACGTGGAATTCCAGATGAATGTCACCAACGCCGACAACGCTGTCGGATTTGACAGCGCACGTGAATTGCAGCATACGGAGAGGTTTACGGAAAACTTCTACATCGGGGTGTTTGAGTTGACGCACTGGCAGTGGGAATATTGCCGAAAAGAAAAAGCGAAATATTTCGTTGAGGAAGGAGATACGAGACCATGGTGCGACGGTTCGCCCGCCAATAAATTATGGTGGGGTGATCAGCTTTGGCCGACGAATGCACAGGGGGTGCTGAACAATGTCAATGTCGGCACGGAGACTGTTCTTGCGAAGATGCGCAAAGCCACCGGTTTGGATCGGCTTTTCATCCCGACGGAATCACAGTGGGAGTTCGCCTGCCGGGCGGGAAAAGCGACCTCGTTCAACAACGGGGTGAATCTTGCCGCGAAGGGCGATGCGTCAAACGCCGGGCTTGATCGGATCGCTCGGTACAAAGGAAACGGCGGATATATCGGCGGCTCCACGAATCCCGATACGGTTACGTGCGGCCCCGAAAACGGCACCGCGAGAGTCGGCAGTTACGAGCCGAACGCCTGGGGGCTCTATGACATGCACGGCAATGTGGCGGAGTGGTGCGCGAATATGTTTAACATCTGGGCTAATAACGATACGCAAAGCGGATTTCCCTTATATATTCCCCTTGATTGGAAAACTGGAGAAGTTCTGACCGATTGGAAAGGCCCGGGACTCCATGAGCTAGCCTATCGGACGCATCGTGTTTTTCGTGGCGGGCATTGGGCTTCTCCGCCGGTAGACTGCCGCAGTTCAAGCCGTAAAAACGGCCAATTTTGGAGCAACGACAACACGCCGTATGTCGGCGCGCGCCTTGCCTACACGCTTAAAGAGTCGAACCCCGATCTCGCGCCAGCAAATCCCGTCAACGATCTTCTGCCGTATTCGAACGTCGATGACAGCGAAGGCGAACGGCAGAACAAGAACGATTTCTGGGATCTGACCAAGCACAAAGGTCAGCATGTGTCGGTTGCGACCGGCACGCTAACTTCAATGGTTTCAGTCCGCAGCGCGACGGAGACGTTGGACCTCGCCGCTTTCGATTCCGCTTTCAGTTCGGCCGCGGCCGCGATCACCACCTGCGAGCTTAAGACTTATTCCGGCGGCATGTTTATTGTCATCCAGTAAATCAGGCGTAAAATGAAAAAGTTGTTTTTGGGGGCGGCGTTGGCTGCGGCGGTTTCGGCCGGAGCGGCCGAGCGGATTGTCAACGGTTCTTTCGATCGCGGCACCGGTCCGTGGCAGACGTATCTTGCGGAATACGATGGCAGCGTCTCCCGCGGCGGCGAGGGAGGATCGCTGCGCCTCGACGCGCCCGAAGGGCTTAAAGGTCAGTGCATAGTCAATCAGGAGATTTGGCTTGATCAGCAGGTGCCCGCCACTTTTGCGTATTCATGCTGGACGAAAGCGGCAGGACTTGCCGAAGACGCCGTTCCTTCGCACAGCAATTACGGCATTGAACTTTGCGTCAAGTACGCCGACGGCTCGCAGCAATGGATCGCGCCCAGGATGAAGCCCGGTGTGGGGACGCACGGCTGGGAGCGGCTTTCCGGCGTTTTCATGCCGCCGCGCGCCGTGAAGAGCGTCGTGTTCTACGCTCGGCTCCGCATCCCCGGGAAGGTCTGGTACGATGATTTCTCGCTCGAAGAGTTCGCGCCTGCGCGCAGCGACCTGAAGGGCTGCCGGATCGTCGAATCCGACGATATAATCACGCTTGAAAACGATTATGTGAAACTCGTTTTCGAACCCGCCAACGGCGGCACCTGCCGCGAATTCCGCGTCAAGAAAACCGGCGCTGATTATGCGGGCGAGAAGCATCACGAATCGCGGATGTTCGCCGACCGTCTGCGCGTGGGGGGCAACTGTTTCAAGCGGGTTTACAAGGCCGAGGTCGTCAGGAACACCCCCGGCGAGGCGGTGCTGAAGCTCTCCGTCAACGCTCCGCAGGGTTATCAGTTCCTTGAGCTTTCCAAGACGCTCCGCCTGACCGACCGCTCGTCGGCGGTCGAATGCGTATATACCTACCGTAATCTCCCTGAGTCGATGGCGTCTACGGTGATCGAGCCTTATTTCCGCCACGGCTGGAGCATGCGGAAAAACGATGCGCAGCGGTATTTCGTGCCGACCGCCGAAGGTGCAAAATCAATCGGTCCTACCGGCGGCAACGTTTATGTCACCAACGCCGTCGCCGGATGGGTGGCGGCGGGTGACGGAAAATCGCAGCTGCTCGCTTGCGAATTCGATTATTCGCGCCTCGCGTTCGAATATTTCTGGTTAGGCGGAGCCGACAACACTACGGCCGAATGGGTGTTCATGCCGGTTGAAATCGCCTGCGGAGGGGCTTTTGAGACGACGCAGACGTTGTATCCCGCATCCGGTATTTCCCTCCCCGACGGCGCCGTCAACGGCATCGTGACTGGTCTTGAGCGCGGCGGCGACGGAAAACTTTCGCTGAAAGTTTCTTCCGCCTCGGTCTACGTGCTCGAACTTGTCGCTAAAGTCGCGCTTAAAAACGGCGGTGTTAAAGAGGTGGTGAAGACGGTGCAGACTTCCCCCGATTCGGTCGTGACGGTCGATCTCGGCGTCGATGCGGCGGCGGTCAAGGCGGTTCGGACGATTTTGAGCGATTCAGGGCGCGTAGTCTATGAGGCCGACCGCGCGTTCGTGCCCGGTTTCGTCTACAAGCCGAAATCGGCCAAGGCGAAGCCGGCGGAGCTTAAGCCTTTTGAACTTAAACTCTCCGAGGAAGTGGTCACTCCCCACGTCAAGTGGATGAAGCCGTTCGCCGGCGGCAAGCCGAAAGTCTTCTTCCTCTTGGACATTCTCCATCAGCGCGAGGTGGTCGAACTCGCCCAACGTATGGAGCTTGACCACCGGGTCGTCCGCATCGCCTACCACCGCGATGTTGCGGCCTGGGGAATGTGCGATCGCTACAACCGCTATACCCCGGCCGATGCCAACCTTTCGCTCAAGAGCGAGTTGGAGAAGCCGCTCGACGCCATCGTGATCTCCGGCAATCTCTGGAAGAGCGTCGACGTCGAAAACCGCGCCCGGATCGCCGCGCTCGCCGCCTCCGGCGTCGGCATCGTCGAGATCGGCACGACCAATGCGGCGCCGGCGGGGATGAAAGCGGACGCCGCCGGACTTAAGTACATCAAGGATGCGGTATCGCCGGAACTTCTGCCTTACGGCGCGGGCAAAGTGCGCGCGTATTCGGCCGGCAGCCGGCGTTACGTCCACTTCGACTATCCCGCGCTCGGAGGCCTGACACCGGTAGTGTCATTCGAGGCGACGGAGCCGGCGTTCCGCTATCAGGATTATTCGCTCGGCGTCATCGCGCGCGCGGTGGCGTGGGTCGCCGGCCGCGACGTGAAGGTTCCGGCGGACGCGGCGCGTGCGTACGAGTCTTTCGTCTGCGAAGGCGGGCTCGAGATCATCCATGAATTTCTGCGCGATGCCTCCGGCAAAATCTGCGACTGGAAGGCGACCGCGAAAAAGACCGACAAGGCACCTACCTTCAGGAAGGAACCGCTGCCTTTGCTCGTCAAGGAAGAAGACCACAGCTCGCTTCCGTTCGCCGTCGGCGAGAGCGGCTACCGCTCGGGCTTAAGGCGCTATCTGGTGCCTTACCGCTTTGCGCAGTACCGCAAGGCTGGCGTGAATGAACTCAGGTTCTGGCATTCGAACGACAAGAGCGCCTTTTTCGACGAGGCGATGAAAATGGGCTTCAAGTTCGATTTCCCGGTGACCGACGCGCGGATCGGGAAATTCGAACAGCTCTTTTCCGAGCCGTATCTGAAGACCGGCGACCGCAGCTATCTCTGCCGCAAGCCGTGTTACCACGACGAGGAATTCATGACGTCCGACCTCGCGCGGGTCAACCGCAACATCGACAAGTTCCTAAAGTATTCGCCAAGGAGTTTCGACTGCGGCGACGAAAACTCGCTCACCAAGTGGGGGACCGCGTTCGACTTCTGTTTCTCGGAAAAGACTCTCGCCGCCGAACGCGTGTGGCTTAAGGAGGTGTATGGCGATCTTGATGCGCTCAACAAATCCTGGGACACCGATTTCACGGCGTGGGACAAGGTGACGCCGCTCATCACCGAGGAAGCGCGTAAGCTGCATTCGAAGGATCGCCGCTGGGCCGCGTGGGCCGACCACCGCCGGTTCATGGAGCTTACCTACTGCGGCTATTTCCGTAAGGTCAAGGAGGCGATCGAGGCGAAAGCGCCGGGAGTGCCGCTCGACATGTCCGGCACTCAGCCGCCGAACGGCTGGACGGGGATGGATATGTGGTTGCTTTCGGACGTGATCGGCGTCGCTGCCGCCTATGACGTCGACAATCTTGCGGAAATCGTGCGCTCCTTCCGCCGGCCGCTCATTAAGCCGTGGTACGGCTATGGCGCGAGCGGCCCGAACGTGGAGCGTCGTGCATGGTATGACGCGCTCAGGTTCAAGAATTTCGGCGTTTCCTATTACGACGGGATCAACGTCCTGCAGCCCGACTACACCATTCCGAAACAGGTCAAGGAACTGAGCGACGCGCTCAAGTTCTTTATCGAGGGGGGCGCGGCGCTCCTTCGTACGCTCGACGAAAAACCGCAGGTGCTTATCCACTATTCGCAGGCGTCGATTCACGCCGCGCAGATCGAAAAGCGCTACGATGGTTTCCTTGCCGCCCGCGCGGTGTGGTGCCAGCTCCTTGACGACATGAATCTGTCTTACCGCTTCGTCGCGTATGCGGAACTTGAGGACGGCGAACTTGAGCGTACGCCCGCGAAGGTGCTCATTCTCCCGGAGTCGTCGGCAATGTCGGAAAAGGAACTTGCCGCGGTCCGCAGGTTTGCCGCCCGCGGTGGCTGCGTGGTCGGCGACCGTCTGAGCGCGACGCACGACATCCACTGCAACTATCTCGGCAAAAGCGCGCTTGAAGATCTCTTCGCGTCCGGGAAAGGGGCGGTGCGCATCGACCGGGTGCTGCCGCAGTACCGCAACCTGAGGATGATGAAATCGAAGGTGGCGGACGCCGTCGCCTACCGAGACGGAATTTACGCAAAATTCTCGAAATATCTGCCGCGTCGCCGCGTGGAATTCGTTTCCGGCGGGATTACCGGCGTTAGAACCTTCCTTTTGGAGCCGATGGCGGGCGGCGACGAGTTCTATCTCGGTTTTGTCCGTGAAGGCGAGTCCAACGGCTCCGACGGGGTCACGGAAGTGAAGCTCGGCGGCGAATTCAAGGTGACTGACATGCGCAAGAAGACGGACCTCGGCGTCAAGCGGACGTTCAAGGTCGCGTTGCAGCCGTATGAAGCCGCGTTTTACGCTGTGTCCAGAAGTAAACTTGGATTCCAGAAGTAAATCCGAAGTTTGATGGCAGAACTGCTGGAACCGGCATTTCCCCGAAAGCCGTAGTCTGTCAT
>JAEDLN010000140.1 GCA_016295275.1 Kiritimatiellia bacterium
CCCGGCCCCCGCCCCCGGGAACAAGCATTTTCAGATCCTTGCAACAATCGCATTTTTCCAATATCCAAAAAGAAAGCGACTATGGTAGAATGCAACGATGAAAACCACCGCGAGAAAGCTTTCTCCATCACGCTTATCTTTCGCGATTATCCATCATACATTCAAAATTATGGACTCTTCTCCTATCCGGATTGCCGTTATCGGTTGCGGCGTTATCGGTCCGCTCCATGCCGTTTGCTATCAGCATAGTCCGCATGCTCGCTTGGATATGGTCTGCGACCTCATCGAACAACGTGCGAAAAAAACGGCCGAAAAATACGGCATCCCACGCTGGACGACAAACGCGGCAGAGGTCTTTGCAAATCCCGATATCGACGCCGTCTCCATTTGCACCGATCACGCTTCCCACGCCGAACTCGCATGCGCTGCGCTCGCCGCCGGAAAACACGTTCTGTGCGAAAAATGCCTCGGTCGCAATCAAGCTGACGTCGATCGGATGGTCGCCGCCGCTGCCGCCCACCCCGATTTGGTGGCAGAAGGCGTATTCCAACACCGGTTCGATCCGCTTCCAAGAGCCTTTCATTCGATTGTCCGGGAAGGCTTGCTCGGGAATCTGATCTCCGTCAGCGGACTCCACAATTGCTATCGGTCCAAGCAATACTACGAAAACGACAATTGGCGCGGAACATTCGCCGGCGAAGGCGGCGGCGTTCTCATCAACCAAAGCATCCATTTCCTCGATTTGCTGCTCTGGATCGGAGGCTCCCCTGTCGGCGTTCATGGATATGCGGCAAATCTCGCTCACCGCGGAATCATCGAAACCGAGGACACCGCAGCCCTCTCCATGCGCCTTGAATCCGGTGCGCTGGCTTCCCTTCTCTGCACGAACGCAAGCCATCTGAACTGGTTCTACCGACTCTCTTTCACCGGAACCGAAGGATTCCTCGAACTGCGCGACAACACCCTGACACAATGCGAATTCAAGGATCCGGAACGGCAAAACGCCGTCCGGAAACGAATTGAAGAGGCGATCGCAACCGAAGACATCGCAAAAGGAAAAGACTACTACGGAACCGGACATCAAGCGCAAATCGATGATTTTGTGGACGCCGTCTTCAAGAAGACCGCCCCATTCATCCCATTCGCTTCCGCCGCAAAAACCGCGAGTACCGTCTTTGCCCTCTACGCCGATTCCAAACGCTGACGCCCCCGCGCGGCGACGCCAAACGCAATTCCACGATTCAGCGCGTTCAAAATAAAAAAGCCGCCCCGGTTCGGGACGGCTTTTGCGCTTCTTCAGCACCGAGTCGATATTACTTCTTCTTGCTGACCTTCTTTGCAGCAGGCTTCGCCGCGGGCTTTGCCGCAGGCTTCGCGGCGGACTTTGCGCAGCACTTCTTCGCGTAGCACTTCTTCGCGGCGGGTTTCGCAACAGGCTTCGCCTCAGGCTTTTTTTCGCTCGGACAAGCAACACCGGCAAGTTTCGAATACAGGCAAAGCAACTCCGCCTCCGTTACATCACGCGGATTGCCGGGACGGCAAGCGTCGACATACGCAGAATGCGCCAAAAACGCAAGATCCTTCTCCTTCACAATCGAACGCAAATCGGAAGGAATCCCGACATCGGCTCCAAGCTTGGAAACCGCATCGCAAGCAGCCTCGATCGCCTTCTTGCCCGTCAATTTCTCGGCACCCTTCACGCCCATCGCCTTGGCAATTTCTCGATAGCGAACGTCGGATCCCTTGACAGTCGAATTGAAGCGCATCACATGCGGCAGCAAGATCGCGCAAGCAACGCCGTGCGGCGTGTCGTAGAATGCGGAAAGCGGATGGGCCATCGCATGGGCAATTCCCAGTCCGACATTCGAAAAGCCCATGCCGGCAATGTACTGGGCCAATCCCATCTTCTCGCGGGCAACCTTGTCGCCCTTGACGCTCTTGCGAAGATTGGCGCCAATCAACTCAATCGCCTTGAGATGGAACATGTCCGTCATTTCCCAGGCGGCCTTTGTCGTGTAGCCCTCGATCGCATGGGTAAGCGCATCCATGCCCGTCGCCGCGCAAAGCTTGCCGGGCATCGACAGCATCATGTTGGGATCGACAACGGCAACCGCAGGAATGTCGTGCGGATCGACGCACACGAATTTGCGGTTCTTCTCACGATCCGTAATCACATAGTTGATGGTAACCTCCGCCGCCGTGCCGGCCGTCGTCGGTACCGCAATCGTGTAAACCGCCGGATTCTTGGTCGGCGCAACGCCTTCCAGCGAACGGACATCCGCAAATTCCGGATTGTTCACAATGATGCCAATCGCCTTCGCAGTATCCATGGAGGATCCGCCGCCAATCGCAATGATGCAGTCGGCTTTCGCCTTCTTGAACGCTTTGACACCGGCTTGGACATTCTCAATCGTCGGATTCGGCTTGATCTCCGTGAAAAGCGAATACTTCACCTTCGCCTTGTCCAAAACGTCTGTCACCTTGCCGGTAACGCCAAATTTGACCAAATCCGGATCGGATGCGACAAAGGCCTTCTTGCATCCATTGGCCCGGACAAGTCCCGGAATTTCAGTAATTGCATCGACTCCATGATAGGAGTACTGGTTGAGAACAATACGATTAGCCATAACAGGAGAATCTCCTTATTGTTGAAAAATGAAAAGCAAAACGCTTTTCGCTCACTATACAAAAAGAAATCTTCTTCTGCAATACCTTTTCGTTTCTGATAACTCGCCCCAAAAACGCCCCGCTCGCCCCCTCCCGCCCGTGCCCGCGCACCGCCCGTGCCCCTCGCGCTCCATGGTGCGGTCCCGTTGCGCTTCCTCGCGTGTCCCATGGTGCGGTCCCGTGGCGCTTCCTCGCGTGTCCCATGGTGCGGTCTCGCGTGTCCCATGGTGCGGTCCCGTGGCGGTAGGGCGCGATGTCCCCATCGCGCCGCCCGTGCCCACTCGCCCCCCACGCCCGCCGCCCTCGCGCCCCTCGCCCGCGCCCCGTTGCCGTGTCCCACGCTCGTGTCCCGTTGCCGCGCTCCACGCTCGTGTCCCGTGGCGGTAGGGCGCGATGTCCTCATCGCGCCGCCGCGCCATTGCCCGTGGCGGCTCGCCACCGCGGTGCGCTGCTTGGCATCCCGCCCCCTCGCCGCCCCCTCGCCGCGCCTCGCGCTCGCGCGCGCGAGCGCACACGGGTGCGGTTGTACAGGCGCCCCCTCTTGTGCTACACTTGCCGTATGCAATCCACTGAGCAAAATACACCCGTTGAAATTCCCGCGAAAAAGACCTTTTCCCAACGCGCGCTCTCCCCGACCGAACGATTTGAGATGATGCTGCCGCACCGGTTGGAACTGGCGGCCGTTTTGCATCATCTTCAGCGACTTCCTTCCGCCGAACAGCTGTCGCAGATGACCTTGTTGGATATCGGAATGCCCAATCCCGTCATGTCCGAGGTGCTGCGAAAGCGCGGAGGAAACTGGTGTACCGTTGCTCGCTCCCCCGCATTCGCGCAAGAGGCCGCCGATTACTTGGGCTCCGATGTGGCTTGCTTGGGAGGCGATGGAACCATTCCCTACGAAAATGGCGTTTTCGATGTCGTGATCGTCGCGCTGGATATCCTCGTCGCCGTCTCCGACCAACTCGCATTCATCAAAGAATGCAACCGCGTCCTGAAAAGCTCCGGCATGCTCATCATTTCCGCACAGGCAAAACGCGCCCTTTCAATCGGCGATTTTATCCGGAACCGCCGGTGGAACAATCCGCATAGCCCCTACGCCGCAACCTATACGGAAACATCCCTGTATAGCACCATCAAAAACGGATTCGATATTCAGGACGTCAACTACTTCTCCCGCTTCTGGGTCGATCTCGTCCGGATCCGGGAAGCCAAACTCGTGGAACAGGGCCATACGTCGGACGAAATCGCTCTCCGTCTCCGCACGCTCTATCGCATCGCCCATGCGCTCGATCGCTTCGATCTCCTGCAACGCGGCCATGTCGTGATCCTTTCGGCCCGCCGCAGACGCTGGTCCGCACGCGTCATGCCCGTCCTAGGCGATGGACGCACCCTCTCCGAAGCCGTTCTCTTCAGACCGCCGGCCTAAGCCCTCCTTCGCATAGCGCCGATTCCGACGGTATCGCTGATCATGAAACGCTTCCTTCGATTTCTGCTTCGTTCCATCCTCTTCTGGATTGTCGTCATCCCGGTCTTTTTGCTCGTCCGGGCACGCTTCTTGCCGGAAGTGGAGGTCCCGGTTTTGCGCTATTCGCAAATCACGGCACAAACCGATTGCAGCGATGCCGTCTCCATCGAAACCTTCGAGCGTCATCTGATCTACCTTTGCAACGATTCCCGCTGCGAAACCATCCGGCCGAAACGCTTGCGCCAATATCAGCTCTGGGGTCGCCCCCTCCCCGCATACCCCTTGATCATCACCATCGACGTTCCTTCGCGCGATTTGCCCGAACTCATCGAACCGGTCTTGAAACAGTTTGGATACACGGCTATCGTCGCCCTTCCAACCGCCTTTATCGCGGATACGCCCGCAAGCCGCCGTTCCCTCAACGGCGTTCCCCTCCTTACATGGCCGGAAATTCGCGACGCCGAAGCACGCGGAATCCTCTCGTTCGCAACCGCTACCCGCAATAATCCGCTCCTTTCCATCCACGAAAACCCGTTCAACGAAATCCGCGCCGGACGAACCGATTATCGCCGCGCACTCGGGAAAAAGAACGACGTCTTCATCTGCCCGAAAGAAGAGGCAACGCCTTCCTTGCAAACGGCAGCCAAACGCGCAAAAATCGGAATCGGTTTCGATTGCCGGAACGCCATCGCAACCGTTGGACCCGATACCGATCTTTCCGCGCTCCCGCGCGTCTGCGTCCGCGGCGGCTTCCACACCTTCCGCGTGCATCTTCTCCAAAATTCGGTCGATCCCGATTTCTACGGAGAACTGCGCGTCATCCACGAGAGCGGCTCCCCAATGCCCGCCAGCATCCGCGGATACCGCCCAACCGACTTCAAGCCTTTCGTCGCAATGGATGTCGATCGCCTGGAGAACCGGACCGAATACCGCCTGCCCGTCCCCTCCGAGCTTGAACTTCCCTTTCAGGTCTTTGTGTTCGACGAGTTTAGGGTCATTCCCTATTTCTCTGTCACGCTCGGCCGCGGTGATATCATCCGCGATAAAAACTACCGGAAACCACTCCTCAAGGACGATGGGTCGTTCGATCGGCTTCTCCGGGAAACAGATGACATCCTCTCTTCCATCGTCCCGGAGCCGATAACTGCGGAAACAACTGCAAAATGACGGAGCTGCTTCTTTACCCGATTTTGGCTTCCGTCCTGGTTGCCATTGTCTGCGGCGTCATGGGTCCTCTCACCCTTTTGCGCCACAACACCTACGCGGCAGGGGCTATATCCCACGCTTGCTTTGCAGGCCTTGGCGCCGCCCGATATTGCACCGTCGTATTCGGCCTCGGTTGGCTCTCGCCAATGGCAGGCGCCCTCCTTGTCGCCATTGGGACAGCCCTTTTTCTCGCCTCCCGCCGCAATGCCGCCGTCGGCAGAACCGCCGTAGCCGGATCCTCCGATTCCGCTCTTTCCGCCGTTTGGGCGGTCGGAATGGCAATCGGACTGCTCTTCCTCTCCGCAACCCCAGGCTATCAATCCGATCTCATCAATTACCTCTTCGGCTCTATCCTGCTCGTCACGCCGGATATCCTCGTGGCAATGGCGATCCTCGCCTTGCTGATTCCACTCGCCGTTTTCCTCTTCCGGCGCGGCATCCTTTCCGTCTCTTTCAACGCCGAAGCCGCTACCCTCCGCGGCGAGACCACCGCTTTCTACGAACGCGTCATCTCCATTCTGACCGCCTGTACCGTCGTGCTGCTCGTACGGACGGTCGGCATCATTCTCGTAATCGCCTTGCTGACACTCCCCGCACTCGCCGCTCGCCGGATTGCCAAACGCCTGCCCGCAATCCTCTGCCTCTCTTTCGGCTTTACGCTTCTCTCCCTTTTTGCAGGTCTTGCCCTCTCGTGGTACTTCGATATCCAGCCATCCGCTCCGACCGTTCTCATTGCCGCTTGCATGGCCCTCCTTGCACGCGCCTATTCCGCTTGCCGGAGAAAATACGCTTGCCCCTGCCGCCATGCCCACCATTTGGAGCCAACCCGAAAATGAAATGGTTCCTCATCGCCGTTTTGTCGCTTTTCACAATCGCCGTCGTCATTGGCGTCCGTTTCCAACATCGCGATGAAAGACAAATCCAAAAGGTATTTCGCTCCGTCGAATCGGCAATCGGAAAATCCGGAGAAGAAACCTTGCTCGTCTCC
>JAEDLN010000141.1 GCA_016295275.1 Kiritimatiellia bacterium
ATTCTCGTCTCGAACTCGATCGTCGTGCTGGAAAACATCGCCCGCCGGTTCGAGGATACGCCCGATCGCTGGGAAGCCGCGCGAATCGGCACGGACGAGGTGACCATTGCCGTTCTCGCTTCGGCCGGTACCAATATCGTCGTAATGCTCCCGATCGCGATGATGACATCCATCGTCGGACGCTATTTCGCCCCCTTCGCTCTGACGACCCTGATCGTGAATATCGCCTCCATCTTCATCTCCTTTACCCTTACGCCTATGCTCTGCGCCCTCTGGATGCGCCCCATGTCGCAACAAACGGGTTCCCTTTCCCGTATCGGCAGAAGCTGGGAAGCGTTCCTCTCCAAAACCGGAAATGCGTACGGTTCCTGGCTGCAAAAGGTCAGCGACAACCGTCTCCTTTCTCTCGGCGCCGTTGTCGCCTCCGTTCTCCTGTTCTTCTTCTCCATCTCTTTCTGCACGAAGGGCCTCGGCTTCAATATGATGGAAAATGACGACTGGGGCCGCATCTTCGTCCGCCTCGAATATCCCGATTACTACGATCTCGCCCGCACGACGGAGGAAACCCGGAAAATCGCCGATGACATGCAGACACTCCCGGGAATCGAAACCGTCCTACTGACCGTCGGCCGCGCCGATGCCATCTCCGGACAGGCTTCCGAAGGCGTCTACCTCGCGCAACTCGAGCTCGTCTTCGTAGAGCCTGCTCGCCGCGACTGGAAAATCAGCTCCATGCTCGATCAAGTGCGCACCCGGCTCAGCGACGTTCCCGACCTGATCTTCGCCGCCACCATTCCAGGCTATGTCTCCGGCTCCAATGCCTCCATCTCCACGGCAATGGTGGGCGACGATCTGGACGTCATTACGGAAAACGCCCAAAAACTCCAACAGCTCGTCTTCTCTCTGCCCGGTATCGCCCAATTCGATACGACCGCACGCGACGACAAACCCGAAATCCGGATCCTCCCCAACCGCGCGATCCTCTCCGATCTCGGCATAAGCGCCAGCGCCGTCGGTACGATCGTCCGCGCCAATATCGACGGAATCGAAGCCGCCTCCTTCAAGGAAGACCGCAAAACCATCGATATTCGCGTCAAACTCGACGAACGCGAAGGAACCGGTCAAGTGGCCGCCTTCCCGATTCCGTCCCGCCCCGGACGCCCCGTTCCCCTGGAAGCCTTTACCACCGAACAGCCGACCGGTCAAAAGGTCATGATCTTCCGCCACGACAAACGCCGCGCCATTACCATGCTCGGCAACGAGGTCGATGGCTATGCCACCGGTACGTTGCTGAACGAAATCCACCGGCTCGCGGAAGAAAACAACCTGGTCGACGACAATATCCAGCTGAAAAATCTCGGCTCTTCCGAAATGCTCGATGAAACCGTCTCCGACTTCATGGAAGCGATCCTGCTCGCCTCCCTCCTGACCTACCTGACGCTCTCGGCCATCCTGGAATCCTTCTCCCGCCCCTTCCTCGTTCTGCTCACCTTCCCGATGAGCTTGATCGGCGTCTTCTGGGCACTGAAGGCAACCGGTATGAATGTCTCGATTTTCGTCCTGCTCGGTATCGTGATGCTGATCGGCGTCGTCGTGAATGCCGCCGTGCTGATCGTCGATAAAATGGACCAGCTGCTCCGCGCCGGAACCGAACGGCCGCTCGCAATGTGCAAGGCCGTCAGCCAGACCTTCCGCGCCGTGCTGATGGTCGTCATCGCATCCGGCCTCGGCATGCTTCCCATCGCCCTCTCGACCGGTATCGGAGCCGTGAACCGGATCGGTATCGGGGCCGCATCCGTCGGCGGCATCATCGTCGCCGGCGTCTTGACGCTGACGGTTCTTCCGCTCCTGCAAAACCTCTTCATCAAGAGGTCCCGAACGCCCGGCCCGCGCCCTTAAATCACTCCCGCCGAACACCCCCTCTCCAATGGCGAAATTGCATTTTTTGTCGAGAGGGGATATCCTTTTCATGCGGTCGTCCGGCAATTTGCCGCGCGTTTCTACCGTGTCATTCCACCCCGTTTTGCCCCTGCGCAAAATACCGCTTCCGATTCATGGAACCAACGATTTCCAACCGATCCGTCAAGAAAACGCTCCTCCACAAGGGAGGCTTTGCCAATGCGAAAATCTACCGGCTTGAAACCCCCGATGGAGAGGTCTTCATCGAAAAGGATTTCTCCGGCTGTTCCTTTTTGATCCGAAACACCATCGGTCGCTTTCTGATTCGGCGCGAAGTTCATTATCTTCTCCGTCTGGAAGAAACCGGCGTCGTTCCGGGAAAGGCTCGCCGGATCGGTTCGTTCTGTATGCGAGAAACGTTTTGCGCCGGTCAGACCTTGCGCGAAATTCCAAAACCGAACCCAAAGGTACCCGGATCGGAAAACCGGATTCCCGTCGCCTACTTCCACGCCCTTTTCAACGCCCTCCAGAACATCCATCAATCCGGAATCGTCCATCTCGATCTGCACAATCTCCGCAATATCATCGTCTCCGCCGATGGAACGCCCGTTCTTCTCGATTGGCAGTCCGCCATCCATACCCGGCTGCTTCTTCCTCCCATCCGGCGTCTTCTCGAAAATATCGACAACATGGGCGTTCTCAAGGCATTCGACAAATTCCACCCGGAGGCGATGAACGACGAGCTTTCCCAAAAACTGGAACATGCGAAAAAAATCCGCCGCCGATTCTGGCTGCCCCGTATTCACCTCACACGGAAAGACGCGAAAAAATAGTTTTTTTTTTTTTTTTCGGTCGCTCTTCTTCCGCCTCCCCGCAAATCCGCTTGCAAGGACATTTTCCGCTAGATGCGGTTGCGAGGTGTCGCGTTTCCGATATTGCGGCGGCAGGTCTCCTTGATTTCCGCCGCCAGCTTTGCGCCGATTCCCTTTACCGCCGCAATCTCTTCGACATCGGCTTCCGCAATCCGCCGAACCGATCCGAACCGTTGCAGCAACTCGATCTTGCGCGCCGCGCCGATTCCATCGATCTCGTCAAGCGCCGATTCGCGAATCTTCTTGAGACGCAGATTCCGGTTGTAGGTGATCGCAAAACGATGCGCCTCGTCGCGCAGTCGGATCACGACACGCAACGCCTCACTGTCCGTCGGCAACACGATCTCCGGTGTGCCGTCTTCCCAATCGACGACGATGATCTCAAACCGTTTGGCCAACCCGACGACCGGAATCTCCGAAAGTCCCAACTCCGCCAAACGCGCCCGCGCCGCCCGCAACTGCGTAATGCCGCCGTCCACCATCACCAAATCCGGAAACGGCTTTCCTTCGTCGCGCAACCGCTTGTATCGGCGCCCGACGACTTCCGCCATGCTGCGCGGATCGTCGATGCCTTCGACCGTCTTGATCCGAAACCGCCGGTAGCGCTGCGGAGTCGTGACGCCGTCTACGCTGCACACCATCGAGGCTACGGTCATCGTTCCGCCTAAATGCGAAATGTCAAAACCCTCAATGACATGCGGAACGCCGCCAAGCCGCAAATGCCGCGCAAGCTCCTCGCATCCCTGCAAGGCACGCGTGCGCTGCGGTACCGGATTCGGCAATTCGCGCGCACGATACCGGACCATCTCCGTCAACGCTTGCAACGTATCCCGCAGCTGCGCCGCTTTCTCGAAATCCATCTCCCCGGACGCCTCCAGCATCTCCTTGCGCAACGCATCCAAAATCAGCGGATCCCCTTTGCGTAAAAACCGGCAGGCTTCCTCAAACCGCTCCCGATACGCTTCTTCCGAAATTTTCCCGATGCACGGCGCCGAACAACAGGCAATGCGGTCATTGTGGCAATGCTTGTGCGTTTCCGCATCGGGATTCGTCGCATCGCATTTGCGAATACCCCAACGCCGCTCCGCAAAATCACGCGCCGTGCGCACGACGGCAGACGACGGAAACGGCCCGAAATACTCGTCGCCGTCATCCCGGACAATGCGGCACTCCGAAAACCGCGGACACGCCAAATGCGATTCCGCACGCAAAACCAAATACCGCTTGTCATCCCGAAGCGAAATGTTGAAACGAGGCCGATAGTCTTTGATGAGACGCCCCTCCGTGAGCAACGCCTCCGCTTCGTTGCGAACCACAATCCACTCCAAGTCCGCAATGCTGTGAACCAATCCGCGCAGCTTCGGCGTCCCTTTCCGCAACGACGATTCCCGGAAATAACTCGATACCCGACGCTTGAGCGATACCGCCTTGCCGACATAGATGATCACCCCGTTGCGGTCCCGGTACAGATAACAACCGGGCTTATCCGGCAAATTCCGCAATTTCTCGCGCAACCGCTCGCTGACTTCAATCATGCCGCAAATCCTCCGGCCGGGGCAACGCCTGCGCTTGCGCAATATCCAACCGAATCTGCGCCCCCAAAGCCGACGGCGTCTCAAACGCCCGCTCCCCCCGAAGCCGCTTCAGAAAGGCGATCTCGAGCTCCGCTCCATACAGGGCTCCCTCATGCCCGAGAATGTGAACCTCCAATACCGGCCGATCCGGACGCGCGTCCGGAAAGGTCGGGCGATACCCATAGTTCGCAACCGCTCGATGCCACGCATCCGTTTCGCCTTCTCCCTCCACCCGGACGTCTACCGCATACACGCCGACCGGTGGCATAAGAGCCGACTGCACAAGCACATTCGCCGTCGGTGCGCCAAGCCGCGTCCCAATGCCACGCGCGGGCGCCGGTCCGGAATGCTCGCAAATCCGGTACGGCCGCCCCAACATCGCCGTCGCCGATTCCAAGTCGCCGCCCAAAATCGCCGCACGAATGCGCGTGCTCGATACCGGTGCCCCATTCCAAATCACAAAGGGTACTTCCAAAATCTCCACCGCCCCACCCGTCATCCGCTGCAAGTCGGACAATGTGCCGGAATGCCCATGCCCGAAATGCCAATTCGGACCGCTTACGACCCCACAATACCGCTCGCCCGCTCCAAGCCACGAACCGAGCGTGTGCCGGATAAATTCCTTCGGCGTCAATGCCGCAAATGCCTCGG
Organism: Kiritimatiellia bacterium; assembly: GCA_016295275.1. Lineage (GTDB taxonomy): Bacteria > Verrucomicrobiota > Kiritimatiellia > RFP12 > UBA3636 > JAEDLN01. The sequence goes on from JAEDLN010000141.1 coordinate 4,997, forward strand.
TAAACGGTAACACCAGACAACCCGAGAGTCCCGCCATGCGCCGCAACGTCTCCAACCGCTCCGAAAGCGTCATCAGCCGGGGCGGACAACGCGCCGGCGCTACCACCGAAAGCGGATGCGGATCAAAGGTCAGAACCCACGCCTGCGCATCCCGACGCTCCGCCAATGCGATCGCTTCCGACAGCAACGCGCAATGCCCGCGGTGCAGACCGTCGAAATAGCCCGCCGCCAAGACAACACGCGGCGCCACACGCGCCACTTCTTCCGGAGAATGCACGACAAGCATCCGCACGTCCTCCTTCCAGACCTACCGGCGTTTCATCGCATTCGCGACCGCACGACGCGCCTGCAAATCCCCTTCGCGGCGACGAATGGTCTCGCGCTTGTCATGCGCCGCCTTGCCGCGACAAATGCCAATCTGGCATTTGACCTTGCCTTTCTTCAAATACAGCGACAGCGGGACGAGCGTATTGCCTTTCCGTTCCGTATGCTCGCGCAGCTTCAAAATCTCCCGCTTGTGCAACAATAGCCGGCGATTCCGATGCGTGTCGTGATTGAAGATGTTGCCGAATCCGTACAACGGAATGTTGACCCCTATCAGCCACGCTTCATTCTTGTACTTGTCGATGTCGGCATACGCTCCAACCAAACTGGCATGACCTTCGCGAATGACCTTGACCTCCGTACCGCGAAGCTCGATCCCGGCTTCCACACGCTGCAAAACCTCATAGTCGTGCAGCGCCTTCCGGTTCTGCGCAACGATTTTTATGCCTTGTGCCGTATTCGGAGAGTTCGCAGACATGTCAAAAGCCTAAACAGGCGGAAGCAACGCTCCGCCCAACCCTAGCGGGCCGAATGGCGCGTACGGGCTTCCAGCTGATCGTAGTCGACCTCTGCGGTCAGCTTGCCTTCGATGATTTCACGCAAAACGGTGTCGACCGTGTCTTCGCCTTCTTTGGGAACCAGCAGAGGACGACGCACGTCATTGTTGATCTCACGCACACGTAACGAAACCATGTTCACCAAAAGGGGAACATTCGGAACCTTCTCATGTGCCTTGTCGAGTAACTCAAAGTCCATTGCAAATCCTTCCGTTGCTGAGATTTTTTCAATAGGTCGCGAAATTCTATCAAAACCGTATTTTTGCGTCAAACATCGATTTTACAACCCCCCCCGCCGCCGTACGCCGCGTCGCCGTGCTCACCCCTCGCGCCCCGTCGCCGTGCGCCCCCTCGTGCGGCTTGGCGGTAGGGCGCGATGTCCCCATCGCGCCGCCGCGCCTCGGCGC
>JAEDLN010000007.1 GCA_016295275.1 Kiritimatiellia bacterium
GGTGGCGAGCCGCCACGGGCAATGGCGCGGCGGCGCGAGCCGGGAGGGTGGGGAATCCCCACGGGCGGTTGCGGCCAAGCATCGCGCCCTACCGCCAAGCCGCACGGCGAGGGCGCACGGGCAATGGCGCGGCAGGGGGGGGGACGTTGTGAGGGGCGAAAGGCTTCGCTTGTCTTGCGAAAAAAAAAAACAGGCATCCGTTGTCGGATGCCTGTTGAGCGAGTTATTGGTTCAACATGGACGAAGGGATATTCGGTGCGAGTTCCCATTCATTTGTTTGCGCCCATGGCAAATCGGAGGAGTCCGGATCAGCCATTGCCGCGCAACCGGTCAAGAGGAGCGACAGAGCGCAGGCTGCCAGGAGAAGCCGCCTAGTAGCGGACGACATCGCCAACCTCCACGGGAGTCTGCTCCCAACCGAAGATATTATCGGCAATCGTCTTACCCTTTTCGTTTGGCGGATTCGTAATCCGGATACGGGTCACGATGATTTCCGTATCGCCGGTTTTACGATAGACCATCATTTCGACCGGAGCAAAATCGCCGGAGGTGATTTCCTTGACAGTCTCTTCGTTCAACTGGACGATAACGAATGCGTCTTCTTTTTCGACGCGTGTAATGACGCCCTTGTCACCCGGTGCGAGAAGGATATCGCCCTTGCCTTTGCCGCTTACGCCGGAGCTGCGAGAGCCTTCGCCGTGATCGACGCTCAAGCGGGTGATTTCCTCTTTCAGCTGTGCGATCGTCGCATTGAGGCTTTGAATTTCCTGATCGCGTTCGGCGATGGTATTCGTGAGGGAGTTGTTTTGATCCTGCAAATCGTCTTTTTCGCGGTTGACGCGTGCGATCTCGGCGTCTTTCTGGACGATTGTATCTTCAAGAGAGGTGATTTTCTCTTTCAGCGTCTTGATTTCGGCGAGGTTCGCACGGCGCAGACGCTTCTCTTCGTTGAGCAGTTCGGCGACCTCTTCGAGTTTCTCGCGAACGGCAATCAATTGGTTGCGGGTCTGTCCCAACAGCGTGTACTGCTCCTTGGCGCGTTCGGCGACCTTTTTGATGACCTCGGACATTGTTCCCGGGCCTTCCGTTGCGGGGAGACCGCGATGATCGAGGACGGGCTTTCCGTCGGGTCCCATCTTGTAGTACCGGGAGAGTTCCTCTGCGGAGACGATGATCCGCTCCTCTGCGGAGGCTTCGAGTTTGTCCTCATAGGATTCCCAGAAATCGCTTTCGGCGGGAGCGTCGAGCGGACGATCCGTCACTTCATCAATATCCCACGAGGTGTGGGTCGCGGGATCGGTTGCTTCCGGCGCGGCCTTCTCGATTGTGGATGCCAGTTCGATGACAGCTCTTTCGAGTTTGCTTGTACGCCCGATCAACAACTCTCGTTTTTGGAAGTTTGCCAATCCGAAAATGAAAGCCGGGATGGTGAGAAGAAAGAGAAAGACGGTGAGAACTTTGAGCAGTTTACCCATGGGAAATCCTAGTTTTGGGGACGAAGAGACGAAACGGCTACGTCCATTGCGGCGAGTATAGCCTAAATCGGCTGATGAATCAACCTGAAAAAAGCGGAGGGTGGAAACGGGGGAAAGATCATTCGATCGAGACGGGGGAAATACCCTCGATTTTCTGAAGGATTGCCAAAACATTCATTGGCTTGGAGAGGTTCGAACGTACGGAGAATTGCACATTCATGCGTTCTCCCGTTCCGGTTTTTGCCTGTGTGACGGAATACGCCGTCATGATGGCTCCGGCCTTTTCCAGACTTTCCAGTGCCTGCATGGCGGCTTGGCGGGAGATTGCATCGAAGACGATTCGGGTATCGTATTTTGTGCTGCCGATATCGCGATCGATAAAGACGAAGATTTCGAGACCGGCCAAGGCGAGGATGGTTGCGAGAAAGGAGGTCAGGTAGAGACCGCCGGCGGCGGCGCAGCCGATGGCAGCGGTTACCCAGATGGAAGCGGCGGTGGTCAGTCCGACGATGGAGCGGCGATGAAGCACGATGGTACCGGCGCCGATGAAGCCGATTCCGCAGACGATTTGGGAAGCCATTCGGGAAACGTCTATGCGGGGATCGATCGGCAATCCGGTTTTCGGCAAGGTTTGGAGTGCGGAGAGAAAACCGTATTGCGAGACGAGCATGAAGAGGGCGGAGCCCAGGGCGACGAGAAAGTGCGTACGCAGACCGGCGCCTTTTGCGCGCAGTTCGCGTTCGAGGCCGATGGCGCTGCCGAGGGCGGCTGCCAAGAGAAGGCGTAATGCCAAAGACAATTCCAGATTCATGCGTTGAATATACTGCTCTTTTCCGGCTTTCGCAACTGTTGGCCGCGGGCCGGGAGGCCGGGAGGCCGGGTGGCGCGAGCCGGGAGGCCCGGCGACCGATGGGCGCGGGCCGGGAGACCCGGCGGCCGATGGCGCGGGCCGGGAGGCCCGGCGGCCGATGGCGCGGCATTACCGCGCCAAAACGACGGGGCGCGGCGAGGGGGCGAGCGTGGTGCGCACGGTGCGGGGACGCGGAAATTTTGAACACAAAGGGGCACAAAGAGCGAAGGGACGGGATGTATAGAAGCACAAAGACCAGGAGGTGGCGCGCCGCCACGGGGCGAGTGGCGAGCCACTACGGGGCGGTAAGCCACCGCGTGCGATGCGCGTGGGCAATGCGCGTGCGAATATTGCGTGGGTAAAAGGCGGCGCGATCATGACATCGCGCCGGGTGCGCGGCCCTGCCGCGCACCGTGCCGCGGACAGAGCCGCGGCATGCAAAACTCTCAGCGTGTGCTACTTGCCAAGCCGCGCACCGCGGTGGCGAGCCGGTGGGGTGCGCGAGGGGCGCGGGGTGTGAGGGGCGAAGCCGCGTACCGCGCCGAGGCGCGGCGGCGCGAGCCGGGAGGGTGGGGAACCCCCACGGTCGGTGGCGGCCAAGCATCGCACCCTGCCGCAACGGGACCGCACCACAGCGCACGGGCAAGTGCGCACGATGCCAAGCCGCGCACCGCGCCGTGGCGCGGCGGCGCGATGAGGACATCGCGCCCTACCGCCAAGCCGCACGAGCGGTGCGCACGGCAACGGGACCGTACCACGGGGCGCGGCGACGGGGCACGCGTGGTGGCGCGGCGAGGGGGCGCGCGGCGAGGGGGCGTGCGGCCGGGAGACCCGGCAGCCGATGGCGCGACGTACCGCGCCAAAACGAGGGGCACGCGTGGTGGGGCGCGGCGAGGGGAGCGTGGGGGGGATTTGTGCGGGGGTGTGTCAAGGTTGCTTTACATAGGGGGTATTTGCTAGAATGAGGCTGTATTTCCAATCGGATTTTATCGGGTAGGAGCAAGTGGAAACGGAAAGCATGGAAGAGACTCTTCACGACGAACCACCATCGGCCTTTTGGCGGATGGCGGCCTTTGTTTTCCTCTTGCTTTCGATTGCCTCTCTGCTTTCGCTTTTTTCGTATCAGGCGACGGACATTCCCGCGCTTTGTGCGCCGACGTTGACATCGGCCAATTGGCTAGGGCGCGGCGGCGCCATTTTAGCGTATTGGCTGCTGTTGTTTTTTGGGATTCCGGCGTATGTTTTGCCGATTTTGTTTGCGTGGCTGGGGCTTTATCCGATTTTTGGAAAGTCCTTGCATTGGCGTCCGTTGTGGGCTGTAACGGGGCTGTTCTGTGTTTGTGCGCTCTTTGAGTGTCTGAACGGCGTTTTGGCGGATTTTCTCCGTTCGGACGCGCTCAACATTGCGCCGAATGCCGGCGGTTGCATCGGGTATTTGCTGAATGGTCCGGAGACATTGATTCCGGGGTGGATCGGGTTCCGTGGGACGGCGGTGATTTACGGTATTCTGTTAGCCGTTTCGATTTTGCTGCTGATCGGTCCGCGCAATTTGGCGAGATGGTGGAAGCAGTGGTGGCGCAGGCGGAGAGAGTTGCGCACGGAGGCGGAAGAGCATGCGATCTACTGCCTGACGGATCTCGAGGCCGACGAGAAGCGGCTCAAGAAATCGCGGAAGCTTTTTTCTTCGGCGAAGGCGGAAGACGGCTTTTTGCCTCCGGAGGAATCGACGGAGGAAGAGGAAGATCGGCAGGATTCGGGCGAACCGGAGCCGACGGTCTCGGAGCGGCGCAAGCTCAAGCGCGAGGAAGAACGGCAGGAGCAGGAGCGTCTCAAAGCCGAGCGGGCTGCGGAGAAGGCGCGACTCAAGGCCGAAAAGGCCCGACTCAAGGCGGAGAAAGCGGCGGCAAAGGCGGCGGAAAAGGAAGCCAGGAAGCGCCGGGACGAATTTATCTTCGAGGATGACGATGATGCGGCTGCTTCGGCTCCGGCGGCGCAGGAAGGGGCCGTTTCCGGGAAAACGGCGGACGCGGTGCCGCCGTCTGCGTCGGATGTTGCGAAGTCGGCTCCGGCGCCCTCGGTTGGGCTTTCACCGGTCAAGCTGACGATTTCGCCGGATTCGTCTTTCTCGTCGCCCGCCTTCCGGGTGCCGGCCATTTCCGATGTGTTGCGCGAGCAACCGCCGGAGAGCTCCTTCGACAATGAGAAAGAGAAGCAGGAGCGGAGTGCGGTCATTACGGAAACCCTGCGGCAGTTCAATGTCCAGGGAGAGATCACCAATGTCATTTGCGGGCCTGTGATCACCCGTTACGAGTACAAGCCTGCGGCGGGCGTCCGAGTCGATCGCATCAGCAGTTTCCACCACAATTTGCAGATGGAGCTGCGGGCTCGTTCGTTACGTATCATCGCGCCGATTCCGGGCAAAGACGTCGTTGGCTTTGAAGTTCCGAACATTCATCGGCGTCCGGTTCCGTTCCGGGGCATTGCGGAGACGCCGGAGTGGGATACGGCCTGCCGGAAGATGGCCATTCCGATGTTGCTCGGGCGCGACATTGACGGAGAGCCTGTGATTGCCGATTTGGCGAAAATGCCGCACATGATTGTCGCGGGTCAGACGGGCGCCGGCAAATCCGTCTGTCTGAATTCGATCCTATGCGGGTTGTTGCTGTCCCGGACGCCGGAGCAGTTGCGGCTTGTGTTGGTCGATCCGAAGATGGTCGAATTCACGCCGTATGTGGATTTGCCGCATTTGGTTGTTCCGGTCATTACGGAAGCTCCCAAGGTAGCGGTCTGCCTGCAGTGGGCGATTGACGAGATGAACAAGCGGTTGCGGCTTTTCAAGGATGTCGGCGTTCGAAACATTACGAGTTACAACAGTCGTCCCTCATTCCGGCAAGCTTCCTTCTTCGGAGACGAGGACGATGCGTCGGAGCCGCCGGCCAAGTTGCCGTACATTGTCATTGTGATTGACGAAATGTCGGATTTGATGATGCAGTCCGGCAATGACGTCGAGCCTCGCGTCGTCCGTTTGGCGCAGCTTGCGCGAGCGGTCGGCATTCACCTTATTTTGGCGACGCAGCGTCCGGACGTCACGGTCATCACGGGGCTTATCAAGGCGAACTTTCCGGCTCGTGTCGCGTTCCGTGTCACGAGCACGACGAACTCCATTACGATTCTCGACTCCGGCGGCGCCGAATCATTGATCGGGCAAGGCGACATGCTCTTTCTGAATCCTTCCGCCAGCAATCCGGTCCGTGCGCAGGGTTGTTGGATTGAGGATGAAGACATTGCCACGATTACGAAATTCTATCGTGACCAGGGCGAGCCCGCCTACATTCCCGAGATCAAAGAAAAATTGGATCGGATCAAGGTAAAATCCTTCAGCGACCGACCGATCAAAGGGATCGAGGAGGAAGGCGACGACGGTGAAAGCGGCGACGGCGGCGATGACGGAGACGAGGCCGATTTGAAGCGTGCCTTGGACGTCTTCGTCCGGATGCAACGTGCGTCCACCTCGACGCTTCAGCGTGCGCTTCGCATTGGCTATGGCAGGGCGGCTCGCATTGTCGACGAGTTGGAAGCCCGCGGGTGTATCGGACCTGCAAAAGGTTCGGCGCCGCGTGAAGTTTTGCGTGCCACGCTAACCGATGACGGAGCCGATGCCGCATCCGGCGACGGATATTCTCCGGACGACCTATGATTTACCGACCTTCTTTGTTTTTACTACTGCCATGATTGGAACTACCTTGCGCGCAGCGCGCGAAGCCCGTCATCTATCGGTTCGCGACATCAATGTTTCCACGAACATGATGATCAAGCAGATCGAGCAGATCGAGGCCAACGATTTCGACGGTTTTTCGGCACCGGTTTATGCGAAAGGCTTCATCAAACTGTATGCCAGAGCGGTCGGCATTGATGCAAAGCCTTTGATCGAGGAATACAATCGGATGTTACGGGATGGGGATGCAAAGCCCCGTCCTCCGGCGGATTTGCCGTTCATCAAGACGTCGATCGAGGGCGACGTGTCGGCTCGGCCGACCGAAGAATCGGCGTCCGGCACCGGGCAGGCGGAACGGGAGTCCGATCGGGGGGCTGTGGCGGAGGGCGTGAAACCGGAGACGTCCCGCGAACCGGATTTGTTCGATCGGCTGACCGATCCGCAACCGGCGGACGTCAAGCAAGACAAGTTGGAATCCGGAAAAGGAGAACCTGTCGCGAATCCGGTCGCACTGGAAGCGGGCGGACTGCCCGAGGTTCGCAAGCCGGTTTCGCAGCCTGTGAAACGGGTAGCGCCTGTCCGGCCCGGTTTCCAACCGCCCGTATTCGAAGTGCCGGCGACGCGGCTTGCGGAGCGTCCGACCTTCACGCCGCCACCGGCGGCCCGGAAGGAAGGACCCGAGCCCGAGTCGCCGATTTTCCATGCGGCGCCCCATTCGAGCCGTGCCGTCACGCCGGGCGAGTTGCCGAAACCCATTGCAACAAAGACGGCACCTTTGGATCTTGGCACGCCCGCCTCCAGTTTCAAGCCGTCGTCTGTTTCGGCGTCGACCTCCGAGGCGCGTCCGGACGGTTCGCTGTTTGCCCCGGAGACTGGCAGGGAGACGGCTTCGGGGCGGCGGTTCGGCGATCCGCAGCAGTCCGGTCCGGCCGTTCCGGCGGAGTCGGCGTCTTCCGAGAAATCGGAAGAGCATTCCTTGCCGGTAAAACGTCTGGCTCCGGATCCGGCGGCGACGGTTCCCGTCACCGATCCGAATCAGCCGGGGCTTTTCCGGTTTTTGTTTGGAACGATGCGCGATGCCGTTCTTCATTTTTGTGCGACGTGCAAGAAGAAGCTATATGCCTGTGCCGAGCGTCGCGTAGCCGCAAAAGCCCAAGCGGCCCATCTTCGCAACCATCCGGATCAGTTGTCCGATGCGTCGGTTCAGGCGCCTCGGCTCCGCTTGTCGAAGCGGGGCAAAATTGCCATTGCCGTTGCGTCCGGTGCGGTGGTTTTGCTGGTGGTTTTGTCGCCGTTCTGTTTCCTATCCGGGCAGCGGGATCCGGAGGCGGGCGAAGCGTCGACTGTCGAGGCCGATGCGGCTTTTCCGTCCGAGGATGTCGAGCATGTGTCGGAGATTCAGGCTCCCACGACGATTGCGCCCATTCTCAAGGCACCTTATTCCTTTGCCAACTAGCGATTTTGCATTTTTCATTTTGATATGGCCGAAAAGATTCTGACGATGCCTTTGACGGAGGAAGCGATTCGATCGCTCCATGCGGGCGACACCGTTCTGCTGTCCGGCATTCTTCACACGGGGCGCGATCGTTTCCACAAACGGTTAGGAGAAGGAGGCGACTGTCCGTTTTCCTTGCGGGACGGCGCGATTTTCCATTGCGGGCCGGTCGTTCGCAATGTTCCGGGGGAAGGATGGCGCATTGTTTCTGCGGGACCCACGACCAGCTGTCGCGAAGAGCCGTACATGGCGGACATCATTGCCCGGCATGGTGTGCGGGCCATTCTCGGCAAAGGCGGGATGGGGGCTCGAACGGTGGAAGCGTGTCAACGGCACGGGTGCGTCTACCTGCAAGTCGTAGGCGGTGCGGCGGCGTTGTTGGCCGAGCGCATTCGCGCGGTTCGCGGCGTTTCGTTTTTGGAGGAATTCGGTGCGACGGAAGCGTCGTGGACGCTAGAAGTCGAGGCGCTTCCGGCGCTTGTCGGCATTGACGCGCACGGAAAGTCTCTCTTTTCGGATGTCGAAAAGGCCTCTCGTGACGCGCTCGATTCGCTCCTTTCGTTCGCCTGATTTTCATTTTTTTGGTATACTCCCGCCAGTTTGTTTTCACCCTTCATTTTGTCGAGGTTTTTCATGTCCAAGCCCCCTGTTATCGCCGGTTTCGGCGAAGTCATGCTTCGTCTTTCCCCGGAAGGAAAGTATCGTTTCAACCAAGCCTTACCGGGCATGCTGCACGCTGTTTTCGGCGGTGGCGAAGCGAACGTATGCGTATCCCTAGCGCGTTTTGGCCTGTCATCGCGTTATTTGACGGCGCTACCCGAGAATCCGATTGCGGACTCTCTCGTAGGGGAGATGCGCGGGATTGGCGTTGACGTTTCCCGCATTCTCCGGACGAAGAAGGGGCGGCTCGGCATTTATTTTGCTGAAACGGGTTCCAACCAGCGCGGTTCTGCGGTTGTCTACGATCGTGCAGGCTCATCCATTGCCGTCACTCCGGCCGCGGAGTATCCGGTCGAGGCGATGTTGGAAGGTGTTACATGGCTCCATCTGTCGGGCATTACGCCGGCGGTTTCGAAAGAAGCCTGCGAAGCGAATCTGAAGTTGGCGGAGTATGCCGCCGCGAACGGCATTTGCATTTCGCTCGATTTGAATTTCCGCAAAAAGCTTTGGAAATGGGAACCCGGGACGGAGCCGCGGGATTTGGCGCGCAAGCACATGACGAAGCTGGCCGCTCTTGCCGATGTCCTGATTGGGAACGAGGAGGATGCCCACGATGTGTTCGGCATTTCGGCGGCGGATTCCTCGATCGAATCCGGAAAGATCAATTCCAAGGGGTATATTGACGTTGCCGAGAAGCTTTCGGCGGCCTTTCCGAAGGCGCGGCGCATTGCGATTACGTTGCGGGAGAGCCATTCTGCCGATTTCAACGGCTGGGGTGCGATGCTCTACGACGTCCCGAATCGCAAGGCGCATTTTGCACCGCTTGCGGCGGACGGGACGTATCGTCCGTATGAAATCCGCAACATTGTCGATCGCATTGGCGGCGGCGACTCGTTTTCCGCGGGGCTGATTTACGCACTCAACACGGAGAAATGGTCGGAAGCCTGCAAGGCGATTTCGTATGCGGTGGCGGCGTCTTGCCTGAAGCACACGATTTACGGCGACTACAATGACGTAACCGTTTCGGAAGTGGAAGCACTTGCGGGCGGCAATGCGTCCGGGCGCGTTTCCCGCTAGGGGGGCGTCTCTCCGATCGCGTCGTTGACGCAGTTGTTTGACATTGCAAGCTTGCGGTTCTTCCATGTCCTTCGTCCGTTTTCTTCTCAAAGTCCTTTTGTTTTTCGTCGTATCGGTTCTTCTCGCATTTGTCGCCAATGAAGGCGTAAAAATGTGGGATGAGCGATACAATCCGTTCGTCAAACCGGGAGCCATCGCGTTTTCGGCCGGAAAAGCGAAGGATGGAATGAACCGCCGGTTGTTTCGCGAAATCCGCTTTCCGGCGACGGGGCTCCGGATTTTGCTCCGATGCGAGAATCTGACGAGCGAAGAGATCCAGAGTATTCCGGATTTCATCCATGGGGAAGTCCGACTGTACGCCCTGACGGATGTGGAAGCAGCCGTACCGGGACCGGAGCCGCATGAAAGTGCGCGGAAGATGCTTTCCTATCCGTTCACGCTGTTGCCGACGGAGACGCTCTCCTCGTCAACATCGGAGCGTGTTTCCTTTGCGGAACGGCTTGCCGTTGCGACGGCGACGATCGACGTCAAGCCCATCGAGCATTTCGATGTCAGTTATGCCCTTGTGCCGAAGGACAGCCAATCCGGAAAAACGGAAGACGGCAAGGCACTTTCGGAGTTGTTGTTTCCGATGGGAGAGCCGTATGAAATCGATGTTGTTTTGAACGGCTACATTCCGCAAGGTGCGGAGCTCGTGCTTTCGTATTCCCGTCCGGTCCGCGCGCTTTTTTAGTTGGACAGGAGCGCAACGGTTCCCTGATAGAAATATGCGCCCCAACCGATGGTAAAGAGGGCGTTTCCGTAGAGGGCGTGTTCGATTCCGGAAAACAGGAGGGAGCCGGTTCCGCGGTAGGATGAGAGAAAGAGGATTCCTCCCAAGAACGTAAACAGGATTGCCCATGGATTGAGAAAGATGATATGGGCAAACGCGAAAACGGCGGCTCCCGCGAGCAGAGAGGCACGTGGCGTTCGAAAGAGCGGGGCGAAGAACGCGTCGTAGAACCATCGGAACAGGATTCCTTGCGCGAGGACGGATAGAATGGGGTATGCGATCATGACGATCCCCCAGAAGCGCGGTTGTTTGGCGGGAAAGAGGAAAAGACGATCGGCGTCGATTCCGGCAAGCAAGGCGGTCAGGACGGAGCAAAAGAACAGCCATCGGAGGAGCATTTTTCGCCAAGACGCGCATGGGACACCGAGTCGGAAGAGATCGCCGACGCGAATCATTCCGCGAAGCGCTCCGATTCCGTAAACGCCCATTGCGGCAACAAGCAGAGCGGGAATGACGCAAGAGCGGATTGAAATGCCGAATATCAGCTTGATCCATGCGGGGGCGAAAATCATTCCGACCGGCAGCATTAGATACAGACAGACGAAGCCGGACCATCGGAGAATCAGCTGATGTCGGGAGAGCATGGTTTTGTCATTCCTGAAACGGACCGGACCGGTCCAGGGGAAACCGGCACCGGCCCAGCCGTTTGAATTGCGGGAGGGCGTTTTTTTGGGGGGGGGATTCCGATTGCGTGGCGATGGAGCGGGTGTATCTGCTAAACCAATTGGAGCCAGCCGGAGATCAGACTTCTCTGCGTATCGTCGAGGGCTTGGACGGCCTCCAGATAGGAAGAGCTCTTTGCCTTTTCGATCAATTGGCCGATGATTTTCTGCACACCGGGTTCCGGCGGCTGAATGGCGGCGTATCGGCGGAGAAACGCCTTTTTCTGTTCGGGCCACTGGACGCAGAATTCGCGTTGGGTCGCCCAGACGGACGGGGAGAGCTTCAGAGAGGCGCGGGGCGTATCGTCGCTCAGCATTTGCGCGAGTTGGTCGAGGCGTGCGATCCGTTCGTTCCAATCGATATCGAGGCAGTCGAAGAGACCTTCGGCGCAGGCTTTTCCCCAAGGAGTGGCAGCGAGAACGGGTTTCCGGACGAGGCCGTACCAGGTACGGAGTGCGAGAAGGTTATCGAGATAGGCATAGCAATTGGCGGCGATGATATCGACACGGCCGTGCAAAGAGCTATCGTATTCGACGGAGATGGGATTGCCGCGAAGTTCCCGCACGAGGAGATTCGGCTTTGTGATATCGTGGCGAACCATGGAACCTGCGGCGACGGTCGTGCCGTAGGCGATTCTGCGGGGACCGACGAGACCGCCCTGACCGCCGAGGAAGATGGGATTTTGGTTCAGCAGGACACCATGGGCGACATCGCCGACGAGCGAGGCGGTTGCCTTGTCGTGGTGGGGCGTAAAGTTGAAATGGATATAGGAGGAGCCGACTTCGGAGTGGTTTTTGGGAGAGGTTCCGCCGGCCATAAGGATATCGCAGAAATTGATCAGCGAGCCGAGTTCCACGAATGGGAAAAGGATCGTCTGCTTAATGCCGACCGTATGGGCGACGCTGGCCTTTTCCTCCAGGATGCAACCGGGGCGTGCGTGGAGACCGTCGCCTGTTTTGGCTTCGTCCAGAAGGCAGCAGCGATCGAGAAAACCGCCGCCGATTCGGACCTTTGCACCGATTCGGCAGTCGCGCATTGTGACGGGCGATTCGGCACCGATGACGGAGTCGGGTCCGATGGAAGTGGCGGAGCCGGAGATTCGGCAGCCGGGATGGATGGTCGCACCGGGGTAGATTCGTTCCGGATTGACATCGGGCGCAAAGAAGACGGAATCGGGATCGGGCAGGATCACGCCCCGATCGAGGAGAGTTTGGGCAAAAGCGTTCATGTCGGGAGAGCGGTTCGGTTATTTTTGGGTAGCTTGTTCGGTCGTTTCGGCGTTTTCTTTTTCTTGTTTTCCGGAAAACAGTCCGGTGACGGAGCCGATTCCGCTTGCGATTGCGTTCATGCCATCGGATGCGAGATTGACGCCAGCCGTCGTGATACCGGTGACGGCGTCGACGGCTGCCGAGCCGACGGCGCCGATGAGGTTGCCGACGGCGTTGACGGTTCCGGTCGAGATCGATTTGAGAATTTCGAAAAGGGCCTCGATGGCGGTGACGCCGCCGTTCTTTTTGCCGATATCGGAGAGTTCGATAGCGGGAAGCGGGACGACGGCGCCTTTTCCATTTGCAATGGCCAGCCGGCATTTGGCGCCCGTAAAGAGAAAATGTCCGATGGCGACTTTTTTCGCGGGGGACTTTTCGGCGGGCTCTTTATCGGACGGTTCTTTTTCGAATGGTGCGAGAAGTGCGGAAAAGTTGCTGTTCAGGCCTTTCAGTTCGTAGGTCAGCATCGGATCCCTAACCGTCACTTCATCGATGACGATCGTATCGGAGAAAAGGGATGAAGGGCGCAAGCGGACTGTCAATTCCGGCATTTCGAACAGATTTGCCTCGAAGGTTTCCGGGGGTCCGATGCGAAGATTTCGGATGTGGAAAACACCGCTGAAGACGCGTGCCGTAACCCGTTCGACATGGACATCGGTTTTCAGGACAAGCGGTGCGGTGTTATTGATCAGGGCCTTTACCGCAGCGCCGAGCCAGAACTCCAGGAAGAGGAAGAGAACGAGGAGGGAGGTGACAATGCCGATGGCAATTTTGCGGGACTTTTTCATGTGGAAATCGATCCGGCGGGATGGTGTGTGGAATCAGAGAGGGGTACGCGAGACGAGAGGTGTCGAAAGGGTATGGGCGGCGTCGGCGGTAATGATGAAAACGGTGCTTTCGCCTTTGATCCGGAGATAGTGGGAACCGTCTGGCAGTGCGTCTCCCAACTGAAGGATGACGATAGGCCGCTCGGGGATACCGGTTTCGATTGTGATTTCGATGGCGGGAGAAAGCAATCCGTAAGCGGCGGAATCAGCGGTAAACAGGGTTGCCACATCGAAGGCGGCGAAGTTTCCGGCCAGGGCGGCGATTTCGTCTGCCGCGGCGGAATTTGCGTAGGCGGGCTGTTGATCGTGCGTAAACCAGGCGCCATCGGCGCGACGTTGAACGGTTTGCGTCGCTCCGTCGGCGGAGCGGGAGATTGTTTCGATGGAGGAAGGCAGAAGGGAGAGAATTTGCGGCGAGCGGAGGGCCGCATAGGTTGCATCGGAGAAATCGAGCGCTTCCGCTTTTGTGCCGGTAAGGGTATGGTGGAGGCGGTTTTCGGGGTCGGAGATTGTGACGAGAGGCGGATTGGTGCTCGTGGCAGTCACCCAGAAAGATCGTTGCGACGAAGGGGTGTGTCCGGCGTCCGGAAACGGGGAAGGTTTCAGATCGACGCGCACGGCATGAAGGGGGATGGTTTCGTCCGGCGCCATCGGAGAGGCGCCGTCGTCGAGCAGTCCAAGCAGCGAATCCAGGAAGGCATTGACGGCGGTCGAATCGGCGGGTTGCCGTGCGGGACGGCGAATGTTCCATTCGGAAGAGGTATCGGCGCGTTCAAGAGTGAAGGGGCCGCGAGTCGTAAGGAACGAGACTTGAATCAGGTCTTCTTTGACAATGGGGAAGATGCTGCGTTCGCGCAAATCGTTCAGAGGAAGGAGCAAGGCATCCAAGAGAATTTGATCGACGGTACAAACGAAGCCGCCGGAAAGGGAGGCGGCGAGGACATCGCCCGGCGATGTCGGATCGGGTTTTCCGAAGACGAACTCGGTTGGAGTCGGGACATTGCGATGGGTGACCGTGAGAAAGAGGACGGTTTCGTCGACGGAGAGTCCGTGTGCGATCCGTGCCTGTTCGGTACGGCTGGCGAGATTTTCCTTTTTTTCGGGTTGCGAGCCATCGGGAGCCCAGAGAAAACGATGGACGGTCGCGTTTTCGAGGTGTTCGAGCAAAGCGGCGACAGTCGGTGCGGAAGCGGGGGCTTTGAAGGGGTTTGCGATGGACCAGACGCCGGCCTCGTTGGCTTCGAGTCTCACCGTAGGCTTGTCGGGGCGTCGGATTTCGATGGAGGAGATGGGGGCGTCCTCCTCTCGGAAGAGCGTTCGTTTCCGCAGATTATCCAGATCCGATGGAATCAAATCGAAGGCGGCCCGTTCAATGACGAGGATATCGGGACTGCCTTCCGTTTGGAGATAGACGCATTCGCCCGAGGGGGTTTCGTTTCCAAAACGGAGGATCACGGGAAGAGCGGATTTGGCATTGCCGGAAAGTGTAAGCGTTGCCCGGGGATTTCGGAGGCCGAAATCGGCGAGATCGAGTTCCCGGTTTTCGCGGACGCGCGTGGAGATTCGTTCGTGGATGATTGCGTGAGCGATCGTATCGAGGAGCAAATTGATTCGCTGCGAGTCGGCCCGTCCGGCGGCGGGAGGCGCGAAAATCCATTGTGTGTTGTTGCGCGTCAGCTTTGCGGAGAAGTTTCCGGTTTGAATGTGGAGATCGGAAACGAGACCCAGATGTCCGGAGAGCAATCCGGCGCGTGCATATTCCCGATCGTGTTCGCGAAGACTCGTATTCGTGAAATGCAGGACAACCAAAAGCTGCAGGAGGACAACGAGCAGGAAGACTATCGTTTTGTTGGTGAGCATAGGAAGGTGTTCAGCATCAAAAGGATGAATCCAATGCAGATGGCGGAATCGGCGACATTGAATGCGGGGAAATGGTAGATTCCATCGGACCAGGGCCAGTGAAAATCCAGAAAATCGACAACATATCCACGGAAGAGGCGATCGACGAGGTTGCCGGCCGTTCCGCCTGCCAGAATGCCGGTTGCGGCGATACCGAGCCGGTTTTGGGTCAGTTCTTTTCCATTCCAGATCAAAAAGACGAGCATGGCGGCGGAAATAGCCACCAGAAGCGGGAGCTTTCCGGACAAGATTCCCCATGCGGCTCCTTGGTTAAAGACGAGCGTAAGGTTGAAAAAACCGGGGATGACGGGGATGGAGCCGTCATAGCTTGGGGCAAGGTGTTTGAGGGCAAGCAGTTTTGCGATTTGATCCGCGAGCAAAACGGAGACGGCGAGGAGGAATGTTTTCAACGGAAAAGGAAAAGAAAGATAGTCGGAACGAAGATCGAAGGAACCGGAATCGGGGTCCAGTAGAATGTAATCTTGATTCTATCTGGAAAAATCTCTTCTGACCACAAAAAAGAAATGGGGGCGCAGGTGGCGAGCCGCCACGGGCGATGCGGCGGGGGGCGGGGCACAAGGGCGCGCGGGATGCAAAGCCGCGCACCGCGCCGATGGCGCGGCGGCGCGATGGGGACATCGCGCCCTACCGCCAAGCCGCACGAGAGATGCGCACGGCAACGGGACCGCGCCACGGCGCGCGGGCGGCGAGGAAAGGGCGCGGGGCGGGGTGTGAGAGGGGGCGCAAAATACACGCAGAACACCCCATCACGTGGGGTGGCCGTTCTGCACGGCAACGGGAGACTCGATGGGGTGAATATGGTTCGGGGGATTGGGAGGGGGATTAGTTGGCCCAATCGACGGAGTAGGCGGAGAAAATATCCCTTTTGCGGCTGATTGGATAAAGAAAAAGCACTTGCCTTGGCGAAACAGACGACGATGAATGCTTGCGGGCAATAGATGAAATCCATCCGCCCGGCAGTGGGCAGAAAGCCTACAGCGATGGTCTGAAATCGTCTGCAATGCCGTGCGTTGCAAAACATTCCGCGCAACGCGTTCCATGTTTACGATGTTTTCCGCCGGCAACAGGTTTTTTTAGACCCACGTTGATGCAAAAAGACTCTTGACTTACTTCAAAACAATATACCTGTCACTTTTCAGGGTACTCTACACAAAGAAGTTTCTCAACTCGATGCGTTTCATACTCCATTATCGTGTCTCGGATCACCGAGCGTTCCGATTTGTCATCGAGAATCAAAAAGACAGGATCGACGTCAAAGCGCATAACGCGACAAAATGAATCCTTGCTTGCCTTCACCTGCGGTTTCAATTTGTACAACTCTTTATGGTCATTTACTGGGAAAACGGCATCCAGAGAAGCTGAGAGTGTTTTCCCTTGCCGCAAGTAGAGAGACCATTTGAACTTTCCGTCATCCGTTCGTTCTGCTTCAGAAGAAACATAGCAGTCGGCATCTCCATCATTGTCCGCATCAAGATGCACGGCATAAACAGCCACTTTGTTTTTTTCACCGACATCCATTTTGACCTTCCGCCGATACTCCGCCACAAATGTGGCAAAATCGTCGGATTCAATCATTCCGCCGCCTCGCCGCAAGTCCCCCTTGGGCATTCTATATGGCGGTCGCCGTGTGAACGGGCTGTACGGCACATCCTTCGCCGGCTTAAAGTCGAATCCGAAATACCATTCAGGGTAAAGTCTCTCAATTCCGGCAACAACATCCCTTTGAAAGAAGGTATCAACATCCGGCTGTATCTCACGGAGCATAAACTTGTTTTCCGGCATAAGCGTGAACATGCAATCAGGTGTCGGCCTAACCTCACGCCTGTCTCCATTTCCGCAATCTTCCTCAATGCCGGCATTCATACCCAATCCGACAACTGCATCTGGTTTATCTGTATACGACACCTTGTAGAAAGAATCAGAATGACATAGAAAATGGATTTCCCCGGAAAAGAAAACCTGTGAGAACGTTTTGCTCCCTCCTTTTTTCCATATTTTCCAGACAGAACCAGTCCTATCTTCCTCCTCAGATGGGGAGGCCGTCATCAGTTCATTCCTTCCGTCGCCATCCAAATCGACAAATATACAACGCACATACCATTCATGGTCTGGATAGAAATCTCTCCACCGAGAAGTGTCGAAACTCTCCTGCAGCAATTGACTGTGAAATGCCCATTTGCCATTGCAATCAGCACAAGCCGGAACAGACATCAGTAATAATGAAAGGACCATGACTGCTTTGCGTTTCATCATTCCACCTCCGCAGAATTGGCGTCCTCGTAGACAACGGGGACATAGTTGTTGCTGTTTGTGTACAGGACCCAATTTGTTGTCACAGGATCGAAATGTATTGGGGTACTGTAGTTCTCTTGCCCCGGGAACGGCAATTGACGCGTTCCCCGGGTGCCGTTGTACAATGTCATTATGGACCACTGTCGCGCCGATATTACTGTACCACCGACATTTGTCGTAACATGATCTGGCTCGAACCATCGAGTGGAAGGGTCATTCTGATATGCACTACGATACATAGCCAATATCTGATTATACCTGTTTCTTTTTTGGCGAAGCGTTGTATTCATCGACGCCACATTTGCATGCCAGTCATAGACCTCTGCCGTCGAGTCCCCGTTTCTGCCTTTGTCGATTTGCGCGATTCCCCATCCATGAGGCGCTCCCCAATTTGGCTTTTCTTTTTGCGCACCGGCGGCATTAAACTGGTTGTACACCCTATTGCCGGAGTTCATGCTCTCATGCTTGGCGATCATCCATGCATAAGGCCGGAACTCCGCATCGACATTTTCCGTTATGTAGGCCCGCGCCGTGGCGTCCGTCGGATTCTTCCCCCGAATTGAGAACGGGTATGATATTGCTGTGGCATCGCCGATACGAATGTCAATCGCGCAGGTGCCGCCAATGATTTCATTTTGCAATCCAGACGTGATGCTATACGCTTCCGATCCGGCAAGCGTCATCTGCGGCAAAGTCCGATTGTCGATACCGTCAAATCTTTTGTCCGCTCGTTCCGTAGTCAGCGAACCGCTCCAAGTTACGTCAATCCATTGCGGCAGGTCCTTGAACTGCGCGGTCAGCCGCGGTGCCGCCGGATCGGCGGTTATATAGGCGACACCATTTGCCGGGATAAACGCCCGATAACAGGAGGTCGCTGCATCGGTCGTGTCTGCCAGTCCTGTCGCGGTTGGCATATTGGATTGCACAATCTTAAGCGGGAAAAAACCGACAAAGACTGTCGTGGGTAGTTCTCCATCGCTTATGTTCATTGCGTCAATGCTCACGTTGACAGAAAGATCGGCGTTTACGGGAGCTGCGTAAACAGCCTTGTCTTTCAGAACCACGGGAGAGAATCCATTTGCTGTATGGCCCTTTTCACCAGCCGCATCCCAAGCTCCATCCTCGTTATTGACGTAGGCAAGGCCCTCTATCGGGGTATTCCCTGCGGCTTGAATTGACCAAACAGCCTTATCGTTGAATTCGGAAGCTTTTCCAGTGTAAACCGGATATTCCTCGCTAAAGAGGAAAACCCCTATGAATGCCATCGTCCCTGCAGGAATTGTTACGGTTTCATTCACCTGTTTATGGACGTTTTGGTCAAGGTCGCCGGTCACGGAAACCCACTTGACGGGGATCATGTCCGCGCTGTCATTGGGATCGCTGCCTTGCCCGATTTCGGAGCCATCGTCAAGACCATCGCCATCGGTATCCGGTTCACCGGGATTTGTGCCTGCCTTCGACTCTTCACCATTGGCAAGACCATCGCCGTCCGGATCGGCGTCTAGATTGTTGTCGGGATTGGCGTCTGTCGAATTGTCCACGGCGGGATCAAAGCCGTCATATTGGCTTTCCCATCCGTCGTTCATGCCATCGCCATCGGAATCGACTGCCTTTGGATTGGTCAGAGACACGAAATGCTCAAACGCATCGGTTAGACCGTCGCCATCGGTATCAGCACGGGTTCCGAGCGTGAAAAAGACCGATCGGCCGACCGGAGCGGAAACTCCGCACCCGTAAACGATATTGGTATAGACGATGTTTTCATTGAGCGGAGACGCAACGAGATTCGTTATGATGTCACATGCGGCGTTATGGACATGAGGAATGGTGTCCGGCCATGGGAGGTCCGACATTGAAATCGAAAAAGACGCCGGTTTATTCGTTGCAGGATGCGAAGAAAGAAACGACCACGTTCGAGAGAGCAGGTTTGTCTTTGCGTAGAGGTCGAGCATCTCGTCTGGAAGCGGATGGCTCTCCGGCCAGTTCGCCGTAAAAAAGAGCACGTCATTTGCGATGGATAGCGAGGTAAAGCAGAGGTTAGTGGAAACCGGTGCGCTACGGTGCGGGGCGCTACGCCGTGGCGAAACGCGCGTCGCCTCAAGCGCCGGCGTTGTCAGACGCCACTCGCGCACAAGCCGGAAGGGAGAATAAAGGCCTTCTGTGACAAGCTCAAGCGGAGACAAGAAGGGCGTGATCCAATCCTGTGTGAGTTGCGTGTCCGGCACCACCATCCAAAAGAGCATGCCATCTGCGTCAATAAACTCGTAGCATCCCGTGGTTTGAGAAATGCTCAAATAGACCGACTCTCCGACACGGGCTTGAAATGCCGTGGGCCAGGATTCGTCGACAAAGACGAACGAATCGCCCTTTCGGGCTGGGGCATCCATTCCGGGGAGAAATCGTGCGCCGGCGCCTTCTATCAGCCAGTTTTCCGTGGCGACAGCCATTTCCCATGGCGACGAGGGGCATTGTGTTTGGGCGAAGGCCGCCGTCTGTCCCGCGACAACCATTCCAAAAAGGAAGCGCGAAAATGTTCTCATATTGCGATTCTATCAGAATGGCAAACCAATCGACAATCATGAATCGTCCTCGCGGGCGGGTGGCTAGCCGTCACGGGGCCGGGAGGCCCGGCGGCCAGTGGCGATGCGTCACGGGTAGAGGAGGGAGCGGGAATGTCAGTTGGCCCAATCGACGGAGTAGGTTTGGCCTTTGGCGGTATTGCCTTCGGGTGTCAGGACGCCGGCGAAGGTGACTTTTGAGCCGGTATTGCCGGTTCCGTTGAGCATGGAGAAGACGAGAATATAGTTGCGGTATTCGGTTTTGTCCAAGCCGTCGTAACGCGGCGGGGTTTCGAAGAGCTTTCCGGTCAGATCGGTGGTCCGGCCGAGACCGAACAAGACGAGGCGCGGGCAGACGCCCTTTGTGAAATATTCCTCCGGATCGCCTGTGAGAGAATCGGAAAGTTCTTTTGTGAGATTGTAGGAAATGCCGAAAGCGCGATAGATATCGGTGGCGTTCTTTGGATTGAGCACGACGACGGGGGAGCCGTTTGTGAGGATCGAGGGATAGAATGCGCTCATATCGGGGCGCATGCCGGGACCGCCGTTGCGGAATTGGAGATTGTTTTCGGAGGCGAAGCCGGTTTGCTGGATGAGGCCATTCGGTCCGTACGCCTGTTTGTTGGAGTAGTTGTGGAGGAGGACGCGGGTGATGCCGGCGTCATTCAGCGCCTGGACCTCGGCTTCCTTGAGATAGTAGACACCGCAGTTGCCGAGCAAGCTGCTGTTGATACCCGTATTGTTTTTGCGGGCTTCTTCGAGCGTCGTGGTCGTACCGGTGGTGACGCCCGAAGCGTTGTAGACGACACCGACCTCTTTGATGCCGCAGTAGACGCCCGGAATGGCACCGACGTCGTTTTTCGTCCAGTCGTATGTTCCCTCCGAACCGGTCCAGGAGCCGGAAGGAGAGACATCCAGGAGGGATTCGACGTAATCGAACATGTTTTTGACGGAATCGGACGATGCGATGGCGGTATTGATGGCTCGCTGGATATTGACGACGGAAGCCAATCCGGCCTTGCGTGCGGCATTTCGTTTGATATCGTTGAATTTGCCGACGGCGACGGTTGCGACGATTGCGAGAACGGCGACGACGAGAACCAGTTCGATCAGCGTAAAGCCTTTCCGGCCGGTTTCATTTGCATGGAGCTGTTGAGACATGAGCAAGGGTTCCTTTCTAGACCAGTAAACGGCTCTTCTCCGAAAAAAGTTCGCGCAAAACGCAAAAAAGGAGAAGCGCGGCGTTTCGTGGCATCGAACGTCCGGCAGGCTAAAACGCGATTTCTTCCATGGAAATGAGTCCGGCCTTGGCCTTTGCGAGCAGATCGTCGGCGAGGGTTTTGAATCCTTGATCGGCAAGGTATTTCCGGAGTTGCGGTTCGGGGGTTCCGGCGGCGATTGCGGACGCGAATTTGGAATCGGGTTCCAGGAGTTCGAAGAGACCGATTCGGCCGACAAAGCCGCGACCGGCGCAAGCGGGGCATCCGACGGGGCGGAAGACGGGGGTTCCAGACCATTCGGGGTGTTGGAAAAGGGCGGCTTGCGCTTCGGTGATGGTTGCGGGCGCGTGGCAATGGGGGCAGAGCCGGCGGACGAGGCGTTGAGCCGTACTGAGGCGAAGGGTTGCGGCGATGAGGTGAGGGGAGAGCCCCATATCGGCGAGGCGCGTCACGGTTGCAACGGCATTGTTCGCGTGCAGGGTTGAGAGGACGAGGTGTCCGGTAAGCGCGGCCTTGACGGCGGTATCGAGCGATTCGGCGTCGCGGATTTCACCGATCATGATCACATCGGGATCGTGCCGGAGAAGGGCTCTGAGGGCTTTTTGGAAATTGACTTTGTCGCCGGAGTCGACCTCGCATTGTGCGACGCCCTCCATTTCGTATTCGACGGGATCTTCGACGGTGAGGACATTCAGCGGCGCGTGGGCGAGCAGGTGTCGGATGGAGGCATAGAGGGTTGTGGTTTTTCCGGAGCCGGTCGGGCCGGTCAGGAGGACGAGCCCATAGGGGTGTTCGAGGACCCGTTCGAAGGTTTTGCGGTGTTCGCCGGACATGCCGAGCGCCTGGAGGGAGAGCCGGTCGTCTTCGGACGGCAGAAGGCGCAGGGTAGCGCGTTCGCCGTGCCGGACGGGGAGTGTTGCGACTCGTACATCGTATGGTGCGGTGGCCCGATGCCAGACGAACGCCCCATCTTGCGGCGCCCGTTTTTCGGCGATATCCAAACCGGAGAGCACCTTGATACGGCTCAGCAAGGCGGCATGGACGGAAGAGGGGAGGGACAAAAAATCTTCGAGGATTCCGTCGACGCGGAACCGGATGCGGACGGCATTTTGGCCGGGATCGACATGGAGATCGGAGGCATGTCGGAGGACGGCGCTGCGCAGGAGATTTTCGACCAGCACGACGGCATCGTCGCCGCCGGCGGGGCGGTTTTGGAACGGAGAAGGCTGCAAGCGTTCACCGTAGACGTTTCGCAATTCGCGCCGCAAGGCATCCTTTGCGGCGGGGATGACGGCAACCTGTTTATCGGGGAAGGCTTTCGACAGTTCTGCAAGGAGGTCGGGCGGCGTTTCACCGGTTCCGGCGAATGCGACATAGAGGAATTCGGGCGTTTCGCACAGCGGAAGGGCGAGATGATGCAAGGCGATGCGGCCTGGGAGCCGCAAAGCGGTCCGCGGATCGAGACGGATACTCCGGAAATCGAGCAATCCGTTTTCTTCCAGAAAGGGGGTGACAATCGGTTGAGGCATCGTATTTGCTATCGGCATAAAGAGGTGGGACGGAGTCCGTCAGCGCGAGGTGCGCAAGCGTTCGCGCAGGATTTCGCGGTTTCGGGTTTGTGCGAGTGCGGTTTCATCGTCGATCAGGCGTTCCGAAACGAGTCGTACGAGATCCTGTTCGAGGGTTCTCATGCCGTTTTTCGTACCGATTTCCATTGCGGAGTAGATTTGTGCGGAGCGGCCGGTCGCGATCAGGTTTGCGATTGCGGGAGTATTGAAGAGGAGTTCGCCGCAAGCGATCCGTTCGAGAGGGGCGCCGGGGGCCGTTCGTTTGGGGAGGAGACGCTGGGCGAAGATGCACCGGAGAACGAGAGCGAGCTGTCGGCGGATGGCGTCTTGCTCTTCGGAGGGGAAGACGGCACACAGGCGTTCGATGGCGCCGGTGCAATCGCCGGCGTGCAGGGTTGCGAAGACGAGGTGGCCTGTTTCGGCGGCTGTGATAGCGGTCCGGATGGTCGGGAGGTCGCGGATTTCACCGACAAGGATGACATCGGGGTCTTGGCGAAGCGAAGAAACGAGGGCGGTATGGAAATCGGGCGCATCGCGACCGATTTGGCGTTGGCGGACGAGTGCGCGGCGGCTGGCGTGGATGTATTCGACGGGATCCTCGATCGTGATGATATGGCAATCGCGGGAGGCGTTGATGGCATCGATGAGGGTTGCCAGCGTCGTTGATTTGCCGGAACCGGTCGCGCCGGTGACAATGACGAGACCATTCGGGCAGCGCGTACATTCCATCAGTTCGGCAGGAAGTCCGAGTTCCTCGAGGGAGAGAAAGCGGTCGTTCAGGCGGCGCAGAGCGATTGCGACGGCACCGCGTTCGCGAAAGACATTGAAGCGGTAGCGTTTTCCGGATGGGGACGTGACGGCGCCGTCGGCGGAGCCGGTCGTCTGGAATCGTTCCACGGGCGAAACGCCCTCCGGGAGCGAAGTTGCGGCCA
Organism: Kiritimatiellia bacterium; assembly: GCA_016295275.1. Classification (GTDB taxonomy): domain Bacteria; phylum Verrucomicrobiota; class Kiritimatiellia; order RFP12; family UBA3636; genus JAEDLN01. Next base: position 23,353 of record JAEDLN010000007.1, read on the forward strand.
GATGCATACCGATGTCGGAGACGAGAGCGGCGGAGAGCGTGCCGATTTCGGGCATTGCGCGGCGCAGCGCGCCTTGAATCCGGAGGCGCACGGGTTCGTCGGACGAGAGATGGATATCGCTGGCGCCGGTCGATTCGCAGCAATCGAAGAGGCTATGGAGGACGGCGATGGCGTCTGAAGCGAGAGAATGGGTCATAGGACAATCCTAATCTGCCAAACGGCGGTAGCGTTGCCTGCGCGCAGTTCCGTCCAGGAAACGGATACGACGGAAAGTTCCGGATAATCGGGTCCGCTCAGAAGTTCGAGAGCCTGAAGGATTTCGGCAAAGCTTCCGATCAAGGAAAGCGTCCATTCGGACGATTGGTTTTTCCGGAGGGTTTCTCCGGCGATTTGGAGACCGGCCTGGCGGAACGCATTTCGTGCGGCGGAGAGGGCGAGGACGGGTGAGGCGGCGCGGTGAGCGGCGGCATCAGGAGTGCGATTTCGGGCGGGAGCGTTCTCGAGGAGTTGTGTTTTTTCCGTTTTCAGCAAGTGGTTTCGTTCGGCGAGCCAATCGAGACCGCCGAGCGATTCGATTTCCGTTTGGGCGGCAACGATATGGGTTCGTTTCGGCGATGCGAAGGCGAACCAGAACAGAGAGGCGAGGAGGACGGCCGGGAGGATGGCAACGAACCAGCGGTCGGAGGTTTTCAGGGACAATGGCATATCAATCGAGCTCCTCTCCCATGGAAAACGGCATTGAAGCGGCGGCGGAATGGCGCACGGAATCGGGGCCTTGCGCACGGAAGACGAAACGCCAGGGGGCGTGTTCGCCGGCGAAGCGGAGATTTTCGGCCTGTTCGGGGATGATCGTCCAACCGGTTCCGGTTGTTTTTTCCATCAGTTCGGCGGTGCCTGTTTCGTAGGCGGCGGCATTGACGAAGAGGGCTGTCACGCGCACATCGTAGGAGCCGAGTTCCTCGATACCGATGATTTTTCCGCGGTCGGAGAAGATCGTATCGAACAGATCGAGCAAGCGTTTCCAAGCGGCATGGCGGAATGTGCGGAGGTCTTGCGGCGTACCGGCGTCGGAGCCGGGCGCATCGGGGGAGCGGTTTTTCAGGGAATCCAATTCGGATTCGAGGGTACGGTTTTCGCGGGCGAGTTCACGGGCTTCGAGGAGTCGTGCGTCTATGGTTCGGGTAGAGGAGGAAAGGGAGAGCCCGTATCCGATGGCGGAGAGGAGCGCGATGCACAGGAGAACGCCGCCGACGAGGACGGGGGTGCGCCACAGGGCGGAGGCGGCGGATTGCGGCAGGAGGAGCGGGATGCGTCCGGCTGCCGCTGCGGCGGCGAGGTTTGCCGGATCGTTGGCATCGTCGGCGGGAATACCGCCGATTCCGGCGCAGATGCAATGGGCGGCGGCGATTGCCCGGGCGAATCCGGTTACGCCGGATTTGGAGAATTGCGTGATGGTGAAAGCCGTTTCGCCATTGGCGGTTTCCCCGCGTCGAAAAGCGGTCAGCGCCGTACCCGAGGCGAAACCGGAGAAAGGTTCGGCCTCGTAGGCGAGCGCCTGTTCGAGTTCGGCGGAGGAGAGACCGGCCAGCTGTCGGGCTGGGAGATGGAAAACCTGCGAGAAAACGCTTTCCGCCAGGATCAAGACGAATTCCCCGGAGCGAATATGGGCGCTGTCCTTGCGGGAGCGAAGGAAACGCAGGGCTTCCGTAACGGCATCCGGTGTAGCGGGGGAGGCATGTCCGATCGGCACCTCCGAGAGGAGAAGACCGGCGGAATCGTGCGTCGGGGCATCCTTTGCGCCATCCTGGCGGGCGCAAAGGATACGATCGGCGAAAAGGAGCAGAACGGTCATGTTGCAGGGGTTCCGGGCTGTGAAGAAAGACGTCTTTTAGGGGAAACGCCGGAGAGGTGGATTCTGTTCGTTTGGCCGGGCAAAATTTCCTGAGCCCGGATCAAGCGGATGGTGGCATCGAGGAGTTCGTCGGGGGTATTGCCGACGGGGTGCGGGAGGCGTCCGCGGAATCGGAGCGGGAGGCCTTCGCGGTAGAGGAAGAGATCGCCGTCGCGGAAATGGATTCGCGAGATACCTCGTTCGGCGCAAAGGATGGCGGCGAGGGTTGTCTTGTAGAGACGCAGAAGGGGTTGCGGTGCGGTACCGAAGCGATCGTCGATTTCGTCGTGCAAGGCATTGAGTTCCTGTTCCGAGGCGCATTCGGCCAAGCGGCGATGGAAGAGGATTCGTTGCGAATCCGAATCCATGTAGGCATGCGGGAGGTAGGCTCCGGCGGGATCGTCGAGTTCCGCATCGGGGGATGTCGGACTGAGCGAGAGGAAGGGGAAATCGGCTTCGACGTTGATCAGAAGCGGCGGTTTGACGCCCTTGAGTTGAGCGATTGCCCGGCGCAGGAGTTGGCAATAGAGGGTAAAGCCGATTGCGGAGATATGACCGCTTTGTTCGGCACCGAGCAGATTTCCGGCGCCGCGGATGGAGAGATCGCGCAAGGCGAGAGTGACACCCGAACCGAGACGCGAGGCGGCCTCGAGCGCTTCGAGCCGTTCCTTTGCGTCGGACGACAGCGTTTCCAAGGGAGGGGTCAGGAAGTAGGCGTAGGCTTGCACGGAGCTGCGACCGACGCGACCGCGAAGCTGGTAGAGATCGGAGATTCCGAACCAATCGGCCCGATCGACCAGGATGGTATTGGCGCGTGGAACGTCGATGCCGTTTTCGACGATGGTGGTGGAGAGGAGGATGTCGTAATGTCCATTGGAAAAATCGCGCATGATGCGACCGATTTCGCGGGAGGACATCTGACCGTGCGCGGTGGCGATCCGGAGGTGGGGAAAGAGTTTGTGCAACCGGGCATAGACCAGGTCCAGCGTCATCACGCGGTTATGCAGGAAAAAGACCTGACCGCCGCGCTCGATTTCGCGAAGAACGGCATTGGAAACGGTTCGATCGTCGTCTTGCGCGACGATTGTTTCGACCGCGACGCGGCCGGGCGGCGGGGTTCGCAGGAGGGAGAGGTCGCGTGTGCCGGTAATGCCGAGGTAGAGCGTCCGGGGGATCGGAGTTGCGGAAAGGGTAAGGACATCGACCTGTTCGCAGACGGTTTTCAGGCGTTCTTTTGCGAGGACGCCGAAGCGCTGTTCCTCATCGACGATGACGAGACCGAGATCCCGGAAGGTGACGTTTTCGCCGAGGATACCATGGGTTCCGATGATGATATCCACGGCACCGGAAGCGGCCTTTTTCAGGAGTTCTGCGCGCTCTCCCGGGGAGGTGAAACGCGAATGCAGACCGACCACGATCGGATAGGGAGCGAATCGAGAGCGGAAGTTTTCGTAGTGTTGTTGCGCGAGAACCGTTGTCGGGACGAGGACGGCGACCTGTTTGCCCTGCATAGCGGCGACGAATGCGGCCCGGAGGGCGATTTCGGTTTTTCCGTATCCGGCGTCGCCGCAGATGAGGCGATCCATGGGATGGGGGCTTTGCAGGTCGGCATAGACGTGGCGCAGGCAATCGAGTTGACCGGGCGTTTCGCGAAAGGGGAAACTTGCTTCGAATTCCTCCAAGTATGGCGTAAAGGCGTCGAATGCGTGTCCGGGCATGGTTTTCCGGCGGGCCTGGCGCGTGAGCATTTCGAAGGCGAGGCGTTGCACGGACTGTTGAGCGGCCAATTTTTCTGTATTCCACCGACGTCCCGAGAGGGAGTGGAGTTTGACGGGAATATCGTTTACGCCGGAGTAACGCGAAAGGAGATTGGCTTGCGTCAGAGGGACGAGGAGTCGGGCGTTGTTGGCATATTCCAGGACGATGACCTCGCGGCGGCCGCCGGCGAATTCGATGGTTTTCGTGCCTCGGTAGCAGCCGATACCGTGTTCGAGATGGACGACGAGATCGCCGGGGGCGAAATGTTCAAAGATGCGAGCGGCCAGTGTTTCGGCGGGATCGTCGGCAAGGAGTTCGTCTGCATTGTCGTCGTCATCGGGGACAACGGGCACGGCGAGGCGTCCGCGGCGGATGCGCGATTGGTCTGCGGCGCCATCGCGGAGGAGCCGCATGGTCGCGTCGAAACCGCTTTGGAGTTGCTTTCGGTATCCGAAGAGATCGAATTGCGAGTAAAGGAAGCGTTTATCTTTGCCGGTGGCATCGGCGATTTGGAACCCGCCGGAAAGGGGGGCATTGAGGACCTCGGCCTTCAAGCCCTCCGGAAGTTCGTTACGAAGGTGGGTGGCCATGCCATCCGAGTCCATGCAGAAGATGACCTTTGCACCTTCGTTTTCCGGGCGAGAAAGGATTCCCTCCATGAGGTTCCGGCGGCGCACCTCCAAGATTTCAGGACTGGCATCGGCGAAGATTTCCTTGCCGGCGAATCCTTCCACGGGGCGAATCGGCAGCTCGCAGGGAGGCGTGTGTTCGGGTGCTTGTCCGCCGAAAAAGTATTGGCGAACGGCTTTGCGGCGATTCAGTTCGGTTTCGATCGCAGGAAGCCGGTGTGCTTGCGGGCAGCCGCTTGTTTCCGCGAAAAGGCTTGCTTCCGGCGGGGTGTTTTCCCAATCGAGCCAAAGGATGACGGTTTGTTCGGGAAGGAACCGGTGGAGCAGGCAGCTTGTTTTCGGGGGCAGGCGCATCGGCGGGATGAGCAAGCTTTCCAGCGGTTGATCCGAGCGTTGCGTATCGGGATGGAAGGTTCGCAGCGATTCGATATCGTCTCCGAAGTATTCCACACGCGAAGGAACGCCGGCGGAGGCGGGCCAGACATCGACGATGCCGCCTTTGACGGTATACGTGCCGCGTTCATAGACCTCCGGGGTGCGGCGAAAGCCGTTTTCTTCGAGCCAAGCGGCCAGAGCCTCGGGTCCTTCATCGGGGCCGACCTTCAAGGCGCGCGAAAGCCGTTCGGTTTTGTGCGGATCGGGCGACGGCTGCATCAAAGCCTGCACGCATGTTGCAAGCAGCATGGGGACGGGTTTCTTTTCCGAAAGGATGCGCAGAATGGAGAGTCGTGCGGCGGCGGCTTCGTCATCGCGATTGCCGGAGAGCATGGGAAAGACGCGCAGGTGGCACGATTCGCTTCGGAACGCTTCGGCATCTCCGATGAAACGATCGAGGGAGGCGGGTCCGGAGGTGACGGCCAGCACGCATCCGTCGAACAACGGATCGGTATGGAAGGCTTGCGACAAAGCCGCCCCTGCGGCTCCCGGCAGAGAGGGGGCCGCGAGACGCATTTGGTTTTCAAAGGGAGCTGTCAACAAGGCCATCCATTCCGGAGGAAGGACGGGTTTGCGAGATTTCGGCATGGCAGGAAGAGCGTATCAAAGTTGGGGCATATCCGCCATGGGGTGCGCGGGTCGGGAGGCCCGACAGCCGATGGGGCGAGCGGGATGAGGGAGCCGGTGGGGAGGGGGGCGCGATGTCCCCATCGCGCCGCCCGGGTAATGCGCGGGCGTAATGGCGGCGCGATCATGACATCGCGCCGGATGCGCG
>JAEDLN010000142.1 GCA_016295275.1 Kiritimatiellia bacterium
GCGGCGGCGCGATGGGGACATCGCGCCCTACCGCAACGGGACCGCACCACGGGACACGGCGGGGCGCACGGCGAGGGGCGCGGGCGAGGGCGCGGGGGCAAAGCCGCGCACCGCGGTGGCGAGCCGCCACGGGCGATGCGGCGCGGCGGCGCGAGCCGGGGGGCGGCCAAGGGCACGTGGTGGCGGGGCGCGCGGGCGGGGCGGCGCGCCCTACCGCCAAGTCGCACGAGGGGGCGGGGCGGGCGAGGGGGCGGTTTTTGGAAAAAGTATACTAGTTGTATACCAGTATTGACAAGTGATTTACATTTGATTTATCATCCGCTCATGAATGCGCTTAAAAAGAGGAAAATCGAACGAAAGAACGGCGGCAAGTTTCTGTATGAATCGATTGCCGCGACGATTCGTTCGAGCATTGAGTCGGGGAAGTATGGCGTTGGCAGCCGTCTGCCTTCGCTGGATGATTTTTCGTCGCACTTTGGCGCCAATCGGCTAACGGTCCGAAAAGCGTTGACGATATTGCGGGAAGAAGGGTACATCTATTCGTTGCCGGCGCAGGGCACGTATGTCCGTCAGGCGATGGCCGAGCGGAAACAAGAAGGAACGGGTGCGGGACAGCGCAAGATTCGGGTAGTCGGTCTGCTCTCACAGGTATTGGTTCCGGCGCATTTCGGTCCCTATCATCAAGAGATCATTGCCGGCATCAATGAAGCCCTGTTGGAATATGGCGCCAATCTTCTCACGTATGCGGTTGGGTTGATTCGGCCCGACCAGCTGATACATGTCCGGGATGCGGTTCCGGCGGATGCGATGATTTACATGGGGCCGTTCGATCGCGTCATTCTATCGCAATTGGTCCGTTCGGGACCGCCATCGGTTTTGGTTGATTTCGATTCCCGCGGGTTGCCGTGCGATTCGATTTGTCTGGACAATGAGTTGGGGGGCATGGAAGTCGGCCGGCTGTTGGCGGCGCATGGATTGGCGGATGATTTTGCGGTTATCGAAGGGCGTCCGGACGATGCTTGTGCGGCGCGTATGGAAGGGCTTCGCAAGAGTCTCGAGCAGGAAACGGGTTCCTACCATCCTCGCGTGATTGCAAACGGGAATTACACGAAAAAAGGCGGTCGGATGGTGATGCAAAAGATTTTCGATGAGATGCGTCCGCTTCCGAAAGCGATTTTCTGTTTGAATGACGAAATGGCGATTGGCGCAATGGACCTTCTATTGGAGAAGGGGATTCGAGTGCCGGAGGATGTCCGGATCATTGGCTTTGACGGCATCGAGCAAGGAGCGATTACCCGTCCGCGGCTTTCGACGGTTTCGATCGACATGCGTCAGATCGGGCGTTTGTCGGTATCGACGCTGTTTCGGCGCTTGTCGAATCCGAGAGTATCGGCGTCTCGACTGCTGATTTCGCCGAAGCTTCTGCTTCGCGACAGTTTTTAGGATTTTTTCTCACTTTTTCTTTTCGGGAGACAAATAATGAGAAAAGCAATACAAAGATTCCTTGCGGCCGTTCTCTGTCTGACGGCCTACTGTGTTTCCGGCGCGGTTGTCACGTGGACCGGAAATGCCGGAGACGGTCAATGGTTCACGGCCGGCAACTGGGATACGGGCGTTTCGCCGGGCAATGCCTTTTCGGATGATGTGATCATTCAAGAAGGCGAAGTTCTGTACACGCCGGGTGGAGATTTCTCGCCGACGGGAAGTCTCACGATTGGCGCATCTGCCAGTTTCACACAGGTAAAAGGAGCCGCTTGGCCGAATATAAAGGGTGTACTGAACGTATACGGGACGCTTGACTGGGGCACGGCCGGTGCGATCCGGTATGGTGACGGCGCTGCCGTGACCGTCTATACTGGCGGTCGGATCGTCAACCGGGAGACTGCGCAGAGCACGGTGGCGAATTCCGTTCTGTCGGTCGATGGCGGAACGGTGACCTTTGTCAAGAGTGCGCAATGGAATTCGGGTGATTTTACGGTTCGAAACGGCGGCGTATTGGACTGTGCCGGAACGCTTCGGATCGGTCCGACTGCAACGATGCTGCTCACGAATGCCACGGCAAACGTCTATACCTTCGAATTGCAGGCGGGCGGCGGCATGAAGGTCTTTCATTCGACGCTCACGATTACGAATACAATGACCATCGCATCCGGTTCTTCGCTTTTGCTTGGCGAGGGAGCCGTTTTGAATCGGTTGGGAAATCTGCTGTTTTCGGACAGAGTCGTCCTTGACGGCGGCAAGATCAATCTCGACGGGGAGTTTCAGTGGAATTCGAACACGACCCTTTCCGGCGATGTCGTTTGCAAGATTATGGCTTGTCAGGCGGCGGGTTCACGATTGACGCTCCAATCGGGAAGCGTCACGACCCGCAGCAGTTCCTACAATGGTTTTTACGTTGCCGGCGGATCGGTGGATTTCGAGTATGGTTCGAAAGCCAAGCTGAACCTGTTTGGTATCGATCCGGCCACCGTTTATTCGAAATACTTTTCGAACGGCTCCATCACCTATCGTGCCGCAACGGTTACCGAGGAAGAGTTCTCGAAGCTGTTCACGGTCGAATCGGTTGACATTGACGGTATCGGCACATGTGCCAGCATCTATTTGACGGAAGTCGAAGAAGGGACCGCGCAATGGGACGGCATGGCATCCGTCACCAAGATCAACAGTCTCTCTGCCACGGTTGAAGGGACCTTGCAGGATGCCGGAACGAGTGGCGGCGACGTCTATCTCTACTATGGAAAAACGTATGGAGGGACGATTCCTGAATCGTGGGAGCATTCGTTGTATCTAGGGCAAGCAGCAGGGGGGCAGTCGTATACGGCGACGCTTGATCTCCAGCCGGGCAGCGTTTACTCCTTTGGCTTGGCCGTCGTAACGGCAAGCGGAGAGGCTGTTTGGGCGGCATTCCCGCAGCGGGCGTACTTGGCCGCCGACTATGTCAACACGTTCCTCGGATCGGTCGGATCGGATGGTTCGAATGGCGCCAACTGGTCGCTTGGCATTGCGCCGACGGCGTCGCATACGATTTTCATTACGCCGGATGTTTCGCAGAGCGATTTGCTGTGGAGCAGCAACATGACGCAGATTATTGCGGGTTGGCATCAGCCGGAGGTTTCGGCGGGGCGCTCGCTTCTCGTCACCTTCCAGACCACGCCCGAGCAGCCGCTCGAAGTCACGGGCGATGTTGTTTTCGAGATGGGGACATGGGTTCACGACGGTCCCTCGGAGAATCCCACCCATGCGTTTGCGATGCATGTTTGCGGCAACATGCGCATTGGCGCGAACGCGCAAATCAATGCCGGCAACGGCGTTGCCAACGCAGCCGCCGGAAAACCGCGCGGCTACCGGTTGGCGGGTCCGGGCTTTGTAGCGACGAGCGGCAGCTACGAGGAAGGAACGCTTGTCTGCAATTTGGGAGCGTCTCACGGCGGCGAAGCCGGCGCGAATGGCGTCACGTACGGCAGTATTCTGAATCCGCTCTCGTACGGATCTTCGGGCAACGGCGACAGTGCCATCAGTTATTCCGGAGCGGGTGTCATTGTGCTGATGGTTGACGGCGAGTTGGTTTTGGACGGCGACATTTCCGCGGACGGATTTGCGTGGGATGCGGCGGCGGCCTGTCAAGGCGGATCTGCCGGCGGATCGGTCAACATTGAAGCCGGTTCGCTGACAGGCGGCGGCGCAATCTCCGCCGATGGCGGCTCGGCCCCGACCAATAGCGGTTCCGGTGCCGGCGGACGCATTCGCTGCAAAGTCGGCACGGATTCTTTCACCGGCTTTACTGGTCGCATAACTGCCTTTGGCGGTGCGGGATCGGCAACGGGTTGGGAAACGGCCGGTGCGGGTACGATATTGCTCCAAACCGCATTGGACGATGCCGTTTCCGGCACGCTTCGCATTGAAAACCGGGATGTCTTCACGGGCCAAAACGATGTCACGCGCTATACGGCGATTCCTTCGTCGGACCACTCCAACGAAGAGCTGAACAAAGTGATGGTCGAGCTGGCATCGACGGCGCGCGTCCGCATGACGTCGAATTGCGTCTTGGGGGCTGTTACGGCCGTGAATGGGGCCCAGATGCAAATCGAGAAAGACGTCCTTGTCCGCACGCCTTCTCTGACGCTTGACGGAAGCGTCTACGGAACCGGGCTTTATTCGGCCGCCGAGCTACCCGAATTCTTGACGGGAGACGGCGTGCTGGAAATCACCTGCATGCAGACGCTGATTCTCTTCCACTAATTTGTCCAATGGTCTGCGGACCATCAACCGATTTTTTTACATATGAAAACGTTTCGACACTTTTCCGGCCTCATGGCCTCCGCGCTTCTATCGATCCACTTGTTTTCCGTCTGTTCCGCTTCGGCCGCCCCCAGCGTGGTCAAAGTGGTTCAGAAGGGACCCGGTAGCTACACGCTTCAAGTCAACGGCAAGGACTTTTTTGTCCGCGGTGCGGGCGGAAGCGGACCCAAGGACGTTTTGAAAGCCATTGGCGGAAACAGCTTTCGCACGTGGAGTTATTCGAACGGGGCCAAGGAGTTTGCGGATGCCCGCAAGAATGGGTTGATGGTTTCGCTCGGCTATTGGGTTCGTCCCGAGAGCCAAGGAATCGATTACAAAAATCCGAAGGATCTGGCCGAGCAGATGCGGGATGTCGAAGAGATGGTCCGTCTGTACAAGGACGAGCCGAATCTTCTCGTCTGGAGCATTGGAAACGAGATGGAAATGGGGACGAAGAATCTTCCTGAAATGTGGAAGCAGGTCAATGCCTTGTGCAAACGGGTAAAGGAGTTGGATCCGAACCATCCGACGATGACCATCATTGCCGAGTTGGGGGACGACAAGGTCCGTCAGTTCAACCGGTATTGTCCCGACGTCGACATTTTGGGCATCAATTCCTATGGTGGCTCGCAGTCGGTTCCGCAACGGTATCGCGCTGCCGGTGGCGTGAAGCCGTATCTGCTGACCGAGTATGGTCCGCCGGCCACTTGGGAAATCGGGAGCAACAGCTTCGGGTGTCCGAACGAATGGTCCTCGACGGAGAAGGGCAAATGGTATGCGGCCGTCTACCGCAAAACGATGGAAGACAAGGGTAAGCTCTGCCTCGGCTCGTATGCGTTCACATGGTCGCACAAGGTAGAAGCGACGCCAACGTGGTTCGGCATGTTGCTGCCGGACAATACGGAGTTGGCGGCCGTTGAGGAACTGCAGCTGGCATGGGGTGTTTCGAAACCGGTGAATCGGGTGCCGATCGTTACGGATTTGGTCGTATCGCATGATCGCGCCCGTTCTGCCGACGATTTGATTTCCGCCGTTGTCAAGGGATCGGATCCGGACGGCGACAAGTTGAGTTGGACATGGGTGCTCGTTCAGGAAGCCAGTTTCTATGGTGTTACGGGTACGGGTGCAGCGATGCCGCAGGGCTTTCCGGAAGCGATTGTCGAAGGACAAGGCACCACATCGGTCAAAGTGAAGCTGCCCGGGGGCGGCAAATATCGTCTCTACGCCTATTGTTTCGACGGGAAAAATCATGCCGCGTACATGAATCGTCCGTTGTTGGGCGTTGGAGAGCCTCCGAAAACGCCTGCTCCCAAGGCGCCATTGCCCTGTTATGTCTATCAGTCGGGGGATTCGAATCCCCGTTGGTATGCATCCGGCTTTATGGGCAACGGGGCGCTCAAGATGGATTTGAACGAGCGCAATGCCGGGCAATCCGGTTCGGCCTGCATCCGGGTCGACTATGGTATTGGAAATGATTGGGCCGGCGTTTATTGGCAGAGTCCCGCCAACGACTGGGGCGATGCGCCCGGCGGCTATGATCTCACGGGGGCGAAAAAGCTCTGTTTCCGTGTTCGCGGTGCAAAAGGCGGGGAGAAGGTATCCTTTTTCTACGGTGGGTTGTTTGCCAAGCCTTATTCCGACACGGCCCGCGGCGAGTTGAAGGATGAGGTTTTGAGTGCGGAATGGACGACATACGTCCTTTCGCTGGACGGAAAGAATCTGAAACGCATCAAGACCGGCTTTGGTTTCACCTTTGGCGGGCAAGGAAAACCGTTCACCTTTTACATCGACAAAATCTGGTTTGAGTAAACCGGTTTTTTCGTAGAGACGCCGCCGAAGCCGGGTTTATCCGGTTTCGGCGGCGAGAGCCGAGAGGGTGGGGGAGGGGGGTAGACGCCGCGCCCTGCGCGGCTATGTGGGGGCGCACGGAGACGCCCCCAGC
>JAEDLN010000143.1 GCA_016295275.1 Kiritimatiellia bacterium
GCGCAGAGCGCGGCGTCTGTTCCCTCAAACCTCGCACCTTATCCCCCCGCCCCCTCGCCCCGGTTCGCGCCCTCGCCCCGGTTCGCGCCCTCGCCCCGGTTCGCGCCCTCGCCCCGCCCCGCGCTCCCACGCCGTGCGGCTTGGCGGTAGGGCGCGATGCTTGGCCCCCGGACCTCCCGGCTCGCGCTCGCGCCCGCGCGCACGAGCGCGCTAAAAGCAATAAATAGACAAATCGCTTGTTTCTCCCCCGAAAAATGGTACAATCTGACTATTCCACAAACCACTATTTGTTCCCCTTTATGGATAAGAATCTAGATCCCAAGACTGCCAACGACGAAACGAACGACCTGCAGACGAAGGAAGCCGTTCGCGAAGGCGTTGAGGTGGCTCACGCGCAGGAAGAGTATACCGCCAAAAATATCGCCGTCCTGGGCTTCCCGGACGCCGTCCGTTTGCGTGCCCCAATGTACATCGGCGATACCTACGAACGAGGCTTCCACCACTGCGTCTACGAAGTCATCGACAATTCCATCGATGAGGCAATGGCCGGCTTCTGCAAACATATCGAAGTCTCCATCACATCGGATGGATATTGCTGCGTCAAGGATGACGGTCGCGGCATTCCGTGCGATCCTTTTACCCAAAAGAAGGAAGACGGTTCCCCGGGTCCGCTCGATGGTCTCTCTACCTTGCAGGTCGTTCTCACAAACCTCCATGCCGGCGGCAAATTCAATACCGGCTCCTACAAGGTTTCCGGTGGTTTGCACGGCGTCGGCACCAAATGCGTCAACGCCCTCTCCGATTACTTCGACGCCGAAGTGCGCCGCGACGGTAAAATCCACCGCATCACCTTCTCCCGCGGAATCGTGACCGGCGACGGATTCCGGATCGTCGGCGAATGCGGTAAAGACGAACACGGTACCACCATCACGTTCCACCCCGATCCCCAAATCTTCAAATCCGAATCGGGCGAGCCGTTTGCCTTCAAATGGGATATCCTCAGCAAACGTTTCAACGAACTCTCCTTCCTCAACCCAGGCGTCGAAATCTCTTTCACCGAAGAATCCTCCGGCAAAAAAGCATTCTTCAGCAACGAACACGGTATCAAGGGATACCTCGAACAAATCGCCGGCGAACAAACCCGTATCACCCCCGAAGTCATCCATATCGCCACAAACGATATCAATGAAAAGGACCCCGATACCAACCTCGCCGCCGAAATCGCTATGCTGTTCGTCGACGGCAAGAGCGATTACATGATCAACTCCTACGCCAACAGCATCAATACCATCGAGGGCGGTACCCATATCAGCGGCTTCTCCGCCGCTTTGACCTCCGCCGTTAACGCCTTCGCCCGCGATAAAAAACTGCTCAAAGACAAGGAAAAGAATCTCGAAAACAAGGAAATCCGGACCGGCCTCTACGCAATCGTATCGGTCAAAGTCTTCAATCCCCAATTCGAAGGACAGACGAAAACAAAGCTCGGAAACAAGTTCGTCGGCAGCAAAATCCAATCCCTCGTCGGCGAAAAGCTGAAAACCTACTTCTCCGAACACCCGAAGGTCGCAACCCTGATCGTCGAAAAGGCCCTCAAAACCCGTAGGATCAACGAGAGTATCGAAAGAATCCTCAAGGACGGATACAAGGATGCCAGTACCCACTTCCTCGGAAAACTGGCAGACTGCACCAGCCGAAACTGGGCAGAACGCGAACTATTCCTCGTGGAGGGCGACTCCGCCGGCGGTTCCGCAAAACAAGGACGGGATCGCCGCATCCAGGCCATCCTCCCCCTCCGCGGTAAAGTGCTCAATGTCCAAAAGGCTACCGAGGATCAGATGCTCAAAAACAATGAAATCCGATCCCTCATTTCCGCAATCGGCGCAAACTACGGAAATCCGCCAGACGATCTCGGCCTCGATGCCGACGATTCCGCTTCCTCCAAAGACCAATCGAACGATCCGGACGCTCCTCCTTCCAAAGAAGAGACAAACGGCAAAAACAAAAAGGTCGCTCGAAAGGAATTTTTCGATATCAACAAGATCAAGTACGACAAAGTCATCATCATGACCGATGCCGATGTCGACGGCGCCCATATCCGTACCCTTTTGCTGACCTTCTTCTGGAAGCAAATGCGCCCCCTGATCATGCAGGGCCATGTCTATCTCGCCCAGCCTCCGCTGTACCAAATCAAACGCGGAAAGGAAGAGAAATACATCGAAAGCGATGCCCAGCTGACACGGAGCCTCGTCACCATCGGCGCGAAGGACTTCACATTCCAAAATACCGACGGCGTCCATACCATCTCCAGTACCGATATGCCCGGTATCCTCGAAGTGCTCTCAAGCGCCGAAGAAATCTGTAACCGACTCAAAAAACAAAATATCGATCTCGACCGGTTCTTCCGCGCACGCGATCTCGAAACCGGCGAATTCCCGCACTTCCGCGTCATAACCGATACCGACGGCAACCAGATCGACCACTATGTCCATCGGATGGACGAAGCCCAAAAACTCAAGGAGGAGGTCGCTGCCGCCCTCGGCTGCCCGCTCGAAGAACTCGATTCCGCCGAAAACCCCAACTACACTTGCACCGAAGTCCTCCAGGCTAACGACCTGCGCCGGAAAATGGATATCCTCCGTGATGTCTACCACTTCGAACGCGGAACATTCTGGGGAAATCGCGATGGCAGCCCGCTCGGAAAACTCGTCGATCTCGACAAAAAGGAAATCCCCGTTTTCTCCCTGTTCGATGTTCTCAATATCATCCGCGACCGCGGCAAAAAGGGCCTTACCGTCCAACGCTACAAGGGTCTCGGTGAAATGGACTACGACCAACTCTTCGATACCACGATGGATCCCCAAAAACGCAAACTCCTGCGCGTGCAAATCGATTCCCTCGAAGAGGCCGACAAATACTTCTCCATCCTCATGGGAGACGAGGTCGATCCTCGTCGGCGCTTCATTGAAGAAAATGCCCTCAACGCCCGACCGGACGCCTAAATCCGCCACCTGTATGGTTGATTCCCTATCCGCATCCGCAAAACCCTTTTAATGCCTTTCCATGGACGACACAAACCAAGAAAACTCCCCCGCCGCCACCATCGTGCCCAATCCGGTCCCGGCGGAAAATGACGAGGACTTCGCACCGGCGCAGACCGACGTCAAACCCATCAATATCGAAGACGAAATGAAGCAGTCGATGCTCGACTACTCCATGTCCGTCATCATCGGCCGCGCCCTCCCCGATGCACGGGACGGTATGAAACCCGTTCACCGCCGCTGCATCTATGCCATGGGCGAAACCGGAAATACCTTCGAAAAACCACACAAAAAGTCCGCCCGCGTCGTCGGTGAAGTCATGGGTAAATACCACCCCCATGGCGACTCCTCCATCTACGATACCATCGTCCGAATGGCACAGCCGTTCTCCATGCGCTATATGCTCGTCGACGGTCACGGCAACTTCGGCTCCGTCGACGGCGACGGCGCCGCCGCCATGCGTTACACCGAGGTGCGAATGCAACGCTATGCGCAGGATATGCTCGACGATATCGATATGGAAACCGTCGATATGGTTTCCAACTACGATGAAACGCTACTCGAGCCGACCGTCCTCCCGTCCAAGCTGCCGAACCTCCTGCTCAACGGTTCCATGGGTATCGCCGTCGGTATGTCGACGAATATCCCGCCCCATAACCTCAACGAGCTCTGCGATGCCATTTGCGCAATGGTCGATAATCCCGCGATCACCATCACCGAGCTCATGGACTACGTCAAAGGACCCGATTTCCCGACCTACGGAAAAATCTGCGGCCTCTCCGGTATCCGTAAAATCTATACCGAAGGCAGAGGCCCCCTCTGCGTTCGCGGACACGTCGAAATCGTCGAGGAAAAGGGAAAATCCCCTTCCTTGCTCATTACCGATATCCCTTACGGCGTCAATAAAGCCGAAATGTGCGCAAAAATCGGCGAACTGATCCGTGAAAAGAAAATCGAGGGAATTGCCGAAAACGGCGTGCGCGACGTCTCGAAGGCAGATGTCCGAATCGAAATCGATCTCAAACGCGATGCCAACCCTACGGTTGTCATCAACATGCTCTACAAGCTGACGCCTCTCCAGTCCTCCTTCGGAGCCATCATGCTCGCCCTCGACAAGGGCCGCCCGAAAGTGATGAATCTCAAGCAACTCCTCCGTTGCTTCATCAATCACCGGATCGAAGTCATCACCCGCCGGACAACTTACCAGCTGCGGAAAGCCGAGGAACGCAAACACCTCCTCGAAGGCTTCCGGATCGCAACCGATAATATCGACGAAATCGTCCATATCATCCGCTCCTCCCAGAATGACGCCGAAGCAAAAGCCCGTATGCTCGAACGCTTCAACCTGGACGATATCCAGTCCTCCGCCATTCTCGAAATGCGCCTTCGCCAACTCACCGGATTGCAACGCCAGAAGATCGAAGACGAATACACACAGGTGCTGGCCAATATCGAACGATACCAATTCATCCTCGCCAATCCGCAGGAAATCCTCAATCTCATTAAACTCGATTGCGAGGAAATGAAGAAAAAGTACGGCGATGCGCGCCGTACCGAAATCGAACCGACCGAGGCCGATATCGATATGGAATCGATTATCGCCAACGAACCTTGCGTCGTCACACTCTCCGAACGCGGATATGTGAAACGCTGCCCGCTCTCCGAATTCAAGGATCAAGGCCGCGGCGGCAAGGGTATTATCGGAGCCAAAACAAAAGACGCCGATGCCGTCTCCCGTATCTATACGCCCATGACGCACGATCGCCTCCTCTTCTTCACCGATCGCGGTCGCGTCTTTACAAAGAAGGCTTGGGAACTCCCCGAGGGAACTCGTACCTCAACCGGTATTCCAATCCAAAACCTCCTCATTCTCCAACCCGATGAATTCACCGAGGAGGTCAACGAAAAGGGCCAAAAGGAAACCAAACTGCTTCGTACCGCCGAACGCGTCATCCGAATCATCGTTACGCCCGATTTCAAAAACGGATCCGATGAGGAAATCAAACAGGCCTGCGCCGGAAAGGCCGTCTTCTTCGCAACCCGAAAGGGTATCGTGAAAAAGACGCTGCTCGAGAAATTCGTCAATATCAACAAAACCGGTATCCGAGCCTTCCAATTGCGGGACGACGATAAACTCGTCGGCGTTTCCTTGATTGAAGAAAACCAGGAACTCATGCTCGTCGCCGAAAGCGGACGCATCATCCGATTCAGCGAAAAACAGGTCCGCGCAATGGGCCGCGATGCCGTCGGCGTCCGCGGTATGCGCCTCGCCGGCGTCTCCTTCGATGCATCCGCCGATGACGCCGAAGAAAACGACCCGATCGAACCCGCCACCGCTTCCGATGACGACGCCGATGAAACAGCCGGCGATTCCTTCGCCGATGGAGCCCCAGATGCCATCTGCGCACTCGTTCCTGTCAATGCCGCACCCAATGCCCGCCTCCTGCTCCTCTCCAAACTCGGAAAGGGCTTCCTGACCAGTCCGGATGAATTCCCATTCCGGAAACGAGGCGGTCAAGGTGTTCTCAGTCTCCGAATCTCCGATGCCACCGGTCGCCTCGCCTTCGCAGCGATGACGCATCTCGCAGAAGACGGTTCGCCCGACGAAAAACCGGAGTCCGTCTTGATTCTTACCGAAAAGGGAACGGTCATGCGGACCCGTATCAACTCGATCCGAAACTGCCACCGTAGAAGCAGCGGCGTCAAGATCATCAACTTGGTCGCCGGCGACGCCGTCAAGGACGCCGAAATCGTTCCCGCTCAGGAAACGGACGAACAGGCTATCGAATCGACCGAACCAATCGTCGAACAATCCCCCGCCCCCGAGGCTACCCCTCCAACGACGGAATCCCCCGCCCCCGAGGCCTAACCCTCCCGTAACGGCTCCCACCCGCGCATCGAATCGCAACATCGTTGCCTTTCGATGCGCTTTTTATACCCCACACCCCTCCTCGCACCCCTCCTCGACGCACCACCTCCCCGTCCCCTCGCCGCGCACCCTCGCCACGCTCCCCGTGGTGCGGCTTTGCCTCCCGCGCGGCCCTCACCTCCCCGTACCCCTTTGCCCGCGCCCTCGCCGTGCGTAATCAGGCGGTCCCGTTGCGGTAGGGCGCGATGTCCCCATCGCGC
>JAEDLN010000144.1 GCA_016295275.1 Kiritimatiellia bacterium
GATCGGAAAGGATTCCTTTGGGATACACGCGAGCGGATCCGGCGCGAAGGCGGAAGGTTGCCGCGGAGAATGTGACACGTTCCAGTTCGATGGAGAGAGTATCGGACGAGAAGGCTTTGCAGAGACGATTCACCCAAGGCTGCGGCAATCCGATTGCGGCCAGGCGGGTCAGGAATCCGGCGGAAAGCGCGAGAAAAAGGAGAAATGCGAGGCTGAGCCAATAGCGGCGGTGGCTACAGGCACGATGTTTTGCCAGGCGTTGTTCCGAGATTTCCCGAACGCTGTGAAAAGGAACTGACAATGGATGCCCCCACTTCTCCGGCGGGTTTTAGAGAAACAGACGAAAGTAAGCGGTGCAAATCGGAACGCTCCAGAAGAGCCAGATGAGAGCTGCGGCGGAGAGATAGGGTCCGAACGGAATCCGATCGAGAAGATGTCGTTTTTTTGCGAGCAGCACCGGAATGGAGACGAACGTACCGAGCAGGGCGGCGGCGAAGATGCTGAAGAGGGCGGCTTGCCAGCCGAGGAAGGCGCCGATTGCTCCCACGAGTTTGATATCTCCGAATCCCATTGCATAGTCATCCGGGCCGATCCGCCCCCGTTTCCGGAAGAACCAGGTTGCTAGCAGACGGATGGTCTGGAGCGGGACGAATCCGGCGGCCAGTCCGATTGCGGATGCCTTGCAACCGGCGAGAGAGGTGTGGCAGCGAACGGCATTGATGGAGAACGAACCATCGGCCGAAAAGGAAGTTGCAATGGACATTTGCAGCTCCGGGAGGAGAGTCGAAAGGATCAATCCGGCGATCATCCCGCCGATGGTGACGCTATCGGGCAGGATGAAGTGATCGAAATCGATAAAGGTCCCGACGAGGAGACCCGAGATGAACAGCCAATAAACGGGAATCAGGCCCATCAGCCGGAGAGCCGCGAGCGGCTCCATTTCCGGATCATAGACGGAAGCGAATCCAAAAGGAGGATGGGAGCCTGCCGGAGGAAAGAGACAAAAGACGGCGAGAAAAAGAAAAGCGGTCAGAAGTTCGACAGCGGCATATCGAAAGCCGAATGGTTCGCCGCACGAAGAGCATTTTCCGCGAAGGACGAAATAGCTGACGACGGGGATATTATGGTACCACGGGATCGGCTTTCCGCATTTCATGCAATGGGATCGCGGGCGGACGACCGATTGATCGAGCGGAATCCGGTAGATGCAGACATTCAGGAAAGAGCCGATGCAAGCACCGAGAAGAACAGAAAAGACGGCATAGACGACCCATGTCAGCGGAGGGAGTCCCGCCGACATGGCATCGAAGGCATCGACCAAAACGATTTCACCGCCCATGGAACGAAACCCCTATGTCAGCGGTTTTTCCCGACGTGAGGAAGCGGACTTCCGGGTGCGTTTCCGAGCGGGGGGCGTGGAATCCGGCGGAGGCGGAAGCTCTTTCCGGGGCGGGGGGATGTTTTCGAAGAGGAAGCAAGCGGTTTTATCCGCATTGGCGTCCTTTCGAACGAGAATGGAACATGGAGCGTGGAATCGGTCGCGCAGGATGGCTTCCGAGAGCGGATCGATCAGGCGCGATTCGATTGCGCGGCGAAGCGGTCGTGCGCCGTATGCCGGATCGAGACCAACCTCGACGAGATCGTTCATTGCCTCAGGAGACACCTCCAAAGAAAGACCGCGTTCCTGCAGGCGTTTCCGGACGGCATCGAGTTCGATATCGACGATTTTTTCGAGATCGGCCTTATCGAGACTCCGGAAGACGAGCATGGCATCGAAGCGGTTGATCAGTTCAGGCGGGAGCGTTTTCTTGACCGCCTCGAGCATGATGGATTTCAGCTTTTCCTGTCCGGCGGTCTCGGTCGATTCCACGAATCCGAACGGATTTGAGTTGCGGGCCGCATCGACGCCGAGATTGGATGTCA
Source organism: Kiritimatiellia bacterium (assembly GCA_016295275.1). Classification (GTDB taxonomy): domain Bacteria; phylum Verrucomicrobiota; class Kiritimatiellia; order RFP12; family UBA3636; genus JAEDLN01. The sequence goes on from JAEDLN010000144.1 coordinate 1,924, forward strand.
GGATGATGATGGTATTTCGGAAATCGACTTTCAGACCTTGCCCATCGGTCAAGTGCCCCTCTTCGAGAACTTGGAGCAGGACGCGCAAAACGCCCGGATGCGCCTTATCGACCTCATCGAGAAGCACTACGCTATAGGGGTGTCGGCGCACCTTTTCGGTCAGTTGGCCGCCATCGTCGTGACCGACATATCCCGGGGGCGCGCCGATCATCCGCGAGACGGTATGTTGTTCGGCGTATTCGCTCATATCGATTTGGATCAGAGCGTCATCGTTTCCGAAGAACTGTCTGGCGAGCGTTTTGGCAAGGAGCGTCTTTCCGACGCCGGTCGGCCCGAGGAAGAGGAAGGATCCGATCGGGCGTTTTGGGTCGCGCAGGCCGGTGCGGGAGCGGCGCAAGGAGCGGGAGATGCTTTCGATTGCCTCCGACTGGCCGATGACGCATTCACCGAGTTCCTGTTCGAGGGTGAGCAAGCGTTTGGCTTCATCGGCGCCCATACGCTGGACCGGGATGCCGGTATTTGCGGAGAGGGTCAGCAGGATATCATCCTCGGTAATCTCCGTATATTTGGCGTCGCACTGACTTTCCCAATCGGCGATCCGTTTTTGGAGGAGGGCTTTGTTTTCGTCGATTTTGTCGCGGAAATCGGCGGCGTCGTTGAAGCGGGTTTCGTCGATGGCCTTTTTCTTTTCCGCCTCCCAGGTTTTGATCCTTCCTTCCTCCTCGCCGATTTCGGCGGGGCGGATTGTCGACTTGACGCGGGCTCTTGCTCCGGCCTCGTCGATCAGATCGATTGCCTTATCGGGAAGACGTCGGCTCGGGACATAGCGTGCGGCGACCTTAGCGGCGGCGCGGATGGCTTCCGGCGTATATCGGACGTGGTGGAATTCTTCGTAGCGCGGAGCGATTCCTTCGAGGATTGCGATTGTCTCTTCGACGGATGGCTCCTCGATGGTAATCGGTTGGAATCGGCGTTCGAGAGCGGCGTCCTTTTCGATGGAGGATCGGTATTCCTTGATTGTTGTCGCTCCGATGCACTGCACCTCGCCGCGTGCCATTGCGGGCTTGAAGATATTGGCCGCATCGCCGCTTCCTTCGGCGCGGCCGGCGCCGACGAGCGTATGGAGTTCGTCGATAAACAGGATGATATTTCCGGCCTGGCGCGTTTCCTCGATGATTTTCTTCATGCGGCGTTCGAATTGGCCGCGGTAGGAGGTTCCCGCGATGAGTTGCGTCAAGTCCAGGGAGAAAATGTGTTTACCGAGAAGCGCCTTAGGAACGTTGCCGGCGACGATTTCCTGTGCCAATCCTTCCACGATGGCGGTTTTGCCGACGCCAGCCTCTCCAATCAGCGCAACGTTGTTTTTCGTCCGACGGCAGAGGATTTGGACGGCTCGAGCGATTTCGGCCTTACGACCGATGACCGGATCGAATTTGCCGAGCATAGCCAGATGGGTAAGATCCGAACCGAAGGAAGAGAGAGCGGGTGCGATTTGGCGGAGATCCTGCAATTCGTTCGAGCGAGGAGGACGCTGCGGATTGCGCGGGTTGGGGTCGTCGTTGTCCGAAGCGAAATATTCGGGGGCTTCTTCCTCGTTTACGGATTCCGCATTGGGATCCGGCTCGTCTCCGTTTGGCGTTCCGTCGAGCGGGAAGTCCGGCATATTGGGCGGGCGTTCGGAGGTATCGGGTTTTCCGGAGATCGAAGGTCCGGGCAGGTTTTCCAGGTCTGTCGCATCGCCGGAATCGGAATCGTCCGGGGCGATTCCGGCGTTTTTGCGCCGTACCAGCTTCATCAGTTCATCGAGCACCTCTTGCGTTCCGATGTTGTGGGCTGCAAGGATGGCGGCGGCGGCGTTGTTGCCCTCTTCCAGGAGTGCGATCAGCAGTTGTTCGGTTCCGATTCGTTTGCCGTTGGTTTTCTCCCGCACCATTTGCGCGATGATCGTCGAAATCTTTTTAAGGCGTGGCGTGAGGGGGAGATCGCCGATTTCATCGGTTTCGCCATTTCCTTGGGGATCGTTCTTTTCGATTTCCCAACGGATTTGGGAAGCGGTAAGGCGAAGATTCCGGAGAACATAGCGTGAAACGGAAGTCGGGACGATCGCGAGTGCCAGAAGCAGGTGCTCTGGGGCGATGCCGGACTTGCCGAATCCGTGTGCTTCGCGGTTGGCGATTTGCAGGGCTTTAGCTGCGTTTGTCGTGTAATCGGAGGATTCCTGCATAGACGATGAAAAGGAAGAAAGACGGGCTTAAAAATGCGTTTCGCACAGCCTTAGGCGGTCGGTTGAGCCGGCGATGCATGTACGGGCTGCGGGTGTGGCTGAGCCGTGATGTTGAGCGTTTGTGCGATATTGAAAAGGTGGTCGTTTTGCCGGCGGAAGGCGACAATCAGATCCGAATAGACGAGTGTTTTCACGGGACCCGTGCAGGAGACGGCGATGCGTTGCATATGGGCATCGCGGGCCTTTTTTGCAAAGGTGTCGATTTCGTCGCTTTCCTTTTGCGCCGCATCGACATTTGCGGCGTCGCCGATGGTGAGATAGTCGATGACATTGACGAGAAAGTCGTGGATCCGGTCGAGCAAGCCAAGGACCTCTTCGCGGGCGACATCCGAGAGGTTTTCATCGGCGTCGCGTATTTTCTTGTAACTCTTCAAGGCGTTGCGGATGTAATCGGAGACGGACTCGAATTCGTCTGCCTGGCGCAGTTGGCGTCGGGCCAACACGGAGAGCTTTTGCGGAAGGGTTTCCAGCAAGACTTTGCCGATGTATTCGGAGATTGTTTTTTGCGCCAAGTCCATTTGTTCCTCGGCCTTGAAGACCTCCTCTTCCAGATCGTAATCCAGTTCGCCTTTTGTGGCAAGCAATTGGCGCAGATCCTTGAGCATGGAGAGGCAGGTTTCGCCCATCCGGAGGATTTCTTTCTGCGATTGGCCGATTGCGATGGAGCTTTGCGGGATGAGAAGCGGATCGAGGAATTTCGGCTTGTATCCTTTTTCGCGGAGTTCGGTTCCCTGAAGAGGAACGAGGCAGGTAACGGCCTTTGCGATCATTCCCATGAACGGAATGAGGATTGCCGTTGTCGCGACATTGAAAAGCGTATGGACGCAAGAGATGGCGAAGACGTACCAGAGGCTGAGCGCGTTGTGAAAATCTTGGCTGGAGGCGAAATTGTCTTCAAGCGGAACAGCTCGGATGGACTTGATCAGTTGGTCGCAACCATCCACGAACGGACGCCAGAAGAACACGATGGCAACGACACCGATGAGGTTGAAGAAGGAATGAGCGAGGGCCACACGAAAGGCGTTTCGGGAAGTTCCGATGCAAGCCAAGATGGCGGTAACCGTCGTACCGATATTGGAGCCGAGGACAATGCCGACGGAAGTCGGAAAGTCGATTACCTGCGCACCGGCGAGACCCATGACGATAACGATGACGGCGGCGGAGGACTGGATAATGCCCGTAATGAGAGCGCCGGTCAGGATTGCCTTGATGAAACCGATTGTCGTATCGGCCCTGATCACCGAAAGGGCGTGGAGGACTTCCGCGTTGTTTCGCAGAGGGGAAAATCCGTCGGACATCAGCTTCAGACCGAAAAAGAGCATACCGAGCCCCATAAAGAGCATACCGATATAGTGCCACCGTTCCTTGTGACCGAAGAGGTAAAGAAAAACGCTGGCGCCCACGAGCAGCTCGCCGTATTTGGAGACATCGAGCGTCAGAAGCCAAAGGGAGAGAGTCGTACCGATATTGGCGCCGAAAACGATGCCGATACCTTGCATCAGCGTCATCAGTCCCGAATTGACGAAGCCGATGACCATGACCGTCGTGGCGGAGGAAGACTGGATAACGCAAGTGACGAGGATGCCGACCAGAATGGACAGAAAGCGATTATCGGTGACGGCCGATATCCATCGGTTTAGCCGTTCGCCTGCCAGCGTTTGCAGACCATCGGAAAGGAATCGCATTCCCAGAAGAAATACGCCCAATCCACCGAGAACGGATTGCAACAGGCTGAAAAAATGAAATTCCATGCTTTCTCAAGAATCAGTGTTCGTGCTTAGGGAAATCCAGTCCCGACAATTTTCATGAAAAGCCCCTCATTTGTCAATGTAGCCTGGCTGACGGGGTACGAGTGGGGGAGGGCGATGGGGCGGACATCGACCGGGGTGCCCCCGAACCCCGCGAGTAGCACGGCGGGGAGCCCGGCGGGTGGGGAGACACCGCGGGC
>JAEDLN010000145.1 GCA_016295275.1 Kiritimatiellia bacterium
CCGCGCAGGGCGCGGCGTCCGGTCCCCCACCCGCGGCAGGGCCGCGGGCCCTCGCCCCGAGCCCTCCCCCCCTCGCCCGCGCTCCCCCCCCCTCGCCCGCGTCCCTCCCCCCGCGCCCCGCGCACCGCGCACCCTGCCGTGCACCCTGTGGACAAACAACAACGGATATGGGATACTTTGAGCCTACTTTATCAGAACCTCCCTATGTCGCGTCTACGTTTCGGCTTTGATGATTCCAATCCCTTCCGGCCACCCCTGACAATGGTGTGGCAAGGAAAAGCCGCACAGTCCCTCCCGACACTTTTGCCGGACCGTCAACAGGCCTTGAAGAACGGCACCGCCGACGTGACAGCCGCATTTCGTATCGGTACCACGCTGCTCGTTCCGCTGGATGTACCCTTCTTTCCCTCCTCGAAGCTGAATGCGATCCTGCCGAATCTGCTTGCGCTGAAATTGCCGTTTCCGCTTCAAGAATGCCGCTACCGCTTCCTTCTGCCGGAAAAAACAGGACGACAATCCGGACAAAACAAGCCGCCACCCGTCCTGGCGCATGTCGTTCGTATCGGCGATCTGAAAACACGCCTGGACGAACTCCGGGAAGCCGGGTGCGACCCCGCCCGCCTCGTCCCTCCAGGTCCCGCCGCCTGGTTGCAGCTCGTGTCGGAAAAACCACTCCCCGATGAAACGCCGCGTGCGCTCTTGCTCGCCTATGCCGGAAAAACCCTCCTGGCAACCGGTTACGGATCGCGCCTGACCGCCGTCACGACCTTCTCCGGCGATTCTGCCGCACCACTCGCCTTGCGCCATCTCCGCATGGCCTTTGCCGGACTCCCCGACGCGCTCTCCATTGCACTCGCCGGCCCCTCTGCCGCCGCCTTGGCCGACTCCCTCCGGCCCCTGCTCCCCGCCACCGCCTCCGTCGAAATCCTCTCCTCCCCCGAATCGTTTCTCGCTCGCTCTCTCGCCTCTCCGGCGCTCGATTCGCTCAATTTGCGCTCCGGCTCCGACGCCCGCCCCAGCACCGACCGAAAGGCCCGCCGCATCGCCCTCTGCGCATCGATCCTCTTTTCGCTCTGCTCCATCGCCGCTTTCCTTTCCGCATTCCTGGCAACGTCTTCGCTCGACGACGCCCTCGCCGAGGCACGGCGCGAACGGACTGCCGCCTTGACCGAACTGGCCGGAGCCCCCGTCTCCGCCCGCGGAAAGGCCGCCGCCAAAATGGCACGGGACGCCGCCGCGGCCTCCATCGATCCCATGCTCCTGCAATCCGATCCGACCCCCGTACTTCCCGCCATCCTGCAAGCCGCACGCACGGCCAATGTCCGCCTCGCAAGTTTTCGCCTCGACGATGAAGGTTTTGCCGCCTCCGGCAAGGCTCCTTCGCAAGAGGCAATCCAAACCTTCCTTCGGTCCCTCGCCGCTTCCGGCATCTCCGCAAATCCGGACGAAGAGCCACACGCCGAACCCGATGGCTCCTATGCCTTCTTCATTCACACGGGAGGACGGTCCGAATGAACATGCTTTCCCGTCTGCGGCAACATCCGCTATTCCTTCCGGCACTGCTCTCAATCGTCGCGCTCGGATTCCTGGTTGCCGCCTTCTGCCTGAAACGCGGCCTGCCGGAACAAATGGCACGAATCGCCGCCGTCCGCGCCGAAACCGCTTCCCTTGCCCCCGATCTCGATCGCCTGCGCCAATACCGCCAGCACCGGATCAATATCCTCGATCGCCTCGATACGCGCCCGCCGCGTTTCAAACCGGCTGAAATCTTCTCCCCTTACACCGACGCCCAACCGTCCGTTACCGAGGCCGAACGCAATCTCCCGGTCTCCGGTTTGCGCATCCGCACGACCGAACTCGCCTGCCAGAACATCCCCCCGGAAAATCTCGTGCGCGCCATCAATGCCGCTACCGCAGACGGCCATTGCACGACCGCCGTCGAACTGGCTTCCGGCACCAAACCCGGCTGCCTCCGCGCACGAATCCGCTTCCTCACCTTTCTTCCGCGCCCCGTCTTTGCGCCCATCGAGCCACCCGCGCCGATCGTGACGCCCGCCGGGGCACCCCTTCCGTAATTCCCTCATTTTCCCTTCACTCATCCCTTTTCCGCCTGCTCGCCAGGCTTCTGTTTTCAACCCGTATTTTCATCTACCCATCTGCCATGGATTCTCTTTCTCTGCTGAAAAATCTCTGCCACGCCATCACCCCGTCCGGTGCCGAAGTCGCCGGTCAACGGATTGTGGCCGAATTCGCCAAACCCTATGCCGATTCGATCAGGCTCGATCCGCTCGGAAATCTTCATGTCGTGCGAAACCCCTCCGCGCCTTGTCGCGTCATGATCGATGCGCACTGCGATGAAATCGGACTGCTCGTCCAATATATTGATTCCAACGGCTTTCTCTATTTCTCGACCGTCGGCGGCGTCAACAAACAACTGCTGCCCGGCGAACGCATCATCCTCAACGGACCCAATGGACTCGTCAACGGCGTCATCGGACGCAAACCGATCCACCTGATGACCGCCAAGGAACGCGATAGCGGCGTCGGCGAACTTTCCGACTTGTGGATCGATATCGGCGCTTCTTCCGCTGAAATAGCGCAGCAGGCCGCCCCGATCGGAACCTTCGGCGTCGTCGAGGCCGAATGGCGTCCCCTCCTCTCCGATATCGTCAGCGCACGCGCTTTCGACGATCGCTGCGGCGTCTATGTCATCATGGATGCCTTGCGCCGCCTGCAAGCGCGTCCTCTCAATGTCGCCGCACACTTTGTCTGCTCGACCCAAGAGGAACTCGGCCTCCTCGGCGCCGGAGTCGCCGCCTACGGAATCGATCCGATGCTCGGCATCTGCGTCGATGTCACCTTCGCAAGCGACACGCCGCAGTCGAATCCAAAACTCAATGGCGAGCTCAAACTCGGCGCCGGACCCGTCATCGGCGTCGGACCGAACTACGATCCGGCTTTCGTCGCATTTGTCAAGGAAATCGCCGCCAAACACGAGATCCCGCTGCAGGTGCAGGCCCGCCCGCGCGGCAACGGAACCAATGCCTTCACCATGCGCCATACGCGCGCCGGCGTCCCCGTCGTCCAACTCAGCATCGCCTTGCGCTATATGCACTCCGCAGTCGAAACCATTTCGATCAAGGATCTCGAAGCGTGCTCCAAGCTGATTGCCGAAGTGCTCGCCGCCCTTCCCGAAAAGCCCGAATTCGGCTTTCGTCTGTAAGCGAAATCGATTGCCGTGAAGAATCCCCGAATCATTCTTCCTCCGGGTTCTTCCGGAAACCCGCCGTCCTGTCCCGCATCCGCGCGGCAACGGCGGGTTCTGCTTGTGAAGCTGGATCGAATCGGGGATTACCTTCTGTTCCGCAATACGCTCCTCTCCCTGCGCAACAGCGCCGCCTACCGCAATACCCGCCTGACAATCCTCGGAAACGCCGTCTGGCGCGACTTCGCACTCGCATTCGATGCCAACCTCGCCGATGAATGGTTGTGGCTCGAAAATGCCTCCACCCTCTTCGGAACCTCCCTCGAAAACCTCCTTCCCCCTTCCATCCGGCGCAAACGCATCGCCAACCGGCAACGCCCGATTCGCGAAACCATCCGGAATTTGCGCTTCGATGAAATCATCTCCGCTCGCCTCTACCGCGATCGGCTCCTCGATGACTTTCTCGTCGATCTCGCCCCAATCCTTATCGGCCCCGCCGCTCCCGCCCCCCTGCCGGGCGATCGCGCCTATACACGCCTCCTGCCGGCACCCGCACCCCAATACCCCGATCTCGACGCTTGCCAAATTCCCGTTCCGGAACGCTTCGTCTTTCACCGGAACTGCGCCTTCGTTTCAGCCCTGACCGGAGAACCCTGCTCCCCCCCGCTCGCGCTCGCACTCCCGCCCGAGGAAACAAACGGCGGTCGAGCCTCTCGACTCGGCGGTCGAGCCTCCCGACTCGGCGGTCGGGACTCCCAAAACGGCGGTCGGGACTCCCAAAACGGCTGTCGAGCCTCTCGACTTGGCGGTCGGGACTCCCGACTCGTCATCCTCTGCCCCGCCGCCAGCCACTGGTGCCGCCGCCCACGCCGCGCCGTCTGGCTGCAACTCGCCCGCTGGTTCCTCCGCCATACCACCGCTACCGTCGCCTTCGCAGGCGGCCGCGACGCCATGCGCCCGTTCGCCCGTCCGCTCGCACGCCTCCATTCCCCGCGCATCCAAAATTGGATCAGCTCCGTCTCCTTGCCCGAATTGGCCCGGCGAATGCAGGACGCCGACCTCGTCATTGCCAACGATTCCGCCCCCGCTCATCTCGCCGCCCTCGCCGGCGCCCATACCGTCAGTATCGTAAACGGCTATAGCGGACGCTTCGATTTCTGGCCGTACCCCGATGGACGCCTCCGCGTCGCCATCCCACCGCAAACCATCCGAAAAGACCTCTCCCGATTCCTTCCCGTCGCCCTCCTTCGGCAATGGCTCGCCATCCGCTCTGTCACCGCCGGACAAATCCTCTCCGCCGCCGGCGACTGGGCCGATGCCCTGAAAAAAGCACCCTTCGATGCGCTCGCACAGGCCGTTTCCACCCCCGCTTCCAGACCGACGCAAACCACCGCCCCCGCAAACCCGCTCCCGACCTACCCCCGCCCCGGCGAGCCGCCGCCTCCCCGCGCCAAACCCGGACAATGCCGGATCCTAGTCGCCTCCAGCGAGAAGGCCCCTTGGTACGAATCGATCCAAGATATCGATGAACACGCCCGCCGCCAGCCCTATACCCTCGGCGCAATCATGCGCCACCTCTACTACACGCATGGTTGGAATGTCGCATGGGCCGGACGCCGAACCACGCAATCCATCCCGAGACTCGGACAAACAATCGCCGCCTTCCAACCCGATATCATCTATACCTACGGCGCCTTTACCGCCCTCAATCCGCTCCTCTGCCGCCTCCTCCCCGGTGCCGCCGGCGCCGCCGCCCGCGCCGCCACCGTCGTCCATGGCTGGGATGACGCCTACGGCGACATCTGGGGCGATCGCCTCGGATGGCTCGGACGAATCCTCATGAATGTAATGGAGCGTCTCATCGTAACACGCTCCGATCACGTCGTCACCCTTTCGCGCTTCCTGCAGGCACGCGGCCGCTCCTGGAAAATCGAGCCAACCTATATCCCAAACGGCGCCGATCCGATCGAACTGCTCCCGCCCCCCGAACAGACCTTCCACCTCGAAGGTGCCCTCAAGATCGTCTATACCGGCGATCAAGCCAACTGGAAACGTACCGCCGATGTCTGCAAGGCAATGCAGCGCCTCCCTCCGGAAATCAAACTCTATCTCACGGGACGCCACTATCCCTATCTCGACCGCTACGCTTCGCCCAATTGCCGCTTTCTCGGCTTCGTTTCCAAAGAGCAGCAATTCGACATCATGCGTCAGGCCGACGCCTTCGTCTGTACCGCCGATCAGGATTGCAACGCCAAACTCCAGGAATACCTTCGCTGGAAAAAGCCCTATATCGGATTCGACGGTCGCGCAAATCTCATCTTCCAAAACGGCCGAAATGCGCTTCTTACAGACGACTACGCCCCCTTGCTCAAAGCCCTCCTCCAAACCCCGTCCCTCTCCGGCATGATCGCAAACCATGCCGAAACCGATATCCCAATCCTCTCCTGGGCCGAAATCGCCTCACTCTTCGACCGCCTCTTCCGCTCCCTCCATACCCCATAAGCCTCGCGCGCACCACCTCGCGCCCCCCTGTGTCCCCTCGCGTGCGCACCGCCCGTGCCCCCCTGTGTCCCCTCGCGTGCGCACCGCCCGTGCCCCGTTGCCGCGCTTCCTCGCCGCGCACTCCCCTCGTGCTCCACGCTCGTGCGGCTTGGCGGTAGGGCGCGATGTCCCCATCGCGCCGCCGCGCCACCGGCGCGGTGCGCGGCTTTGCATCCCGCACCCCCGCGCCTCTTCGCCCGCGGCCGCGCGCCGTTGCCGTGCCCCACACCGTGCGCCCCGTTGCGTGCGCACCGCCCGCCCCGTTGCGTGCGCACCGCCCGCGCCCCTCGCCGCGCACTCCCCTCGTGCTCCACGCTCGTGCGGCTTGGCGGTAGGGCGCGATGTCCCCATCGCGCCGCCGCGCCATCGG
>JAEDLN010000146.1 GCA_016295275.1 Kiritimatiellia bacterium
TTATGACAAAGCTTTCAAACACCACCCTGACCAGTATTGCGCTCTCGGTTCTTGTCTCAAATCTGTTCGGCGTCCAGCTCCCGCCTCTTTTTTTGGTCTTTTTCATGGCCTCGCCAGATGGTGCGACAACATACCACTTACTGGAGATCGAGGACGACATAGCATAATGTATTGGTGTTTCTGCAGGTGCATGGCAACGGTGTGCCATCGCTCGCAGGTGCGCAAGCTTGCACCTCGCGTCAAAACGAAGCTTTGATGGGCAGACACTAAATACACGGGTAGCGTCTGAATGTGAACGCATCGTTCATTCAAATCGTAGTTTGCGAAAGTAGATAAATCTAATCAGGTGCGTTTACTTTTGCAAACTACAGAAAAATCCGGGATAGAGAGGGTATATTGTGTTGGCCACAATTAATGTCTCGTGTCAATCGGCCGCACAACGGACGGATGGTGCATGGAAGAGCCTCTTGACAGCGGCCGGATCTTCCTTTCGCCTTTGCAGGTGGGTCGTTGCGGCTTTTTCCATTCCATCGCCCGTGTTCGGTATCGTCTGTTCCGACAGACCAGCCTTGACGTCGCGGTTCACGAATTCGTCTGGATTCAACTCCGGCGAATAACTCGGAAGGTAGAACAGTCGAATCTGGTTGGCGCGTGGCTTTAGCCATTCGGTTAGTTTGTTGGCGTGATGGACCTTTAGACCTAAAAACGGCAGTTGGATGACACGAATCGTCGTTTGAGGCGATAAAATCAAGGTTTTCCCCATTATTGCTTTTCACCCATTTGGTGAAAGCACGAACGTTGATTTAGTTCTGTATTTTCAAGGACTTCGTGCGCTTTTTAGAGACTCAACTGCCGAATTTAGGTTAGATTGTCCACGATTAGGAAAACAGGTTCCCCCACGTCTTTGCATAGATATGTTAGAAATGATTCGAACAGGTCCACATTCATCGGCCCCTTGAATGTCCTAAAGAACAGATCTCCGCGGTTTCCGACGGCGGAAATGAAATTGTATCGCGCTACACGGTTCGCAGGCTTACGCAGCACGGGCGACACGCCCTTGGGCGAGTAGCCCCGGCATTTCGTCTCAGCCGCCATGACGCACGATTCGTCGCCCCATAGAATCGTAGCACCGCATTGAGCCGCCTCTTTCTTGATTTCGGGGTATTCTTCCGTGAGCCATTTCCGGACAGCCGGAGCACTTTGTTCCCGCGCGGCCTTTACGGAACATTGATACGTGTAGCCGAGCTTCTGCATGTAGCGGCGTGCTGTCCGACGGCTTATCTTTACCTTGAACTCACGCCCGACGTATTCCACGATGGCCCGCGAAGACCAAAGTGCGAACGGAAACTTGAGTTGTTCGGGTGTCTTGTCTCGAATGACGCGATTCAGGCGCTGGAGACTCTCGATGCCCAGCTTGTTCTTATCGTGCCCAGGTTTCGGACCACGACGGTCCTCCTTCACAACGGCTTGGCCATCTTTCGCAAATCGCCTAAACCACCGGGCTACAGTGGCAGCATGAACGTGTAGGATATGCGCCGCATCGCATGGGCGGGTCTTCTTCTCAAACAATGTGAATGCCTTTTTGCGCAGGGCTGATCGCTACGTCGAGGTTTGTATCTTGATGTTGAAAATGGTGTTTGTTTTCATGACGGATGAAATACTACCATAAGAGGATTAATATGTCCAGAACAATAAGGTATGCTTTCCAGCATGAGGAATCGAGCAGTGCCGGATTTATCATCTGATGAGTCGCCGCCCGCGAGGACGAGCGGGCGGAACGGGAGGCGAAAGGGGAGTCTGCGCCGGGCCGCAGGACGGCACTCCCGTTGTCGAAGGCGGATCCCGGCGAGTAAGTTCGCTCTAGGGTCAAAGGGTCAGAACTTATTGATACACAAGAATTAATACACTATACATGCATATGGTATGCTTTCCAGCATGAGGAAGACAAGGTTAATCGAGCACTGCACCCTTATCCCGGGAAAATTCGGGATAAATTATCCCAGGTTTTCAATTTCGCTTGTATATATTGGCTAAAAAAGATTTTCGCCAGACACAAAGAAAAGGAGAGACTTTTTTCCGGATTCTGCCATGGCGGCTCGCCACCTTTTTTCGCGCCCCTCGCCAAGATATCCTAATCTTTGCGTTTTTCTTGCGGACAAAGATTGGGACAACTGGGACGGATGGGATTTTTGGGACAGTTTTCACGCACCATTGTCCCATCGAACCCCCGAAAAATCCGGGATAAGGGTGGAGAGGGTTTCGTATTGAAGAAGGATTGGAAAACTGCTATGATGGATGCATCCACACAAATTGATATGATATCCACGAAGCTACTAGCCATCCTTGTTCCGCTTTTGACGGGGCTCAGCTTTGCAGGGCTCTGCGTTTTTGGTTTGCAGGTTTTAGAGAAGGGGGCAATTTCGTATGGAAGGGGCTATTCCCGCAAGACATCGGTCGGGTTTGAAGATTTGTTTTTGTTCATTCCGCCGGGCAGGATTGCGGAAATCGCCTGGTTGTGTGCGGCGATTGCGGCATTTCTCTCGTTTCTCGTATTGGGCGGGTTTCGTGGCAGTCTGCTTGTGATTTTGGTTCGGCTGGCGGTTTCCTGCGGATTGGGTTCCCTGATGCTGTTGGCTCCTTCGAAGTTGTTGACGGTGATGCGGCAGCGTCGCAGGGACAAGATCAATTTGCAATTGGTGGATGCGCTTTCGGACATGAGCAACGCGATGCGTTCTGGGTTTTCGATTCTGCAGGCGGTCGAGCACATTGCGGAAAATGGGGTCCATCCGATTTCGGAGGAATTTGCAACGGTTTTGCATCAGACGCGCGTAGGTGTTCCGTTTGAGGAGGCACTTCACAATCTGGATTCCCGCATCGGTTCGGAGGATCTGTCATTGGTCGTGCTTTCGATTGAAACGGCGCGCAGCACGGGCGGAAATCTGGCGGAGATTTTCGAGACCATTTCAAAGACGATCAGAGCCCGGCTTCGGATTCAGGAGCGCATCAAGACGCTGACGGCGCAGGGGCGTTTGCAGGGTATCATCTTATCCATGATGCCGATTGCAATCGGTTTTGCGCTTCATGTCGTGAATCCCGGAATGCTTCATCCCTTTTTGACTTCTCCCGTTGGTATTGGAACATTGGTTGCCGTTGTCGTTCTTTTGATCTGCGGAGCATTGACGATTCGAAAGATTGTCAATATCGATCCCTGATTGTCCGTCGTCTTTTTCCCGCATGCATTGCTTTTGCGTTTCGGCATACCGGCGTCCGTTTTGAATTTTGCTTTCCATGGTCGATTCACCCACTCCACGACTTTCCAAAGGTTCCCATATTGGTCCGCACACCGTTCTCTCTTATTTGGGGATGGAGGCGCTTGGCGAGCGCTATACGGTTCTGTACGGATCGGTTGCGCACGTGCTCGATTTGCTGGTGCCGCCGGAAGATTGCGCCTGTTCGAATGAAGCGATTGCGGCCGTCTATCGAAAACTGGTCCAGCTTTCCGGTATCATTCGAAGCTGTCATACGGTATCCCACTTTTTCGTCTGCGGGGAGGACAATGGGTTGCCATGGATTCGGACGGACCACGTAAAAGGGATAACGGAGCGTTCGACCGAGACGCCTTTCAAGAATACTCGTCCGAATGGAGTCGATACGCAAGAAGGCGAGCAGTTGACGACGGTTTTCAATCTTCGCGAGTTGTATGAAGAAATCGACCAGCCGCTGGCCGCTGGGGACCGGGATCACATTCTGTTGGACATACTGGAAGGACTGGCCGCATTGCACAGCATTGGTGCGGTTCCCAACTCCTTGCGGGCGGAAGCGATTTCCCTCAACGAGATTTCCCGGTCGCATCGGTATGTCGCGTTAATCGATGGTTGGCAGTTGGCGGACGGGGAAGTGCCTGTTGCGCAAAATCTGGCCGAGTATGCCGTTTTGATCCGTGAAATGCTGGAACTTTCGGAGAAGAGCCGTTCCGGACGCTATTTTCTCCAAGCGGCGCTTCAGATCGAAAAAGGGGAGTCGACGACGGCCGTTGAAACGCTTCGGTTTGTTTTGGAGCAATTTGTTTCCTCTGGAATCGGCGACTGTTTCGATCGATTGGAACGGTTGACGCAACCCAACGGGCTACTTGCCATTGAGGGCAAACCCGTTGGAACGGATACGGCGGCAGGCGCTTCCGATTTGGCGGCCGGGACGGCACAGCAGCCGAATGCGTCACAGGCGTTCGTCGGGTATCGCCGTTCGACGAGTTCCCACCATCATCACCGCCATCACCGCAAATCGAGCATTTGGCGCAGTTCGAACAACGGTCAGAAGAGGCGTCTTCGTTTTTGGGCGGAGAGCGGATCGGAATCGGCTATTATTATTGTTGCTGTTTTCAGGGGCTTTGTTTTTCTTGCGCTGATTGCCGCGATTGCGTATGGGGTACTGTACTGGATGCGGTGGAGCGACCGGCGGGACCGAATGCGTTTCGGGTTCGAGTCCAGCGTCAGTTATTCCTCCGTTCACGTGATTCCCTTGTCGGAAGAGATGGAAGAAGGGCATGTTGCGAAAACGGATACGAATGACCAAAAGAAGGCGATGGTCGATTTGTTCGGCATACCGGAGAGTCAGGTTCGTGTCGAGGCGGCAGAGGGCAATGTGCTAGCGGCGTTACGGCTTGCGTTTACGCCGTTATTGACGGGGAAAGAGGCTGTTTTGGAATCTCCTGCGGCCAAGGATCTCGACCGGCAGATTTCTCCCTTTATGGAATCGCTTTCCAAAATGGCCGACGATTCGCATGCCGCGGCGTTTTTCTACGGATATGAGCGATTGCTGGGTCTGACGGCGCCTGCGGACATGGCGAAGGCCTTATTCTATTTACGCGGCGCGGCGGAAGGGCGCGTTGCGTGGGCTTGCATGCTATTGGGCGATTGGTATGCGAGCGACCGGAAGTTGCCGCCTTCCGCTTCTCAGGTGCGATCGGACCGCGATCGTGAAGCCATCGCGTATTATCGAGCGGCTGAGAAGGCCTTTGCGGCGCTTGGCGATGAGGAGCATGCCTCGATGGCGCAGACGCGCGTGGTTTATCTCCTCCATCTCAATCGCATCATTATCACGGAGCGAGAGAATGACTATTTGGAGTATGTAAAAGGCGCTGCGCAGCATGGAAATGTTCCGGCCATGGTCCTTTTGTCCGTTCCCGGCGGCATTGTTCCCAATGAATCCGGGTTGCAGTTTACCTGGTTGCGCGCGCTTTCGAATTTCCAACGGCTTTCGCAGCCGGTACGCGGCTGGGCGCAGGTTCGGATGGCGCAACGATTTGCCGCGGGAATCGGGACTCCCCGTTCCGACAATGCGGCGTTTATTTGGTACGATCGCGCGGCAAAAGCCGGCAATGAGACGGCCATTCGAACGCTGATCAGCTGGTGCAAGTCCGGACGCGGGCTGACAAAGCCGGATCCGGACGCCGCCGCGATGTGGGAAACAAAACTGTCGGAAATCATCCCGGAACCGGACTTTTTCCCTTTGGTTTCCATGCCGCTTTCGATTGAAAATACCGCCGTGGAAACGAAGAAAACAGCCACGGCTACCCCTTAACTTCCAACCCAAGGAGCATCGTATGTCTTTAGAACGCAGTTCCACGAATTTTCGTGTTTATGAATTTGAGGCGAAGTTGACCGATGAAAGTTTGGCCGGCTTTGCGGAAAATGCGCTTCCGCCGATTGAAACGCTGAAGGAAGACCCTCTGGAGGGATGGGTGTCTCCTCGCCATTTGCTGGACAGCGAAATTGTCGGGGATACCTGCCGCGCCGGCAAGTTCATCCATTTGGTGCTCACCAAGGCGCAACGCAAAGTGCCGAAGGTTCTACTCGATACCTACACGAAGATGCAGGAAATCGAACTGATGAAGGAAGAGGGTGCCGAAGCGTTGAACCGCGAAACGCGCCGCGAGTTGCGTGAGGACGTCAAGACAAAGATGCTTCCGCGCATGCCGCCTTCGCTTTCCGGCATTGAGGTGGCGATCGATTGCGATGCCAACCGTTTGTATTGCGATTCGCTCTCGACTTCGGCCGACGAGCGCGTGACGGAAATCTTT
>JAEDLN010000147.1 GCA_016295275.1 Kiritimatiellia bacterium
CGGTTCACGATGAAATCGTCCACAAATCCAGGCGTTTCGAACGGTGGTATTCGAGAAGCGCATGGGAAGCCGTTTCCAACGAAGGACACGAAGCGGCCTGCACGCGCATTCGCAGGCTTTCTTGGGAGTCGGTCGGGGTGGACGGCGGGCGGGTTCCCGGCTATGTGCTGCTGGCGTGCGAACCGCTGACGGGGCGCACGCACCAAATTCGCGCAACCATTCGCGGGGTCGGTCTGGAGGTTGTCGGCGACAAGCTGTACGGACCGGACCGCACGATCTACGCGCGACTTTGCGAGGGGCGCATGACGGAGGCGGATCGTGCCGTTCTCCGGCTCGACCGGCAAGCGCTCCATGCTTGGCGGCTTCGGTTCCGGTTGTATGGCTCTGCGGCGGATGCGCCCCTTCTGACGACGGAGGCGTCACCTGACCGATTGCTGGCGGACTTTGTCGCGGCGTGTGCGCGGCAATAGCGACTTATTTTTTCTTCAGCTCTTCGCGGAGGCACGCGAGCGTATGGGAGCGTTTTGCGAGCGATTCATCTGCGAGCAGAACGGGGAGAGCGCCGGCCGCCACGATTTTACCGCCGTCGTTTCCGCCTTCAGGACCGAGATCGACAAGCGCATCGGCGTCGAGCATGACATCCGTGTTGTGTTCGATCATGACAACGGTATGACCGGCATCGACAAGCCGATGGATAACCGTCAGCAGCTTGGCGATATCCGCGCTGTGCAAACCGACGGTCGGCTCGTCGAGCACATACAGCGTTGGGGTCTGGCGCATGCCGGGTCGGGGCGTACAGCGTGCCAACTCGGTCACGAGCTTGATGCGTTGGGCTTCGCCTCCGGAAAGGGTGCTGGATTGCTGTCCCAGAGAGAGATAGCCCAGGCCGACGTCTTTCAGCAATTGGAGGGCATTGACGACCGGCGGGATTCTGGCGAAGAAATCGAGGGCTTCCGAAACGGACATTTGGAGCACCTCGGCGATATTCTTGCCGTTCCAGCGCACGAGCAAGGTTTCCGGATTGAAACGCGCCCCATTGCAGCGATCGCAGGGAGAAACGACATCGGGCAGGAAGGACATTTCCGATCGGACGACGCCTTGCCCCTCGCAGACGGGGCAGCGTCCGCCTGTCAGATTGAAAGAGAAGCGGCTTTCGTCCCAGCCGCGCACGCGCGCTTCGGGAACGGAGGCGAAAAGAGTGCGGATATGCTTCCAAAAATCGACATAGGTCGCGGGGCAGGAGCGAGGGGTGCGTCCGATTGGGGACTGATCCACTTCCAGCACTCGTTTCAGCTGTTGCCAGTTTTCGATGCTTTCGCAGCCGATCGCTTTCGGTTTTCCTCCGCCGGTCAAGGGTTCGAGCGAAGCGTAGAGAATATTGCGGACGAGGGTTGATTTTCCGGATCCGGAGACGCCTGTAACGACCGTCAGGCGATTGAGCGGAATTTCGACCGTAATCTGTTTGAGATTGTGGAGCGATGCATTCCGGATGGTCAGGAATTCGCACGTTTCGAGCGACCGGTAGGTTCCGCGGGACGGATGTTTCATCGGATGGCGCAGACATTCAGCGGTACGCGATTGCGGGGAGCGGAGAATCTCTTGCAGAGGTCCTTGCGCGAGAAGGCGTCCGCCCTCGATTCCGGCTCCTGGGCCGAGATCGCAGATCCAGTCGGCTCGGCGCATGGTTTGTTCATCGTGTTCGACGAGCACGATTGTGTTCCCCTTGTCGCGCAGAGCGCAGAGCGTATCCAGAAGAATTGCGGTATCGCGCGGATGCAGTCCGATGGTCGGCTCGTCCAGAACATAGCAGACGCCGCTCAAGTTGGAGCCCAGTTGTGCGGCGAGGCGGATGCGTTGCGATTCGCCGCCGGAGAGTGTCGGCACGGCGCGGTCGAGCGAAAGATAGCCGAGTCCGACGGATTGCAGGAAGGAGAGTCGGACGCGCAGGTCCCGAAGGATTCCGTCGGAAATGGCCTTTTCGCGGGCGGTGGGGTGAAAATCGGCAAACCATGCGGAAGCTTGGTCGACCGTCATCCGGGAAAAATCGGCGATGGAGAGATCGTGGAAACGGAAAGCAAGGGCTTCGGCATTGAGGCGGCTGCCTTGGCAAACGGGGCAAATGACATCCATATCGTCGGGGGCGTCTTCCCGGACGGCATCGGCGAAGGAGGTCGCTTCCAGGCGTGGTCCGTAGTCTGCGTGCTTTCGTTCCGGGTCCGGGTGTTTGCATTTTCCGGCGCCGAATCCTCCGCAAGCGGGACAACGGCCGCGAGCCGCGTGGAACGAGAAGAGGCGTGCATCGGGCGTTTCGAAGGAGCGTCCGCAGGTCGGGCAGACGCGCGCCGTCGAGACGATATATTCGGCGGCGGGACCGAATGACGCGATGGCCTTGTCTTGCAGGGAAACGCCGCCCGGTGCGATACGGGCCATGCCATTGCCGAGTCGGAGCGCCTTTTCGACCCAAGCGAACAGTTGCTCCCGATTACGTTCGGTTGCGAGGCACGTACCGACCTCGAGATCGATATCATGCGTCCGATAGCGCGAGGGCAGTTTCCAATCGGCGGTAGGAACCCATTTTCCATCCAATCGGAGATGTTCATAGCCGTTTCGTTTTGCCCAGAGGGCGAGAGCCTGGTAGGTTCCCTTGCGGGCGGAAACGAGACGCGTCAGGACGGAAATCTGGCGGTTCGGGTGTCGGCGAAAGACGGCATCAACGATTTGGGCGGCGGACTGTTTTTCGACGGGGACATTGCAATCCGGGCAATATTGCGTACCGAGCGTCAAGAAAAGCATTCGCAAATCCGTATGGATTTCGGTAGCGGTTGCAACGGTCGACTTCCAGCCGCCTTGGGAGAGGCGCTGTTCGATTGCGACGGTAGGCGGCAGATGGAGGATTTTTCGGACATCCGGTTTTGCCTGCGGCTGAATGAATTGGCGGGCGTAGGCATTGACGCATTCGAGAAAGCGGGCTTGACCGGTCGAGAAGAGGATATCGAAAGCAAGCGTGGATTTTCCGGAGCCGGAGACGCCTGTCACGACGGAAAGCGCGTGCAGGGGGATTTTGACGTCGATATTGCGCAGATTGTGTTCGCGTGCGCCTTGGATGAGGATAAACGACGTTTCATCGTCGCAGGTTTCGGCATTGCGACGGGCTGATTTTCCGGCGGGCTTTTTTTTCTGGATAGGAGGCATGGAGAGTCGGCGTTTTGGAAAAAGGGAGGGTGCGCTAGGAGTCTACGTCAAGGTTCGACCGGCTCCCATTGGAATTGCACGGTCATCGGGGAATCGGCGCGGCCTGCGAATTCGACCTCGATGTAGCGCCCTTGCGGACCGGGGATATCGACATGGCCGCCGCAGTAGAATTGAGCGCGGTATGGGACTTCGTATTCCGGCAAGGGCGCGGACTCCGTTTGCGTGATGGTCAGTTTTCCATCGGGATACGAGAGAATGAAGGCATCGCCGTCCAGGTAACATTTTGCGCCGCCGGATGGCGGAAGCCGAATGTTTTCAAGATCGAAAAAGGCCGTTTTGTTTTCCGGATCGCGGATGGGGTGGGGGATGACGGCATCGCTTCCCAGGACGCCGTTCTCGATGCGTTTTGCGTCGGCGAGACGAACGGTGGCGGAAAGCGGGAAGGGGAGTTGCGTCACACTCCAGATTTGGTAGTCTGCGAGCGAGACCGGGTTCGGTTCGGAGGCGGCATTGGAATGGAACGAAGCCCGAACGGAAAGAGTGCCGTTCGTCGAAAGGGATACGACCCGGCGGCAATCCAGGGGCGTATTGTCGACCGTTTGGAGGGTCGCCGAGCCTTGCAATGGAAGGGATTCCGGGGAAATATCGAATGGAACCGTTTCCAGGAACGACGGAGGCGGCCAAGCGAGGTTATCGGCGGAAAAATCTTGCCAGCGAGTCTGCGGCCCGATCCAGGTTCTTTCGCCTCCGACGTTTCTCCATTTGTACAGGAGACGATCGGGGAATGGGGATTTCCAGAAGCGATTGGTTTCGGAGCCGTCCGGATGCCATTCGAGCACATGCCCCGCTTCGTTTGGCGAAACGACTGCGTAGGCTGCACTTTTGCCGTTTTGCACGCGCAAGCAAGCCGTTTGCGCATGGGCATTAGCTTCTGCGGCGCACGCAAAAACGGCAAGGAGGAGTGCGGAGATCGGATGAGAGATTCGTTTCATAACCGAAAAAAGAGTAGCATATCCACTTGCACGGGAAAAGTCGCTTTTGCTATAGTTTTTCGCATGATAATCTGCGGTGATTTTTCATTTCACGTACTGAAAAACTCCGATGTGGTTAGGGTTCATTCAACCGAATTAGCATTCAAAATCATTCTATGAGCTACGCACAGAAAGTTCTTGACGAGGTCAAGACAAAGAACGCCGATCAACCGGAGTTCATCCAAGCCGTAACCGAGGTTCTCAACACGCTTGAGCCGGTTCTTTCGGCAGATTCGAAATATGAAAAGAACGCCGTTCTCGAGCGTTTGGTCGAGCCGGAACGTGTGATCATGTTCCGTGTTCCCTGGACGGACGATCAGGGCGGTTTGCATGTCAACCGCGGGTATCGCGTCCAGTACAACAGTGCCATCGGGCCGTACAAAGGCGGTCTCCGTTTCGATGCCACGGTCAACCTTTCGATTTTGAAGTTTCTCGGCTTCGAGCAGGTTTTCAAGAATTCGCTGACGACGCTTCCGATGGGCGGCGGCAAAGGCGGCTCGGATTTTGCGCCGCGCGGCCGCAGCGATGCCGAGGTCATGCGTTTCTGCCAGAGCTTCATGACGGAGCTTTGCCGCCACATTGGCGCGGATACGGATGTTCCGGCCGGCGACATGGGCGTAGGCGGGCGTGAAGTCGGCTACATGTTTGGCCAGTACAAGCGTCTTCGCAACGAGTTTACCGGCGTTCTCACGGGCAAGGGGCTTTCTTTCGGCGGTTCGTTGATCCGTCCCGAGGCGACCGGTTACGGCGATGTCTATTTTGCCCAGAACATGCTTGCCACGCGTGGCGAAGGTCTTGAGGGCAAGGTCTGCTCGATTTCCGGTTCCGGCAATGTCGCGCAGTATGCCGCCGAGAAGCTCGTCCAGCTCGGCGCCAAGCCGGTGACCTTCTCCGATCGTTCCGGCTGGATTTACGACAAAGACGGTCTCGACACCGAAAAGATCGAATTCGTCAAGGAGCTCAAGACCGTCAAGCGCGGCGAGCTCACGGAGTACGTCAAGAAGTTCCCGAAGGCCGAATTCCATGCGGAAGGCCGTCCTTGGGTCGTTCCGGTCGACTGCGCGTTCCCCTGCGCCCGCCAGAACGAGTTGGACGGCAATGATGCCGCCACGCTCCTCAAGAACGGCGTCAAGGTTGTCGGCGAAGGTGCGAACATGCCTTCGACGCTCGATGCCATCGACCAGTTCCTCAACGCGAAGATTCTCTACTCTCCGGGCAAGGCTTCGAACGCCGGCGGCGTTGCCGTTTCGGGTCTCGAGATGTCGCAGAACTCCGAGCGTCTCTCTTGGACGCGCGAAGAGGTCGACAACAAGCTCAAAGGCATCATGAAAGCCATTCACGACAATGCCGCTTCTGCGGCCGAGCGGTTCGGCCACAAGGGCAACTATGTCATGGGTGCGAACATTGCCGGCTTCGTCAAGGTTGCCGATGCGATGATTGCACAAGGCTGGGTCTAAGGCTTGGCTTTTATCGGGCGATCGATCGCCTGCAAATGCGGAAGGGAGGAAATCGCAAAACATTTCCTCTCTTCCTTTTTTTGCGGCCGGGGTCGGGAGGCCCGACAGCCGGTTGGGAGTGGCGAGCCGCCACGGGCGAGTGGCGAGCCGCCACGGGCGAGTGGCGACGGCGCGGCGCATCGCCCCGTGGTCGTGCGTAATGCGCGCGGGTAATGGCGGTGGCGCGCGGCGGGTACGCGAGGGGTACGGAAATTTTGAACACAAAGGAGCACAAAGAGCTTTTGAGCGGGTTGTATAGAATCACAAAGATTTTTGGGGGGGCGGGTGCACCCCACGCGGGTGTAATGGCGGTAGGGCGCGATGTCCCCATCGCGCCGCCCGGGTAATGC
>JAEDLN010000148.1 GCA_016295275.1 Kiritimatiellia bacterium
TCGACCTGCCATTTCGGCAGGTGTTCACAGCGGGACTTTTACAATAACGGATGGGGAAATAAGCTGTTCGACCTGCCATTTCGGCAGGTGTTCACAGCGGCGTAAAGTAAATTCTTGGAGAGGTCAGAATAGCTGTTCGACCTTCCATTTCGGCAGGTGTTCACAGCTATGACCTCCTAAAATTTGCCCGTAGCCAAAGCTGTTCGACCTGCCATTTCGGCAGGTGTTCACAGAGATGGTTGTTAATTCCCGTTGTTTCAACGGGATAAGCGGGATTTCCCGCGAAAAAAATGATCCATTTGCGGTGGATTTTGGGTGCATTTTCTCATTTTTTTGAAAAAATGCAAGCAAAAACAAGCCGTTTTCGGGTGTGGTTGTGTCGGAGCGGGGGCCTGAGGGGGGCATACGGCTCATGCGAATGGTCGGAAGACAATCGGTCCATCTGCATCGCGATCAAGAAGAATGGCCTTCGTTGGGGAGAGTACGGGTACATCTCTAGGGCCGATTCCCTCGAATCCGAGGAATTTCGATGGATCGGAGATTGTCATATCTCCGATACGGAGATCGCAGAGGGAGAGCAATTCCTTGGCAATCTGGTACGCGCGGCTGTAGTCGCGGAAGAAGAGGACCAGTTGCAAACCGCTCTTCTTCGGGCATTCGACGAGTGAACGGAGTTGTTCGGCAGGGGAGCCGCTTCGGGAGGAAACAAATCCCGAGGAGTGAAGACTGCGGAGTCGTTCGAATCCGTCAAGAACGATAACCTTTCGTTCGGCAGATACAGTCTTCACTTTTTCGAGATTTTCGCAGATGCATTCATCGTCGACGCGAACAACGTCCCCGGCGCGATCGAGTTCACGCCAGTCTTCCGGGGTCTCCGAAAAGAGGATGATGTTTTTCGTACCTGCAGCGGCGGCAATTCCCCGCGCGATCGAACGTCGGAGTCCGTCGGCGATATCGGAACGCCGTGCGATCACGAGAAGGTTCTTTCCGTACAGATCTGCGAACACGGGAGTCTCCTCGAAGTCCGCCGTCCGGCCGACGGCGAATCGAAGAGCTTTGGCGTTGTTCTCCGGTTCGGAGCAGGCACCGGCCGGAGGCGGTTCGGGAAGTGTCGTGCCGCGGAAAACGCGGCAGTTTGCCACGGTTTCGTTCCGTTTGGCGGCTTCGGTGGAGAGTGCCTTCAGGTGTGCCTTGCAGCGATCCGGATCTGCCAGCGGAATGCAGAGTCGGATATTTGCCGATTTCTTTCCGAGGTCGTTGTTGAGGATGCAGTGGGGCGGTCCCGGAAGTTCTGCAGCCGCCTGATTATCGGTTGCGAGGAGTGTGGCCGAGTCCTCCGGCGTGCATTTCAACGCGAGCCGGCAGGCCATTTGGCCGAGGAACGTTCGAATCGAGACGATGTTCTGGAGCCCGTTCAGCGTCTGCGTTGCCATCAGCAGATGGATACCGGCCGCGCGCCCGAGTTTGAGGAGGCTTCGAAACAACGTTTCCGCCTCGGCACCTGCTTTTACGCCCTCGAACAGCCGCTGAAATTCATCGATGACGAGGAGAATGCGCGGCAGTGCCTTCCCGGATTTTTGCCGGTATCCGCGGATATCGACGGTACCGGTTTCTTTGAACAGGTTTGACCGGCGGATCCGCTCTTTCTCCAGATGGCGAAGGACCGAGATGCCATATTCGACATCGCTCTCCGTCGCGATGCCCGCCGCGTGCGGCAGGAGCGGATGCGCATAGGCGTTGAATTCCGTTGCTTCCTTGTAGTCGAGCAAGTAGAGATTCAGTTCGCTTGGCGCGTATCGATGGCAGAGGGAATGGATGAGAACATGGAGGAGGTTCGTCTTTCCCGAGCCGGACGTTCCGCCGA
Source organism: Kiritimatiellia bacterium (assembly GCA_016295275.1). Taxonomy (GTDB): domain Bacteria; phylum Verrucomicrobiota; class Kiritimatiellia; order RFP12; family UBA3636; genus JAEDLN01. The sequence continues at coordinate 1,865 of JAEDLN010000148.1, forward strand.
GCAACGCATGGACGGGCTGGTCGCCCAGCGAGAATCGGACAGGAGATCGGCTTTCCTCGCTCCATCCGATTGTCGCTTCCAGCTCATTCTCGGACGATGCTCCCCAGAGTGGCTCGTTTTTCCAGACCGATTCCAGCGAACCGGCGAAGCGATCGCGCTCTTTGTAGTCGGCGCACAGTCCGGCAAGTACCGCAGCCACATCCGCTTCATCCGGAATGGCGCATGGATCCTCAGCGTCGATGTGTACATTCCGGAGTTTCGGGAAACCGCCGAGAAGACTCCCGAGTCGGTCGGCCTTCCACGCGAAAGATCGGAGAGCGGTCTTCAGTGCGGCGTGCCGCCTTGGATCGAGCTTCGACGGGTCGAGCGCGAGGAGCGGCAGGATTCCGCACGTTGGTCCGTTTTCGAGGATTTTCGCGAGATAGGATGCCGCGACGTCTGTGAGTTGGTCCGGCAAATCGAACATCGCGAGAATCCGAAAGGTTTTCGGACAATCGGGGTGTTCTGCGTTGTAGGATGCCCAGTCGTGAATCTTTCCGGTGCATTCCATTTGCAGGAATGTCTCGATTGCACCATGCAAACGCGAAAGAGCCGTCTCGATTTCGGAGGCAACGGTCGGGAACTTTCCACCGGCGAACGGCTTTTGGTTATCGAGAAGCTTTTGGAAGCCGTTCAACGAAGCCCCCATCCGGACGGGATCGCAGACGGTGATCTCGAGCGAGTCCGGTGGAAGGCACTGGAACGACCGCAGCAGAAACTCGCGGATGGCAGCCGTACCGGACTCTGTCGCGGGGAAGACGAGCGCCTTCGGTACGGGGAACGGCAAGATGCGCGGAACAGACCACGCTGTTCCGTTGTCCGCAGAGAAACGGTAGCGTCCAAAAGAGAATGCGTCCGGAAACGCCTTTGCGCGTCCGTATTCGTTCGGTCCGAGCTTTGCGAGCCTTGGCTGGACAGCGAGAATCTGTTCAATCTGCTCTTTGAGTGCCTTTGCGGCGGCATTGCCTTCCTGCGCCCGGTTCACGGCGCGCGCCTCTTGCCTGTCACGCATCCGCTTCAGGTCCGCGAGAACCTTCTCGTGTTCTTTTGCTTTCTCGACGGCGCACCGGAGCGCATTTTGCCGATTGGAGTTTTCCCCGATCAAGGCGGTCATCTCATTTGCCTTGCGGCGAAGATCGGTTTCTTTTGAGATGAGCGCCGAGAGACGCGCCTTTTTGTCCTGATTTTTTCCATGGAGCTGATTCAGTTCCGCCTGGATGTCCGTCAAGTTCTTTTCGATCCGGGTCTTCTCCTCCTTCTCCTTGTCGTCGAAGATCCAGTACCAAATATCCTGAACGAGATACCGATTCCGGATTTTTTTTGTCAGGAAATCGATTTGGTTTTTCAACGCCATCTCCCGTTGATGGTCTTTCTTGATTTCCGCATTCAGGTTTTCAATCTCTTTGCGGATGGAATCCGCGTGGGTTGCGGCGATAGAAGCCTCCTCTTCGCTTCCGGCTCGCTTGCTCTTATATGCGAGTTCTTCGTGGCGGAGCGAAGACATCGGGTCAGTGCCGACGGTTTCCCGCGTATGACCCGCCTTTTTGAGAAGCCTCACGATTTCGGCGTCCAGCTGTTTTGCACGGGATTTGATGGACGTCTCCTGTGCGATCTCTTCGGCAGGGATGCCATCGAGGCTTGCGTCGAGTTCGCCAATGAGGCGGCGGATTTCATGATAGGCTTCGGGAATAACGTTCATGCTCGGTCAGGGGTGTTTTCTTTGAGTTCGGTTTCGAGTCTGGAGAGTTCAAATTGTGTGTGTTCGATTTCGGATGACAGGATTTCCAGTTCGTGCGCCATCGGTTCGAGGATGTCGTTCGTCAGGCGAGTCGTGAATTCGCTATGGGTCTGTTCCCGAAAGCGGTCGATTGCCCGGGAGAGGGACGTTGCAAGGTTGTCGTTCATATCCGTTCCTTTCCGATTCCGTAAGCAATTGCCTCGAAGAGCGACCGATCGATATCCTTCTTGCGCGGGAGCATCCCGATGATGGGCGATCCGGCGGCTTTCAGGCGGTCGCGCAGTTCGCGTTCCTTGTCTGCCGGCAGGTCATGGATGTCCGCCGTGCAGATGGTCGCTGCGGCATTTGCCGCACGATGTCCACCGGCTTGAAACACGAGATGGTCTCCCTGCGCTTTCAGATAGTCGGAACAGCCCGCTTTGACCTCGAACGCCACCGTTCCCCCCTTTGGGGCGAAGAGGTGGTTTCCCCGCCCGAGAATCAATGGTGCGCGCAAGTTGCGGATTGTGATATCCGTCTTCGTGTAGCGTCCGTCGTCAAAGACGGTTCGATCCTGCGTGGAGACATCTCCGAGCGGGCGGAACGTCGATACCACGATGCGCTCGGCCAGTTCTCCGCTCACATTCCGCCGCGTCTGGCGGAAGATATCCGCTTTTTTCGTCAGTTCGTTTGTTGTCGTCCAGCGCTGCCGATAATCCTCGATTATGAATCTGAATCGCGGGTCTCGCTCTGCCTCGTGGGCAATGATTGCCCGGATATCTGCCGATTTCATTCGTTCGGAAAGCACATTGGGCGTCACCGGGACGTTTGCCGCAGGAGTCCATCTGGACCAGTTGGCGAACGAAGCCACCGGCGATCTGGGATGTTCGGCGATGTATTTTTCCAATGCCTCGCTGGCTAGGCGAAGACGATTGGCGCATTGTTCGCCGAGTTCTCCCATTCGCATCAGGGAAACTTGACTTGTTTGCTGAAACTGTTGACGCAAAGTCTCTACCTGTTTGGATATTTCGGAAGCCTTTTCCCGCTTTTCTTCACAGTCTTTGAGCACCTCTTTTGCTTCTGTGAGATCGTTCTGGGCGGTAGCGAGTTCGTCTTTGGCGGAATTGTCCTCGCCGTTTTCTTTGTCGCCGTCTGCGGAGGATATTTGCGATTCGAGCGACTGGACGAGCGATTCCAGCCGACAGACTTCTGCCAGCGTTTCCTCGACTGCCTTTTCCGCGTTTGCGAGTGCCGCATTCGTCGATTCCGAGATGGAATCGAGCGCACAATTGGTTTCGTGGACGGAATCTACCGCACCCGAGAGTCCGTTTGAGAGTTCGGACGCGACATCTTCCATGTTTTCGATTGAGGCAATGGTTTCCATTTGGTTCAGCAAAAGGCGTTGTTGAATTCATCGAGATGGTCGGCAAGCCGGATCAGATGCGGAACCTGTTCGTCGCAAGCGGCCGAAAAGCGCCGGATGCACTCCTTCAGTTCCGCAAAGGATTCCTCGAACTCTGCGCGTTTCGCGTCGTTCCAAGTATCGCCCAAAGTTGCGAATGCGGCGGATGTGGAAGAGATTTCTTCCGCGATGTTTTCTTCGCAAGCCTGTAGGCGTGCGGCGAAATCGCGAATGTCGTCGGGATTGGCGTAAACTTGTGACATACTGTTTTTCCTTTGATGGGGGTGGACCTGTTTTGCAATCGTTTGTCGCTGACATAGACGCCTATGGGGCGTAGAATATCAGGCGTAGCAAGCTTTATTTTCCGAAAGGTTTTTCTTAGGTAGGAATGTCGCTCGGGGCGGGAGAAACGGCTTGCGATGGGAACTTCGTAGAGCCGTCACTTTACGGACCGAATCACCAGCAGAGAGACGATAATCGCATAGACCCAGATGGGTATCTGCGCAAGGATGTATAGAATGAACAAGGCCCCGAATCCGATTCCGATCAGGCTGAACAACGAGAAGACGCTATCGTTGTCTTGTGACGGACGGTTGCGGTGGACAACGATCCATTCATTGGAATTGGCGCATACATGGCGGTATCTCATATCGATTTCCTTCTGGTTTGGTGCGGAGAGAGGTTTTTCCACTGAGGATAAGCGGGAGATTCACCAAAATTCCACCGGGAAGGATTGTTTTTTTCCAAATCGCTGCGGAAGGAGCCGGAAAGGGTTGGGAGGATGGGGAGACGGAACCGGCGGACATCGACCGGGGTTGCCCCCGAACCCCGCCAAGTGGCACGGCAACAGGGTGGCGCAGCGTGCGGGTAAAATGTGCATCGCGGGGAATGCTCTTTTCGCAATAAGGCATATAAGCTGGATGCGACAGGTATGGTCATTGACCGGATTGACGGCGTTTTTTTCGCCGTCGATTGAACCATCGCGTGCCGAAAGCGAGGGCGATCAGGGA
>JAEDLN010000149.1 GCA_016295275.1 Kiritimatiellia bacterium
GCGGTAGGGCGCGATGTCCCCATCGCGCCGCCGCGCCAACGGCGCGGTGCGCGGCTTTGTTTCCCGCATATCACGCGTGCGGCATGGCGCGCCCCCTCGCCCGCGCACCCCCCATTACCCACGCGCATTACCCGGGCGGCGCGATGGGGACATCGCGCCCTACCGCCATTATCCTCGCCATTTACACCCTCGCCGCGCACCCTCGCCGCGCGCACCTCTCGTGCCCCTCCCCGTGCATACCTCTCGTGCGGCATGGCGTGCGCACCTCTCGCGCTCCCCCCGCGCACCTCACACCTCCCAAGGCGGACCGCCCCGTTGCGTGCACCGAAAATCGACTTTGGAAGCACATTTTCTTACGGTTTTGTTTTTCTCGCAAATTTACGCTTGCCAGACCTCCTGTTCTTTGGTAACCTTCTCGCCGTTGTCCAACAACCCGTGCTCGGGTGGTGGAATTGGCAGACACGCCAGCTTGAGGTGCTGGTCGGGTTTCCGATTGCGGGTTCGAGTCCCGCCTCGAGCACCATTTTACGACCGGATGGCTTGCCATTCGGTTTTCTTTTTTTTGTGTTTTTCGGAACAGTCCATTTGATAAAATACGTGGTTTTTGCTAGGCTTCGACCCGTTGTCGACATCTCAACAAACTACACCTTATGACTGGTTTCCGCACATTTACCGTTTCTCCGAAAATTCCGGAGAATTTGACATTTCTTCAAACCCTCGCCAATAACGCTTGGTGGTGTTGGAATATCAGAGCATCCGCGCTCTTCCATCGCATCGGCCCCACGCTTTTCCGCGATTGCGAATACAACCCCATCCGCTTGCTCGCGACCGTCGGCCAGAAGCGCCTCGAAGAACTGAGCGAAGATACTGCGTTTCTGGAACACATGAACGAGGTCAAGGACGAATACGAGAAATCCGTCCTGACTTCGCGCAACTGGAAGAAGTTCGGCGATACCAACTACCGGTGCATTGCCTACTTCTCCATGGAATTCGGTCTGCACGAATCCATCCATATCTACTCCGGCGGCCTCGGCATCTTGGCCGGCGACCATCTCAAATCCTCTTCCGATCTCGACATCCCGTTGGTCGGTATCGGTCTCTTCTATCGCGAAGGCTATTTCGAACAGGTCATCAATGCCACCGGTTGGCAAGTGGAAGGATATCCCGAAAACGACGTCCACTCCCTCCCCGTCTCCCGTTGCCTCGACTCGAACGGACAGCCCCTTCTCCTTCAGGTCCCTCTCGCCAATAACGAAAAACTCCATTTCACGGCTTGGCGCTTGAATGTCGGACGGATTCCGCTGATTCTGCTCGATACCAATATCCCCGAGAATCGCCCCGAGCTCCGCAATGTGACCGGTCAGCTCTATGGTGGCGACAAGCTGAATCGCCTCCGCCAGGAAATTCTCCTCGGTATGGGCGGTATGCGCGCCCTCGACGCCCTCGGCTATCAGGTTGCCGTTTCCCACATGAACGAAGGCCATGCCGCATTCCTCGGCGTCGAACGGATCGCCAAGTGCATGCAAAAAGGCCTCTCCTACGATGAAGCGCACGAATTTGTGCGCAACACGTCCGTCTTCACGACCCATACGCCCGTCCCGGCCGGGAACGAAACCTTCGATCTCGGTCTTCTTTGGCCGCAGCTCAAGGCAATCGAGAACGAGGGCGGTCTCGCCGCCGAAACGATCAAACGCATGGGCCGCGCCCTCGGCGACAATTCCTCGAACGAACTTTCGATGACCATCCTCGGTCTCAACTGCTCGCTCTACGACAATGGCGTCGCACGCCTGCACGGCGTCGTCGAACGCAATATGTGGCATCACCTGTGGCCGACATTCCCGACCGAAGAGGTCCCGATTGGCCATGTGACCAACGGTATTCACGTTCCGACCTGGATTTCGACGGATCAGTACCGCCTCTACTCCGAGGTGCTCGGACCGAACTGGGAAAAACGTCCGCTTACCGAATCCCAGACCGAACGCATCCGCCTGCTTCCCGATGAAGAATTCTGGCGCGTCCATGAAGCGTCTCGCGCACACCTCGTCCGCTCCGCTCGCGAAATTCTCGAGCGCGGAGCCCGCCGCCGCAATGCGTCCTTCGAAGAAATCCAAGATTGCCGCAACGTCCTCAACAAGGACGCGCTGACCATCGGCTTCGCCCGGCGCTTCGCCACCTACAAGCGCGCGACCCTCCTGCTCGCCGATCCCGAACGCCTCAAGCGAATCCTGCTCAATCCTTCCCGCCCCGTGCAGATTATCTTTGCCGGCAAGGCGCACCCCGCCGACAATGAAGGCAAACAGCTGATCAAACGCATTATCGAATTCACGAAGGATCCCGCCGTCAAGGGACGTATCGTTTTCCTCGAAAACTACAACATGCACATCGCCCGTCGCCTCGTCCGCGGCGTCGATGTCTGGCTCAATACGCCGCGCCGCCCGAACGAAGCGTCCGGAACCTCCGGCATGAAGGCTTGCATCAACGGCGCCATCCATGTCTCAACGCTCGACGGCTGGTGGCCCGAGGGGTACTCCCGCGAATGCGGCTGGGCAATCGGGAACGGAGAGGAATTCGCCGATTGGAATCAGCAGGATTGGAACGACTCCCAGGCTCTCTACAACATCCTCGAGTCCGAAATCATTCCGACCTTCTACGATCGCCCGCACGGCGAACTTCCGCTCCGCTGGATCCGCATGATGAAGGAATCCGCCAAAATGTCCATCGCGCGCTTCTCCTCGACGCGCATGGTCGCCGACTACTACAGCGGTTCCTACACGCCCGCATTCAACAACTTCGCCGAACTCTCCGCCGACAACTTCGGCGCTCTTCGAACAAAGGTTGCGGCACGGAACGATCTCTTCTCCAAGTGGAATAAAATCGCCGTCGAGGATACATCCGTTTCGCGCGACCTCTCCCATAACGTCGTCGGAGATTCCTTCGACGTGACGGCCAAGGTCAAACTCGGCGATATTCCGCCCGGATCCGTTCGCGTCCAACTCTACATCGGAACCCCTGCCGCCCAAGGCGAAATCGTCGATGGCAAAACCATCGATATGGCAATCGCCAAAGAAGGCCGGAACGGCTCCTATGCCTACAAGGCGAATGTTCCCTGCCCCGATACCGGAACCTTCTCCTTCTCGGTTCGCGTTGTTCCTGCGGTGGATTCTTGGAAAAACACAATGCCCGGATACATCGTCTGGGCTCCCGATTCCAAATAATCGAATACCGCAAGAGCCGGAAATAAAACGGCGATATCGCCCGATATCCGCCTGCCTTTCATTCCCTGCCCCGCGGTTTCGCTCCGTGGGAGCGGGGTTTTCAACTTCAAACCCGCATCAATCACTGCCATGCCTACTAAACGAAATCCTCGTATCCTGATTGTTACACCGGAGATTACCTATCTCCCCGCGGGAATGGGTAACTGGGCAAACCATATGGTTGCCAAGGCCGGTGGACTTGCCGATGTCTCCGCATCTCTCGTCGGCGCCCTTTTTAACCAAGGCGCCGATGTCCATGTCGCGCTTCCGTATTACCGGAAGATGTTTCACATGGACTCCCAGAATCTGATCGAACGCGAATTGCAGCTGTACTTGAGCGCCGGACTCCCGGAATCGCGTATCCATCTCGCGGAAGACCGTATCTTTCACTATCGCGAATCCGTCTACTCGAACGACGATCGCGAAAACCCGAAAATCGCCCTCGCCTTCCAACGCGAGGTCATCAACAATATCATGCGCTCCGTCAAGCCGGATCTCGTTCACTGCAACGACTGGATGACGGGGCTGATTCCCGCTATCGCACGCTGCCGCGGAATTCCTTCCCTCTTCACGGTCCACAATATCCACTCCCAACACATCGCGCTGGAACGGATCGAGGACGTCGGTATCGATGCCGCCGAATTCTGGGGCGACCTCTACTACGACAAGCCTCCCTACGATTACTGGGACGCCCGAAACAACAATATCCCAGTCGATTTTCTCGCATCCGGCATCTTCGCCGCACACTTCATCAATACCGTCTCCCCGGAATTCCTGAATGAAGTCTCCGATGGTCGCCACGATTGGGTTCCGCCCGCCATTCGTGCGGAAATGCGCGCCAAACGCGATGCGGGCTGCGCCGTCGGCATCCTCAATGCTCCCGACGAAAGCTACAACCCTTCGACGGACTCCGCCCTCCCCCTGAAGTACGATCCCAAAAACCAAATGGAGGGCAAACTCGCTGCAAAACGGCATCTGCAAAGAGAACTCGGTCTGGTGCAAGACGATGACGCCCCCATCTTCTTCTGGCCGTCCCGACTCGATCCCATCCAAAAGGGCTGCTCCCTTCTTTCCGATATCTTGTACGGAATCGTCAGCCGCTACTGGAACCGCAAACTGCAAGTCGTCATTGTCGCCAATGGCCAATATCAGGGCATTTTCCGCGACATCGTCTCGTTCCATGGCATTCAAGATCGGGTGGCCGTCGCCAACTTCAACGAATCGCTCTCCCGAATCGGTTACGCCGGATCCGATTTCGTCCTCATGCCGTCCCGCTTCGAACCGTGCGGTCTCCCCCAAATGGTCGGCGCCCTCTACGGCTCCTTGCCGATCGTCCACAATACGGGCGGGCTCCACGATACGGTCTGGCATCTCGATGTCGCCCGGAATACCGGCAACGGTTTCGTTTTCAACGACTACGATGCCAACGCCCTCTCTTGGGCCGTCGATCAGGCAATAGCTTTCTACAGCCTCCCCAAAGATCTCCGGAATGCGCAAATCTCCCGTATCATGCAGGACGCGCGCGACACTTTCACGCACGAAAAATGCGCGCAGGCGTACATCAAAATCTACGAGCAAATGCTCCAGCGCCCCCTGATTACCCGCAATACCCCGGAGTCCGAAAACTAATCCCGTCCCATCAAATCGTTCTCCCCATACGGCATCCGTCTTCCGGAGAACAAACCACAAAATCGTTCCGGCTTTTCAACGGGTTGACGGAAACAATCGCCCGCCTCTGTAAAAAAGCCAGGAACGATTCTCGTTTATCCGGCCCTGTACCGCCCGCCCGGCCGTTTTGCAAAATGCGCAGGAAGGGCCTACGCAAAACAAGTGAAAAGCCTCACCCCGAAAAGCTTCTCATCCATGACTTTTTTGAAAGATTATCGGTTGGATCCGCGCTTCAGCGATGAATTCGATGCCGCTACGCTCGATCTGACAAAATGGGACGATTCCTCCCCGCAGTGGATCGGCCGCGCTCCCGGCTGTTTCGATCGACGCAATATCCGACTCAGAAACGGATGCCTCGAACTGACCGCCACAATGCAGCAGCCGGATGAAATTCCTCCGCTCTACCGCGCCCGCGGCATGGGCGCCTACACAACCGCATACGTCACAGCCCGTGAACGTGTCCTGTACGGCTACTTCGAGGCCCGTTTCCAAGCCATGCGCGCCAATGTCTGCAATGCCTTTTGGCTGCACGATCCGCTCGATCCGCCCGCCAAATACCGGGAAGGCGATTTTTCCGAAGAAATCGACATCTTCGAAGTCTTCGGACGGCGAGATACCCCGGAAGGTATGGCCGAACCAAATCTCGATCGCACCTACTTTACAACCCTCCATCGTCTCCGGACGCCATATGTGGAGGCTTGTGTCGGACTCCACAACCAGCCCGTTCGCCATCAACAGGTCATGCCGTTCGATTTTACGGAAGACTTCCACGTCGGCGCCCTTCTTTGGACGCCCGACGAACTCGTATGGTTTCTCGATGGAATGGAACTCTTTCGCGTTCCCAACCTGCACTACCATCGCCCGCTCCGCCTGAATATCGACTGCGAAATCATGCAGGGCTGGACCGGACTTCCACGCTCCGAAGACCTCCCCGCCCGCTATCGGATCGACTACGTCCGCGTCTATCGCCTGCCTCAGTAAATCGCCCCCTGCGCCCCGTTGCCGTGCGCACCGCCCGCGCCCTCTTGCCGTGCGCACCGCCCGCACCCGTTGCCGCGCCCCCACCCGCGCCCCGTGGTGCGGTCCCGTTGCGGTAGGGCGCGATG
>JAEDLN010000150.1 GCA_016295275.1 Kiritimatiellia bacterium
GGGACGCGGCGAGGGGGCACGAGGGGGTGCGAGGGGTGTACGCGGCGGGGCGGGGAAAAGAAACGATTGACAAAATGAATTTATATTCATATTCTTAAATCCGCATTCAGTCAGGAGGTATTCGTGAAGAAAATTACGATTCGGTTATTCATTGTTCTTCTTGTTGCGATTCTTGTTGTTGTGTTGTGGCGCATGGTTCGACCTTCGGCGGCGGAGCAAGGGAATCATTTTGTCTATCAAACGGTTCCGGTCGTCCGCGGCGATGTCCAGTCGACCATTTCGGCCTCCGGCACGATTGAACCGGAGGAGCTTGTTGACGTCGGTGCTCAGGTCAGCGGCAAGATCGTATCGTTCGGTTTGGATACGGAAGGCGCCGAGGTCGATTATTGTTCCACGGTTACGAACGGCATGGTATTGGCGAAGATTGACGATGTCACATACCTTGCGGATTTGGACGTTGCGCGCGCGCAACTCAGCAATGCGGTTGCTTCGGTCACATCTGCGAAGGCGTCGTTGGCGAAGGCGGAGGTGGATCTTTCGCATGCGAAGAAGGACTGGGACCGTGCGCAAAGGATTGGGGTCGGGCTCGCGCTTTCGCAGAGCGATTACGATTCGTATCAAGCGACATACGAGAGTGCCGTAGCGGCCCGTGGCATGGAGGAAGCGTCGGTTTTGCAGGCGGATGCCGGCGTTGTACAGGCGCGTGCGTCTGTCGAAAAAGCGGAGCGCAATTTGGATTATTGCACGATTACGGCGCCGGTTGACGGGACGGTCATCGACCGACGGGTGAATCTCGGGCAGACGGTTGTCTCGAGCATGTCGGCGTCCTCTCTCTTTTTGGTGGCGAAGGATTTACGGCATGTCCGGATTTGGGCGGCGGTCAACGAGGCGGATGTCGGATCGCTGTATGAGGGTCAGCCGGTATCCTTTACGATTGACACCTTTCCCGGCAAGCGGTTTGCGGGAACGGTACGGAGGGTTCGACTCAATGCGACCATTACGTCGAATGTCGTGACGTACACGGTGGAGATCGACACGGAGAATCCCGATCGGGTTTTGTTGCCGTATTTGACGGCGAATGTCGAGTTCATTACCGGTTCTGCAGAGCGAGCGTAGCGGTTCCGGAAGGCGAGGCGCAGACGCTGATTTGGCTTGCACCCGAGCAGCCCGGCGGCAAGCCGCGGCCGGTTCCCGTCCGGCTTCTTCTGAACAATGGGGCTGACGCTGCCGTCGAGCCATTGGAAAGCGGCATGCTTGCGGAGGGGGCTCAAGTCGTGACGCATGAGATTGCCGTGACGGCGAAGACGCAGGCGAAAAGCGGGAGCGGCGGGACGGACAATCCGTTTTTGCCGAAAATGCCCAAACCGCCCAAAGGTCCGCGCTAACCGGGCGGTTGTCTGACGCATGGGTCGAAAGGAGGAGATATGCCTGCGCTTTTGGAGTTGGAAGACTTGGTCAAGACCTATCATTTATCGGGCGGAATTGACGTACCGGTTCTCAAGGGTGTGAGTTTGCGCGTTGAGAAAGGGGATTTGGTTGCGTTGATGGGGGCGTCCGGATCCGGAAAGTCGACGCTCATGAACATTTTGGGTTTTTTGGATACACCGACGTCGGGAACGTATCGTTTTGACGGGCGGGATGTTTCCCGGCTCAGCGAGGATGAGCGAGCGGATGTCCGGGCGGCGCGCATCGGGTTTGTTTTCCAGAGTTTCAATTTGTTGGCCCGGACGTCTGCGCTTCAAAATGTCCTGATGCCGTTGGAGTATCATCGCGGTGTCCGGCGTCGGCGTTCCGAGGAACGCGACCGGGCGGTCCGGTTGTTGGAAATGCTGGGTTTGGAGGGGCGTCTCGACCATACGCCGGCCCAGCTTTCCGGCGGGCAGCAGCAGCGTGTTGCCATTGCGCGTTCCCTCATTAACCAGCCGGACATTCTGTTTGCGGACGAACCGACCGGCAACCTTGATTCCGTAACGACGGTGGAGATTCTCCGGATGTTCCAGCGGCTAAATACGGAGCAAGGAATCACCATCGTCCTTGTCACGCACGATGCGGAAGTCTGCGATTACGCCAAACGCACGATCCACATTCGCGACGGTCTGGTCGCACCCGACATGCCATCTTCCTAACTTCTGTTTTTCTTCCATGATTCCGCAAGTCATTCAAACGGCGTTTATCGCCTTGGGTCGCAACGTCACACGCACGTTGTTGACCATGTTGGGCATCATCATCGGCATTGCCGCCGTGATTACGATGATGGAGATCGGCAATGGCGCCTCGCGCCAGATTTCCGCCTCCATTTCGAACATGGGGTCCAACATGCTCCTTATTTTCCCGCGGGCGTTGAGTACGGCAGGCGTTTCGGTCGGTTCCGGAACGGGTATTACGCTCACCAGTTCCGATTGCGATGCCATTGTCCGCGAGTGTCCCTCGGTACGAGCTGCAACGCCTGTTGTGCGCGGCACGTCGGTTCAGGCCATTCACGGCTCCTTCAACTGGTCTCCGGGGCGTGTCGATTCGGGGTCCGAGGCGTATTTCGACGTAAACGAATGGAGTTTCGAGGATGGCGAAGGGTTCTCGGCGCGCGACGTTTCGGCGGCGGAGACGGTCTGTGTCGTCGGCGAGACGATTGTCGAAAACCTCTTTGAAAAAGGGGAGAGTGCCGTTGGTGCCCGCATCCGGCTTAACAATGTTCCGTTTACGATTGTCGGTGTTCTTTCGCCGAAGGGCGCCAATCTGATGGGAATGGACCAAAACGACCTCATTGTCGTACCATGGACGACGATGCGCAATCGTCTTTCGCGCGGGGGCGGGCTTGCAAAGACGTCGTCCGGCACCTCTTCGTACAAGCGTGGCGACCTCTATTCTCTTTCATCGGTTTCTCTTTATCCGGAACGGGATACTACGCAGACCTCGAACTACCTGATGCCGATCCGCTTCTACAATGTCAATTCCATCATGTGTTCGGCGGTTTCTCCGGAACGCATTTCGACGGCCATTGAAGAAATTACCGATTTGCTGCGTGCGCGGCATCGTATTCAAGAAGGCGGCGAGAGCGATTTCGAGATTCGGGACATGTCCGAGTTGCTTTCCATCTTGACTTCCACCTCGACGCTGATGACATCGCTTCTCTTGATCGTTGCGCTGATTTCGCTCATTGTCGGTGGCGTCGGCATCATGAACATCATGCTGGTTTCCGTAACGGAGCGCACCCGTGAAATCGGGTTGCGCATGGCGGTAGGCGCTCGCGGACGCGATATTCTGACGCAGTTTCTGGTCGAATCGTTGCTGTTGTGTCTGGTCGGCGGCTTCATTGGCGTGGCGTTCGGGCGCGGGGTTTCGATGTTGATTTCGCATGTCAAGCATTGGCCGGTATCGCCTTCGTGGGAAGCGATTTTGCTCAGTGTCGCCGTTTCCGCAGCCATTGGCATCGGCTTTGGTTTCTATCCCGCCTGGCGTGCCTCTCGCCTCAATCCCATCGACGCGCTTCATTACGAGTAGGCGCATTCTTTCACCCATCCATCGATCTTTTTTTCGCTATGAACTTTTTGGGAAAGCTGGCACCTGTTCTCCTGCTTCCGTTGAGCGGGTGCATTCTCGGTCCGGACTACGAACGTCCGGAGATGCGCTTTGATTTGCCGGGTTACCGGGCAACGCCGACGGGCGAAGTCGACGGATCGCCCGCGGCGACGGTGGAAAGTCCGTACAAAGCCGGTTGGAACGATCCGGTTCTGGTATCGCTTCTAGCGGATGCGGCAGCGTCCAATTTGACCATTCGCGCGGCCTTTTCGCGGCTCGAGCAGTCGCGTGCAACGCTTGCCGAAACACGCGCGGCCTTTTGGCCGACCGTGGGTGTTTCCGGATCGGGAACGCGCCGTCGCGCCTACGATCCGGATGCCACGGCATCCTCTTATGCGGGCGATCTTTCCGCCGGTTGGGAGTTGGACATCTTTGGAAAGAACCGCCGGCTTTCCGAGATCTCGGAGCAGGAGTATCTCCGTGCGGGGCTTTCGGTAGAAGACGCGCAGCAGGCGGTCGCCTCCGAGATCGCATTGGATTACATCCAATACCGCTATGCGCAAGCCGACCTTGCCCTTGCGTTGGAAACGCTCGACACGCTTGAAGCCACGGCGAAGATTGCGCATGCCCGCAAAGCCTCCGGATTTGTGGCGGGCAGCGAAGCCGATGCGGCGGATGCGTCCATTGCGACGGCGCGTGCCGACATTCCGGCGAAGCAAGCGGCTGTTTCCGTTGCCAAGCGTGCGCTCGAGCAGCTGTGTGCCTTGCCGCCCTTTGCGTTGGACGAACGCCTTGCATCGGTGTCCGGCATTCCGCAAGCGGCCGTTCCGCCGCGGGATTTGCCGGCCAATCTGCTTTCGCGCCGTCCGGACGTCCGACAAGCCGAATGCACCCTTCATGCGGCAACGGCCCAGATTGGGGTTGCGAGGGCCGCGCGCTATCCCTCGATCGACCTCTCTGCCGGAGCGGCTGTTTCTGCGGCTGCGCTTTCCTCGTGGTCTGCGGCGCTCAAATCGCTTTCCTTTGGCGGTTCTGTTGCGCTTCCGCTCTTTCGGGGCGGCGCCTTGCGTGCGGCGGAAAAGCGGGCCCAAGCGGAAGCGGAGGAGGCGCTTCTCGGCTTTCACGATCTTGTTTTGCAAGCCGTCCACGAAGCGCAGAACAACTGGACCGAATGGGCGTCTCTCGCCGCGCGGCGCAGCGAATTGGAAACAGCCGTCGAGGCCAGTCGTCGCGCCTATGAAGCCGCCGTTTCGCTCTACGAAGCGGGAAAGGTCGACTATACGGATGTCGTTTCGCGCCAAAGCGCGTACATTTCCGCGCGTGCTGCCCGGCTGAATCAGGAAGCGCAATATGCCTCGCAGACCGTTCGGCTCGCAAAGTCGCTCGGGTTTTCCGTCGATTAGCGTTTTTGCATTTCCGCTTCCATGCGGGCGATGATGCGTTGTGCCGTCTCGGCTTTGCTGAGCATGGGCAGCGTTTCCGCTGTTGCATTTGGTGCGAGGAGCGTCACGATGTTCGTATCGGTTTCAAAGCCGGCGCCGGGCTGCGTGACATCGTTGGCCACGATGAGATCGAGTCCCTTTCGGTGGAGTTTTTCGGCGGCGGACGCGAGCACATCGTTTGTTTCAGCCGCAAAACCGACGAAGAACCGGTGTTCTTTGAGCGGGCGAATGGCGGCAAGGATATCGGGGTTTGGAACCAGTTCGAGCGTGGAACCCAGTTCTCCCTTGTGGCATTTCCGGTCGAATCGTCGGGCGGGGCGAAAATCCGCCACGGCGGCCGTCATGACGAGCGCATCGGCGACGGGTAGGAATTGTTGCACGGCGTCGAGCATTTCTAGAGCAGAAACGACCGGGCGGAACGCATGAAGATGTTCGGGAGGCTGCAGGAATGTAGGCCCGGAAATCAGCGTAACCGAATGACCGGCGTCGATTGCGGCTTCTGCAATGGCGTAGCCCATTTTTCCCGTAGAGCGATTGCTTAAAAAACGAACGGGATCGATAAATTCGCGTGTCGGACCCGCTGTAACCAGTATCTGCATCGTAGAGCCTCTTTCTGTTCGGGAAAAGAAAAAAGACCCGGAGAAACTCCGAGCCCTTTTGCAAATGGCTCCGGTGGCTGGATTCGAACCAGCGACCAAGGGATTAACAGTCCCCTGCGCTACCGCTACGCTACACCGGAACGTGCGAACGGGCTAAAGGATAGCAGAGGCGCTACAATCCGTCAACCGGAAAATTTCCAACCCGGAAATGAATTGCAGGAAATCGCTTTGAAAGCGGAAAATCGCATATTTTGTCCATTGTCGGTTACGAGGGTCGATCAATGGCGGCGGGGTGGCGAGCCGCCACGGGCGAAATGCGCGGGTGAGGGTGCGCGGGGCGGGCGTAATGCGCGTGCGCACCATGCGGGTGTAATGGCGGTAGGGTGGGAGCGAAAATGCGCGTGCGTAAT
>JAEDLN010000151.1 GCA_016295275.1 Kiritimatiellia bacterium
TGACGGTCCAATCCAGGCCGCCATGCTCCGAATTTAATTTTCCGGGATAAGGGTGCTATCTGGAAGCTCTTGACCGCGACGTAAAAAAGCTGAATGAGAATCCGAACGTTGGCGTTATCCTCTGTGCCGGTAAAGATGACGCTGTGGTGGAATATGCGTTCAGCCGCAGTATGTCTCCTACCTTGGTGTCTGACTATACACTGCACTTGCCTGACAAAAAACTGTTGCAGAACAAGCTGCGTGAACTCACTGAGCTTGCTCTGGAAAGCGGCGAAGGTGACGAAGAATGAACGCGGTGATCTATGCCCGCTATTCCTCCGATAGCCAGCGGGAAGAATCTATTGAAGGTCAGCTTCGTGAATGCGGCGAATACGCACAACGCAACGGCTTGAAGAGTTGGAGAAACAGAAAGAAGAACGATCTCCCAGCATGACGACGGCAGAGCTGCAAAAGCCGAAGCTGACACGGGAGTATATGGAGCATTGGTTTTCTCAGTTCCGGTACGGCGATCCCAATGATCGGGAATTTCAAAAGCGACTGATCGACACCTTTGTCAACGCGATATTTGTGTATGGCGATAAGCTGGTGCTGACCTATCAGCATGGTACACAGACGATTACACTCAAGGAAGTCGATGACTTTCTGGGGGCGGATTTGGTTGGCCTGCCTCCACCAATTTTTCCAGATGTGGACAACTCGATAGAAGATGGGGTTGTCGGTTTCTTCTTCAAAGAACACTCTGCAATACGGGTCGGAGCACGATTCCGGAATCAATGCGAACACCTCGATCGGTCGTTGCCGGGATCGATTCGGTCTTTGCGCCTGTCTTCGTCCTCATACGGACATTTCCGGCGCTTGGATACGCTTGAAAAGCGTGCGAAACCGACCTCCCTCGCCACCTGCTCCGCCCCGTTGAAGATACCTCGATCGGCTTGATTTCAAGGGCAAAAAATGGCAGTATGTAGCCCAACCTTCATTGAGAACGAATACCATGTCTACCGAATCCAGTTCCACAGCCGCTCCCAAGAAAAAAACACCCTACGTCCCGCCACCGCCACCCCCGGGAAAAGAGGTGCTTGTATCCGTTCGTGGAGTCGATAAAATCTTCTCGAAGGGCGGTGAGACGGTTTACGCTCTTCACAATATCAATTTGGATATCTATCGCAACGAGTACGTCTCCATCATGGGTCCCTCCGGTTCCGGAAAATCGACCCTTTTCAATATGGTCGGAGCCCTCGACAAGCCATCCGCCGGAGAGGTCTCAGTCGGTGGCGTATCCCTTCCCTCTCTGGCCTCTAGCCAACTCTCCTATTTTCGCTGCAAACATATCGGCTATGTCTTCCAGTCCTATAACCTCATTCCGTGGCTGACGGCTATCGGAAATGTCATGCTCCCCATGACATTTTTGGGGATCGATGACGAAGCCGCCGAAAAACGGGCTAAGGAAGTGCTTGAAATCGTCGGTCTCGGACATCGCCTCAGACACCTTCCCGGCGAATGCTCCGGGGGACAGCAACAGCGAATCGCCGTTGCTCGCGCCCTAGCCAACGATCCGGCGATTATCCTTGCCGATGAACCGACCGCGAACTTGGACCAGAAAACCGGTCAGGAAATCATCGAATTGTTGAGCGAACTCTGCAAAACGCAAGGCGTTACCGTGATTACCGCGACACACGACTTCAAAATGCTCAAAGCCTCCGATCGTATCGTTTGGATCAAGGGTGGTAATGTCGATAAGGTCGAAGATGTTGCCAATTTGAACATCTCCGTGGGTGGCGTGGACGAGTCACATTACGAAGGATGAGTTTTTCCTTATCCAAAGGTTGTTAGGTGTATCTCCAGACACTCGAGATTCTGGGCTTCAAAAGCTTCGCGAAAAAGACCCGGCTCGTTTTCGAGCCGGGTATTACGGCTATTGTCGGTCCAAACGGATGCGGAAAATCAAACGTTTCCGACGCCATTCGTTGGGTCCTGGGCGAACAGCGCCCCACCGCATTGCGCGGTGCCGCCATGACCGATGTCATTTTCAACGGCACGGATGATCACAAACCGCTGGGGATGGCAGAGGTTTCCATCACATTCGTCGATTGCGAGAAACAGCTCGGTCTCGAATACAACGAAGTCACCATTACCAGACGTGTTTTCCGGACGGGCGAAGGTCAGTATTTTTTAAACAAAACGCCATGCCGCTTGCGCGATATCCAGCGCCTCTTCATGGATACGGGTATCGGAACGTCTTCCTACTCGGTCATGGCACAGGGACAGATCGATGCCATTCTTTCGTCCCGACCGGAGGACCGGCGTGCCATTTTCGAAGAGGCTTCCGGCATTACGCGCTTTCGAGCCGATCGCAAAGAGGCTTTTCGGAAATTGGAGGCAACCGACCAGAACCTGGCGCGTTTGAATGACGTTCTTCAGGAACTGCGCCGCCAAATCGGTTCCCTCCAACGCCAAGCCGCTCGCGCCCGTCGCTACAAGGAGATGAAAGCGGAACTGCGCACCTACGATCTGTTTTTGACTAGGTCGCGCGTACAGTCTCTCGACGCGCATGATAAAGAACTGAATGCCGCTTTCGAAGCACGCAAGAATACAATCGAAGAAAAACGCAGATCGCTCCTCGCTCAAGAAGAGCGAATCGCCGAAACGCGTCGGCGTCTGGATGAGTCCGAAAAAGGCATTTCCGAAGCGGTGGCTGCCGCTACAGCTGCTCATCACGCCCGGTCTCAAGCCGAGGAAGCAATTCGGCAAAACAACTTGCGTTGCGAGGAAAACCTTGCCTGGCGAACCCGCGATGAACAGGAAATCCAGCAATTGCAAGGCGTGCAAAAACAGCAGCAGGAACAGCTGGAGCAGTCGCTGCAAGCGGCAACCGCCGCCGCGGCCGAAGCGGAAATCGCCGCTGGTAATCTCGAAGAGGTGCGCCTTCAATTCGAATTGTTGCGCGCCAAAACGGAAGAATCCCGCTCCGGGCTGCAAAAATTGCGAGACGAATCGCTCAACGCCGAACGGACTCTTGCGCATTTGCAAGCGGAACTCGCACGCACGGAGGCATCCGTGCGGGAAACGCTTTTGGCCAACGAACACTTGACCGAGGAACGGAAACGCCTGACCCAATTGGAAGCCGATCTTTCCGAACAACTCGATGAAGTGGGCGGCGAATTGGAAACCCTTCAAGAAATGGCCGATCGCCAACAGGAAAATGTCCAAAACCTGGAGACGCGCCTTCGCAGCGGTCAGGCCGCATTGGCGGAAACGCAGTCCAATCAAGCGGAGATCCGTGCCGGATTAGCCGCCTGCAGAGCACGATTCCACGTCTTGGAAGAGGCGGCAAAGACCTCGGATGGAATGCCGGAGGGTGCCGCCTTGTTGCTGAACAATGAACAACCGCTTCCGAAATCCATCCCCGATGACGCTGTGCTGGGGCTTGTCGCCGATCAGTTTTCCGTCGATAAGGAATACCGGACCGCTTTGCAGGCCGTTCTTTCATGCATGCGCGATACCATTGCCGTGCGCCGTAGCGACGATTTGACGGCTCTTCGGATCGCACTCCACGATGAGCCGCCCAACGGCTCCGCGCCCTTGCCGGTCGATCTCATCGCAGGCGACGCCGCCGGACTCTCGCGCCCTTCTGTCGATTCCGGCGTTCCCGCAAACGCAATTCCGCTCTTGTCCCTCTTGTCTTGCAAGGAGAGCTTCCGCCCCGCTGCAGAATACTTGCTCGCAAATGTCTATCTCGTCGATTGTCTTCCCGATGATCCGGCAACGATCCCTGCAGAGGCTGCTTTTGTTACACGATCCGGCATGGTCCTCCGCCCGGGCGGCAGATTGACGATTTTCTCGCCAAGGGAAACGGCGGCCGACCCGTTCGCGCGTCATGCCATGCTCGAGGACGCGCAAAAAGAGGAGGCATCGCTGCTCGAACGCCTGCATGAGGCAGAAGATGCCGAGGCCCGGGAACGAGAGGCTTTGCGTTCTGCCGAAGACACCATTTCCCAGGCGCGCGTCCTATTCGAACAGTCACAGCGAACCGCCGCCCGCAAGGAGGGCGAAGAACGGTCGCTGGCACACAACCTCGCGGAAACACGAGCCCGTCTGAAACATACGATTGAACAATTGGAACATCTCCGGGATTCCTCCGGAAATGCAACCGATCGTACCAAGGAACTGTCTGCCCGAATCGGCGAACTTTCCCAATCCCGTACGACCCTGGCAGAAGCCATTGCCGGACAATCGGAAACAACCCGCGCCGATGAAGCCGCCTTCCTCCAGGCGCAAGGTCGCCTTACCGATGCGCGCCTCGCACATGTCTCCGTGCGCCAACGCGTCGATGCCGCCACCTTCCAGAACAAGGCCGCCGCCGCACGTCTCAAAGAACTGGACGGCATGATCGATATGCGGCAATCGCGGCTCCTCTCCTACGATGAAACAATCGCCCGCTTGAAAGCGGAAAACGAAGCCACCGCCTCCGGATTCGATCGACTGGATGAGGCTGCTCGTTGCGCCGATCAGCAAATCGCCGCTTTGCGCGAATCCCGCGTTAAGCAACAGAAAGAATCCGAGGAAGCGAGCCACGCACTCCAAGAGCAACGCGCCGCATTGGACGCAATCCTCGCCGAACAGAACAAGACCGAAGTCGCTCTTGCGGAAACCAAACTGCAACGGGAAAATCTGGAAGAACGCCTTCGTACGGATTGGGACATGGGACTGGAGGATCTCCCCCGCGAACCGCTTCCGGACTGGAAGGAAAAACCGGAGCCGTCATTGGACGAATGCGCGGAAAAGGTGCGCGAACTGCGCCGGAAAATGGACGAAATGGGGCCCGTCAATCTGATCGCAATCGAAGATTGCCAAAAAAGCGAGGAACGATTGGCATTCCTTTCCGCTCAGGAAGAGGATCTGTTGGATGCCAAGGAAAAGCTCCTCGCACTCATGAAGGACATCGATCGGCAGTCCGTTGCCCGCTTCCGGGATACTTTCGAAAAGGCAAACGAAAATTTCCAGAAGATGTATACGCGGCTTTTCGGTGGCGGAAAAGCCGAATTGCGATTGCTCGACGATGAAAATGTCCTTGAATGCGGCATCGATATCGTGGCACGCCCACCGGGGAAAAAGCCGCAATCCATCTCGCTTCTTTCCGGCGGTGAACGGACGATGACCGCAGTCGCCCTTCTCTTCTCGATCTACGCCATCAAACCATCCCCGTTTGCCATCCTCGACGAACTGGATGCGGCATTGGACGATTCCAATATCGGTCGTTTCGTCGATGTGCTGAAGGACTTCTTGAACCTTTCGCAATTCCTGATTATCACGC
The DNA here is from genome assembly GCA_016295275.1 of Kiritimatiellia bacterium. Classification (GTDB taxonomy): domain Bacteria; phylum Verrucomicrobiota; class Kiritimatiellia; order RFP12; family UBA3636; genus JAEDLN01. The sequence continues at coordinate 5,312 of JAEDLN010000151.1, forward strand.
ATAACCAGCATACGATCGCCGGTGCCGATATCGTCTATGGCGTTACGCAACAGGAAAAGGGCGTGTCGACCATTCTGTCCATGCGTCTTAAACGCATCGGCGTGGAAGCTCCGCAAGAAGAAATTCTCCCGGAAGCCGATACGCCTCCGCCTCCTTCCGAACGAAAGCTCCAAAACGCTATGCGAGGCAAACGGATCTCCGCAAAAAAAGAGGCGTCTTCGCAAAAACGGCAATCCGCTCAACCCGAAGCATCCGACGTTTGATGTTCGGAGTGCGTGGGAAATCAACGGTTTTTCGCGGCGGATGACGATCGCAGGCCAATGGCTGAAATGGGCGAATCTTGCCCATGTGCGTACGATCCGATCATACTGGTATTCTATCTGGATCTTTCGCCTTCGAAATGCCGGAACACCCCAATTATCCCAAATTCGTGCGACACGCTCTCCCCTGCTGGATTGTATTTGCCATTCCCGTAGCTACGCGAACTACGGCAACTTTCGCCGCATTTCACCCTTATCCCGGAAAATTAAATTCGGAGCATGGCGGCCTGGATTGGACCGTCAAATGGAGCGCTCGACACTTGGCTGTTAGGAGTGAAGCCCGGTAGCAACGGTGTCAGATCGGGAGGCTTGGCCTTCCGCTGATATAT
>JAEDLN010000152.1 GCA_016295275.1 Kiritimatiellia bacterium
GAGCCCCCTTGATCCAAAATGTCTTCCGGACCCCGAAGGCCAAGGACGTTCCGACTCTCCCCGGAACCGAACGCGATATCGCACTCATCGCTCCCGCTGGCGTCACGCACGAAGAAATCGTCAAAACGATCAAAAAGGCCGCGCCCAAGGAACTTGCCAATATCCGACTTTTCGATATTTTCCGCGGAAAATCGATCGGAGAAGGCAAAATCTCCCTCGCCTATCGTCTGTTGTACCGCGCCGAAAACCGGACCCTCAAGGACGAGGAAGTCAATCGCGAGCACGAAGCCGTGAAAAACACGCTTCGCAATAAACTCAAGGTCGAAATTCGCGATTCGTAACAGCGCGGCATTCCCGTCCGGAGGCGCTTCCGATTCCTCCTGTCCAAAAGCCGCACGCCATTTCGGCGTTCGGCTTTTTTTCTCTCTCCCACCCTTCTCTATCGTTTCCCCTTCCGGATTTTTCCATGCTGGATCAACTCCTCCCATCCAACCGAACCGCTTCATCTTCCGCAGCTCGCCCGGAAACCGTGACCGAACTCTCCACGAGAATCCGAAATGCGCTGGAAGCCGGATTCCGGACGGTTTGGGTCGAAGGCGAAATCTCGAATCTGCGCAGCCCGACGCCTTCTTCGCCGCACGCATACTTTTCCCTGAAGGACGCCGGTGCCCAGATTTCCTGCAACCTCTTTGGCGCAATCCGTCGCCCCGAAATGCTTCCTCACTTGCGCAACGGAAACAAAGTGCGCGTTGTAGGAACCCTTTCCGTCTATCTGCCTCGCGGCAGCTATTCCATTACCGTCAGCCGTCTGGAACCCGTCGGTATCGGCGAACTGCTTCTCCAACTGGAAGAGCTGAAGCGCAAACTTGCCGCTGAAGGACTCTTCGACAAGGAACACAAGCGTCCGATTCCCTTCCTTCCCCGTCTCGTCGGTGTCGTAACCGCACCATCCGGCGCCGCCATCCAAGATATCCTCCGAATCTCCAAAGAACAAAACCCCGGCATCGATATCCTGCTCTCGCCTGCAGTCGTGCAAGGTGCTTCCGCGGCTCCATCCATCGTGCGCGCTATTCGACTCTTCCATCGACTGCCGCCCGATCAACGCCCCGATGTCCTGATTGTCGGTCGCGGGGGCGGCAGTATCGAAGACCTCTGGTGCTTCAACGAGGAATCCGTTATCCGGGCCATCTACCAATCCGAAATCCCGATCGCCTCCGCCGTCGGACACGAAATCGACCATACGCTTGCCGATTTTGTCGCAGACGTCGCATACGCGACACCTTCTCATGCCGCAAAAGCGCTCTTTCCGCCACGCATGAATCTGCTTGCGACAACCGATACCCTCACCCGTCGCCTCCATCTCGCCATGACGCGCTCCGTGCAAGCCGCTCGGCAACGCCTGTCCGCCGCCGCAAACGCCCGCGCCTTCGCACGCCCCGAAACCATGCTCGCCGAGCATTCCCACGCCGTCGATTTGCTCGCACAACGCCTGTCCGACTGCCTTCGCACGGCTATCGTCAACGCCCGAAACCGATTGACGTCAACGCCCTTGCAAATCGCCGCAGGGCTCCGGAATGCCATGCAACGACAACAGCTGCGGCTTGCCGCCCTCTCGCCCCGCCCTGCCACCGCTCTCGAAAATGCGCTGGCGACCCGGCGAAATCGCCTCGATGTCCTACACTCCAAGCTCCTGGCACTCGACCCGAAGGGTGTTCTTCAACGAGGCTACGCCCTCGTGCAAAATGACAGCGGAGAGATTATCACCAAGGCAAGTCGGCTCTCGCCCGGCGATCGAATGAAAACCGTCTTTTCCGATGGCACGATCCTATCCCGCGTCCTCCCTTCATCCGATTCCCCGAAATCACGCCGCGGAAAGACCGCCTCCAATCCTCCCGATCTCCGGCAAGATACCCTCTTCTGATTTCGGACAGCGACCGATGGCTTGGCAGGGCGCCCGCCGCTTATCTGGGATTTCCCCCTCCCCATCTTCATTCTGCAATCGTGCGCTCCGTCGCACCGCCCCCTTTTCGCATAGCTTACGAGAATACCGGACTGCGCCATCGCTATCGGCGCAGCCCGGTATTCGTATATGGCATTGCTTGCGCAGGACTACTTGTCGAGGAGCGTGACAAGTCCGCAATCGGCGGAATCATCCTTCAGACCGCCTCCCCAGACCATGCGGGCCTTGGCGTCCTTCCCGTCGGAATCTGTCAAGACAATATTGCAGCCGAAGCTGGCGCCTGCCGCCGGATTGATCCCGGGAATCTCGGTCCACGGAATGGTCAGCTTGTACGTCGTCAACGTGCCCTGACGCCGGATGTCGACCGAATAAACCGACGAATCCTTGCAAAGTTGTCCCGATTTCATGCCCATCGAATAGGCACGCGGCCGGAATACCGTATTCGCACCGGACCCGCCGCCGGGCGAGGCTTTCGAAAGATACCAACGCATCTGCGCATTCTCCGGTCTTCCGTCCGGCCCGATGCGCGGGAAAATCGACAAGGCAATCGCATCGCCCAACAAGGTTTCTTCGCCCGAATCGGTCAATACGCTCTTTTCGTCGAGTACGTCGTCTTCAACAGTCGCCTCGAAGACAAGCGCCTCCTTTGTCCAGGAGAAACGGGCCACGCCGGCCAGATTCCGCTCGCTCCATTCATACCCGTCGTCGGCACGCACTTGGTTCTCGCACAAGAGCGGAATCGGCGAAGAAGACGTGCCGTCGGCACCTGCGGCAAAGGCGACATAGTCGCATCCCTTGTAGAGCGTCAGCTGAATGTTGTCGAAAAGAATACGCGCACCCTCGGCACCCTCGGCGACCGGCGACATGGCCAGTTTTTCAGCCGTCGGCCTGAGGGTGATTTTCTTCGAAAGATAGTTCCAGCCTTTCGTGCCCGACAAAGGAATGGAAAAGACGCGCAGCATCATGTGATTTTGCAGATGCTTGCCTTGCGCATCGTACTCGTCGAGATTCGAGCCGCCGCCCATGCCTTCGCCACGAACCCACGCCGAATACAGATACGTCCCGCCCGGAACAGGCAGTTTGGCACTCGACGTCGCATGCTTGTATCCTTTTCCTTTGCCGGTTATGGCCAATACGTGATTGGCCGAATCGCCGGGAATCGGGAACGAAACCGCTGCGCCTTCACCCGTCCAAGGTTTGAGGTCGCCGTCAAAGGACCCGTTTTCGACAAGATTTCCTTGCGCCGCGGAATCGGTTACGAAAAGAATTCCCGGCTTCGTGACGGCAGGAACGGAAGCAGCGGCAATCGTAAAGCCGAGTTTGGTCGCCCCGGATGGATTTCCGCCCTCCGCGACAAACGGAAGCTCGAAGGTCTTGCTTTCGCCGCTTGCGAGACGGACGCTCGCAGGCTTGCCTTTGCCCCATGACGGACTCTCTGGCGTAACAGTGAAGTCCATGGCTTCCCCGTATGGATTGGAAACCGTCACCGGGAAGGTGATCTTCTTCATATCGGAAACATGCTGCGGAATCGCCACCGGAGCAACGGACGTGCCGAGATGCAATGCCGCATGAAGCTTCAGTGCGTCAAGATCGGCGCCTTCCACGATGACAGGCATGTCGCCGGTCGCTACAACCCCGTCTTCAACCGTCGTCTCGTTGCCTTGGAAGTCGGTAACCGTGACAGAGCCGCGCGCCGGAATTTTCACGTCTACCCGTCCCTTGCCGGGTTCCGAGAGGAACAGGATCGATTGCCCGTTTCGCTCAAAGAGATGGCAAACGCTTTCGCCAATGAAAAATTTGCCGATGGGATTGGCATAGGCAAGCTTCCCTTGTACGACGGCCAGCGTCGCCGCAACCGGCCGCGGCGAACACAAATCGAGCATGTAGCTCCAGTTGCCGCACGCATCGGCATTGCCGCCGAAATACGTGATGAATTTCGCGCCGGCCGTCAGCTCGTCCGGCCACCGGTTCATGACATAACGGCATTGCGCTAGCGATTTCTCAAATGCCATGTCCGCCGGATAATTCCAAATCGAATACCCCGTAGCCGTTTCATTGTCGGCTACGAATACATTCCGAATGCCGCGAACCGCCAAATCGTCTTGCGCTTCGCGTACGCCTTCGTACGTCGAATAGTGGACCGGCAGGACGTCAACGTATTTGGCGACGCCCGCATTCAACAAATCAACGCGAAACGTATGCGGCCAAAGCCCGCCCGCCAACTGACAGACGAGATTCGGATCGTTTTTCTTGACCGTTTCATAGCCCGTCCGGCAAATGTCCACATACTCTTTGACCGGATCCTTGCATGCCTTGCCGGGAACGATTTCGTTCATGAACTCGAATCCGTACAGCTTGCCCTTGTACCGCTTGCAGAGCACGTCAATGATCGAGGCCCAATCCTCCAGCTTGAACGGCGCAGGCTCGAATTGGCCGGCCCTTCCCATTTCCGGAGGAAGCGTCCACGATGGAGGGCCGAACAACTGAATCCACGGCTTGAGCCCGGCCGACGTATTGGCCGCAATCGCAGCGTCCAAACCCGCTAACGCCAAATTGCCGCGCATCGGCTCGATTCCGCTCCAGGAGGTAAAGTGACGGCAGAGCGTAAAGCCCAGGTCGTACGCCAACTCCGATAGATCGGGATCGCCGACATTCGTGACGCCAAACGGCGTATCACGCCCTTCTTCGCGCTCGAAACGGGGAATACGCCCGAAATAACAGAAATCCTCGTAGTCCTTTCCATCCGGATAAAAACCGGGAATGGTGATGTTGCACGAGAATACGCCTTTTTGCGTCAGCTCCGGAAAAGTAAAGCTTTGAACCCGCCTGGCAGGATTGAGCTTGATCTTGCGCTCGAGAACGGGTTTGTTGTGAACGTCCTTGACGACAAGGCGGCCTTCCGACAGACCATTGCGACGCTGCGCTCCCCATACGAGTACCACCAAGGGCGTCTCGTCATAGAAGAACATCCCGCCCCTGGCAGAAGGATAGAGCCGTAGAACGTCAATCTCCGGTGCCACCGAAAGCGATCCGCCGCGATAGTCCCACGGCCAATCTTTGTTGTCCGGCGTCTTGAATTTGCAGAGGAAAAAGCAGGAATTGTACCGATAGGCGTTTCCAACCGAAAATTTGAACTCCACCGTGTGCTCGCCGGGCTCAATGCGCTTTTCCTGCGTGAACATCGTTCCGCCGTAGGAAACGTGCATGCGCTTTTTGTTGATGACGCCATCCGGATTGTCGATCCACGGGCCAAGCGGAGTGACCGCCAGCTTCGACTGCTTGTTTCCCCAGGTTTCCGACGGATCGAGATAATAATGGACTTTCAAAACAAACTCTTCGCCGACACGAACGGGAGCCGGCTGCTCGTCAATACGAATAAAACTCTTCTTGAACTTGCAGTCCGCCGGCATCGGCTCGTAGGGTGGCGGTGGCGGAATCTTGACGTCAACCCATTCTTCCGCAAGCTTCTTCTTGTCGTCCCCGTTGGGTGCGAGATAAATGCAAAACGCATACCGGTTCACATCGTCTTCATTGACCTTTGGATTGTACCGGAACTTGTAGGTCTTTCCGACTTCCGGCTTGCGGACCGGATTCTGCCATGCCTGAAAACCGCCATACCCCATCAACCGCATCCAGTGCAAATGCGGCTGCAGCCATGCCCCTTCGACCGGAGCGGACGGCTTGAGCGTCACTTTGATTTCAAAGCCGTTCGTTTCCTCCCGGTAATTCCACTGGTCCGGATATTCAATCGTGCACCACTTGCCATCAAGCGTGGCAGCGTTTGCAAAAGCGGCGGCTGTCGCCGCCAACGTCAACAGGATGGTTTTGAGTTTCATGAACGGAGTTTACCCGATAGAAAGAAAAATGTCACCCAATTTTCCATTTAACACCCTTATCCCGAAAAATTTAATTCGGAGCCTGGCGGCCTGAATTGGACCTTCAAATGGAGCGCTCGACACTTGGCTGTTAGGGAGTGAAGCCCGGTAGCAACGGT
>JAEDLN010000153.1 GCA_016295275.1 Kiritimatiellia bacterium
AACCGATGATGATATAGAAACGGAGAATATGAAAATGGAGAAAACAATATCATGAAAAACAAAAAATGGGTTCAAATCCTTGTTCCCGCATTGATTTGTGTTGTTATCGGTGGGATGTGGATGGTAAAAAATCGCGCAGAAAACACGACGGACGATACGTCAACTCCGCAGAGCGGCATTGTTCTCCCCGATGAGCTGAAAGGCGCTGATTTCGGGTTGCGTGAAACAGAAGCGGTCGATTTTGCGGCTCTTTCCGGATACGGACTTCCCATCCTTGTCGACTACGGCGCCGACGCTTGCATTCCCTGTAAAGCGATGGCTCCCGTTTTGGAAAAAGCAAATAAGGACTTGCAGGGGAAAGCGTTTGTCAAATTCATCAATGTATGGGATTATCCCAATGCAGTAAACAACGTTCCCGTTCAGGTCATTCCCACGCAGGTGTTGTTCAGTGCGGACGGAACACCATTTGTGCCGAGCGATGAACTTTCAAAGGAAATCCAGTTTGATCTGTACTATCATAAAACTACGGGAGAACATATCTTCACCGTACATCAAGGAGGCTTGAACGAAGAACAGATGTGGGCAATCCTAAAGGAGATGGGAGCCGAGTAAATGATAAACGATTGGCTCTCGCAAATCGCCGAAATTCTTCGTCATCATCTATGGTTCGCACCAATTCTCGCATTCCTTGCGGGTGTGCTGAGCTCGGTCACACCTTGCTCGCTTTCAAGTGTTCCGCTGATCATCGGATATGTTGGCGGTGTGGGAGAGAAGAATACGAAGAAAGCCTTTCTTTACTCTGCCGTGTTCTCGCTCGGAACAGCCTTGACCTTTGTGACGATGGGCATCATTGCGACCTCGGCGGGCAAATTGATGGGAACCACTTCCGACACATGGTACATGATCCTTGGTTCGGTAATGGTACTGATAGCTTTGCAAAACTGGGATATCTTTACGTTCATTCCATCCGTTCATTTGCTGTCGAAAAGTAAAAAGCGCGGTTTCATCGGTGCTTTACTCGCAGGCGTACTTGGCGGTATTTTTTCGTCGCCCTGTTCCACCCCTGTATTGATTGCATTACTTGCGATTGTCGCAGGAGAAGGAAATCTTTTATGGGGTATTCTGCTGATGCTGCTTTATTCCATTGGACACAGTGCTCTGGCGATGATTGCCGGGACTTCTGTCGGTTTTGTCCAGAAAATCGGCGGTAGCGAGAACTACAACAAGGCTGCAACGGTTTTACGATTGGTCATGGGCATTGCGATCCTGCTCATTGGCTTGTATCTGTTTTGGCTCGCATTTTAACAAAAAATCAATTTAGGAGGAATTTGCTATGTCACTTTTTAATTTTGGTAAGAAGAAAGAAGAAAAGAAAACACCCGCCTGTTGTTGCTGTGGTTCCGCTCCCAAGTCAGATGAAACCGCTTCCTGCTGCTGCGGCGCTCCGGTAGAGGGCATCTGTTGTATCAAGGTTCTGGGCGCAGGCTGCAAGTCCTGCCACGAGCAGTACGAAAACGCAAAGGTAGCTGTGAAAGCGCTGGGGCTTTCCGTTGAGGTGGAATATATTACCGACCTGGAAAAGATTATGGGATACGGCGTCATGTCCATGCCCGCCATTGTGGTGAATGAAAAGGTTGTCTCCATGGGCAAGGTACTGAAATCTCCCGAGGTGGAAAAGCTGTTGCGCAAGCTGGGATAAGTGTATGCAGAAAGTAGCCTTTATCTGTGTCCACAATTCTTGTCGTAGTCAGATTGCGGAGGCATTGGGGCGGCATCTGGCGGCCGATGCATTCGAAAGCTATTCCGCCGGTACGGAGCGGAAAGAGCAGATCAATCCCGACGCTGTACGGCTGATGAAAAAGTTCTACCGCATCGATATGGAAGCCGAGGGTCAGCGCACCAAGCTGCTCTCGGATATTCCCCCGGTGGATATCGTTATTACAATGGGCTGCAATGTCCGGTGTCCGTTTCTGCCTTGCTCGCATCGTGAGGATTGGGGGTTGGAAGATCCCGCCGGAAAGAGCGACGAGGCATTTCTGGAAACGATTCGTCTGATTGAGCAAAAGATTCTCGAATTGAAGGCTAAGTTAAGCTAACAAAGAAGCCGATTCGGGCAATTCCCGATTCGGCTTTCATTGAGTATGACCAATCGACCCTGTTCGATTGGGCAAAGGAGGATACGATTATGAAACGAGACCGTATGCGTGGCATTCGGCGGGAAATAGCGAAGGAGGCGGGAGGACCAAGCCGCGCACCGCGGTGGCGAGCCGCCACTGGCGATGGTTGCGGAATTGAGCGACGGGGCAGGCGAGGGCGGGGCGAGGGGGCGGGGTGGCGGACATCGACCGGGGTCCCCCCGAACCCCGCGAGTAGCACGGCGGGGAGCCCCCACGGGGTGGCGAGCCGTCACGGGCGATGTAGCACGGCGGCGCGATAGGGACATCGCGCCCTACCGCAACGGGACACGAGCGTGGAGCACGCGAGGGAGCGGAAACGGGAGGAGGAAACGGGGGGAGATGCCAAGCCAGACGACGGGAGCATGGCGGGAGGCGCTCGCTATGGAAAAAGAAAAAAAAAAAACTCGTTGATATACATTGAAATATCAACGAGTTACGGTTTGTTTGCCGATTTGGTGCCTAGGGCGGGAGTCGAACCCGCACGCTCTTGCGAGCAAAGGATTTTAAGTCCTCTGTGTCTGCCATTCCACCACCAAGGCACAGGCAGCAGATTAGTGTTTGAAAGAGCGTTGTCCGGTAAAGACCATCGTGATGCCGGCTTCGTTGCAGCAATCGATGACGTCCCAATCGCGCAATGCGCCTCCTGGTTGAACGACGGCGGATACGCCTTCGCGAATACCGACCTCGAGACCATCCCTAAAGGGGAAGAAGGCGTCTGAAATCATAGCGGAACCGATGAGACCGCCCTTTTGCGCGGCAGAGATTTCATCGGCTTCGGCGCGCCGTTTGGCACCTTCTGCGGGACCGAATTTCTGGTCGAGTTCGTTATAGGGAGTCGCCCATTTTTCCCAACTGATCCAGTCGGCCAGTTTTTTGTATGCCTTATCGCGGGCGATTTCGGCGACACCGACGCGATCCTGTTCACCGGTTCCGATTCCGACGGTAACGCCGTCTTTGACATAGAGGACGGAGTTGGAGGTTACGCCGGCTTCGACGAGCCATCCGAAGAGCATATCTTCGAGTTCTTTTGCCGTCGGTTGGCGAAGAACGCGATGCATGGTTCCGTCCGATTTCCGGAAGCATTCGGCCGGCAGGAAATCGTCGACGGAGCGAGCTTGCGGAAGGAAGGACCACTGTGCGACGATTCCGCCATCCATGAGCGATTTGAAATCGACGAATCGTTCTGTGGCATAGGAGCAGAGCTTTGCCATATTTCCGATTCGCATGACGCGGAGATTTTTCTTGGTGGCAAAGAGCTCCATGACACCGGGAGCGAATTCGGGTGCGACAACGACTTCGACGTAGTTTTCGGCGATGAGTTTGGCCGTTTCAAGGTCGCATTCGCGGTTCAAGGCGATGCAACCGCCGAAAGCGGCGAGGCGGTCGGCCTTATTGGCGCGAAAATACGCTTCGGAAAGGGAGTCTGCCCATGCGACGCCGCAAGGGTTGTTGTGTTTGACGATGACCGCGCACGGCTTCTTGTCGAGATAGCGCAAGATATTGAGTGCATTATCGGCATCGGTGAGGTTGATTTTGCCGGGATGTTTACCGCTCTGGAGGAGTTCCGGCTCGCTGGCGAGGGAGCGTCCCGGAGCGATGAATCGGACATCACCGAGGGCAAGGTTTCCGTTGACGAGTTTGTAGACGGCGGCTTCCTGTCCGGGATTTTCGCCATAGCGCAATCCTTTTTGCACGCCATCGATAGCCCAAGAGACCTTTTGGTACCGGAGGGTCTGGGTTTGATCGTGATCGATGAAACGGATTTCCATTTCTGCCGGAAAATGGTCATCCATGATTGTTTTGTAAGCTTGCTTGAAATCCATGTCGGCAAGTCTAGCAAAACGGAAAAGAAAATGCACGCGGTGCAGCCGGTGGCGAGCCGCCACGGGCGAGGGGCGAGCCGCCGACGGGGAGCAGGGCGCGCGGGTTGGGGGACATCGACCGGGGGACCCCCCGAGCCCCGCGAGTGGAACGGCGGGAGCCGCCACGGGGTGGCGAGCCGCCACGGGCGATGGGGGATCGGGATACAAATGGGGAGGTTATTCGGCGGCTTCTTCGCGGGAGCGCCGGGAAGTCGAAAAGAGATTCAGGGTAGCGGAGCCCCATTGGGGATCGGGAAGTTGTCCGGTTGCTTTCAGGCCAAAGATGGCGGAGACCGGCCACTGGATGTAGTAGAGAGCGGACCCGAGGAAGGTTTTTTTGTTCAGGAGGTGGAGCTTGACGAAAATTTCCAGATCGTTATTGGTCCAAATCGCGCCTTTTCCGGTGAGACCGAATCCGGCGCCGCTGATGGACAGATCGTCGAGGTTGACGCGACGGTTTCGGAATTCGCCGTGGACGTCAAGGGACTTGAGATCGACGAGCATGTTTACGCCCGGGATATATTTGACGATGACGTCTGTGAGTCCGGCGAAGAGGGGAAGCCGGAAGACGTGACCATTGCTGATGTGGATTTTGTAGGAACCGGCAGACTGTGCCAGTTCGCCGGAAGCGAGATCGTCGAGCGGCCCTTCGGAATTGAAATCGAAGAAGAGCCGACCTTTATTTCCGTGGTCGGTTTTCTGGAAGAAATCGAGGAGTTTCGGATAGCTGACGGCGCGTCCGCTCAGGTTAAGTTTCAAGCGTGTTTGTCCGTTGTCGTCCTCACCAAAGGGGAGTGTGAGTTCTGCGGAACCGGACGTGCTTCCATCGAGAACGTCCGCATCGACGGTAGATGTCGTGAGAAGATTTCCCTTGAGTCGGATGGACCCGCGCAGGCGTTCGAACCGCAAGGGGCGGGGCTTCTGAATCGTAAGCGAAGGGCTCAAGAACGAGACGGTCAGATCGGTATCCTGCCAACCGTGGAGATGGATACGATCCTGTCGGAAGACGGGGCCCCAGGCATAGAGTCCGGACGCTTCGACAAGGGTTGGATTGTCGAAGGAAAGGGGGAGCGACTGATTGGAATCGAGGAGTCGGACGAGATGAAATACGTGAGAAGGGTCGATGGTCGATTTCGTTTGAAATCGAATCCGGCGGTTATCGGTTTCGATGGTCAATGCTGCATCGGCGCTTCCCTCCGGACGTTCGATATGGAGCGGAGCGATGGTGACCGTATTCCATGCGTTGGAGCCCCCGACGAGGATATGTCCGTTCAGTGCGACGAGAGGGACGCCCGAGTAGGAGGCGTTTTTGCCGTTCAGCCGGATCGAGAGCGACCGGAGGTTTTCGAGCGGATTGTATTGATATTGAATACGGACGTAGGGGGCGGAATGGGAGAAATCGAACCGATTGATTTCCTTGCAGATTCCGGGAAGGTCGAGCGACTCGAGGAGGGGGCAGATTTTTTGAGGATCGAGCGTACCCTTTGCATTTGCCTGCCACGCCATTGCGGAGGGGTTGAAAGATGCGCTGCCACGAACCTGTTGAGCGGATTCCCGCGGCGCATCGAGACGGAAAGCGACATCGGAGAATTCGAGCGATCCGTCTTTGCAGAGCAGCGTTCCTTGTGCGTTGTGGAAACGCAGACCGAAGACATCGGCGCGCTGGCAGGAGAAGGGGAGAGCGGGAAAATCGCGCAAAGCCGTTTGCGTTTCGGCATCCTCTGGGACGGACGGCGAGAGAATTTCCTGTTCCGGATAGGTTACAACGAGGGAGCCGATGGAGACGTTTCGAATCCAATCGGCGGACGGCTTTCGGAATGAGGGGCGCAATTGAACGCTGATACCGGTCGCTTCTGCGATCGGATCGGAAAGGATTCCTTTTGG
>JAEDLN010000154.1 GCA_016295275.1 Kiritimatiellia bacterium
CACACGCTGAGAGTTTTGCATGCCGCGGCTCTGTCCGCGGCACGGTGCGCGGCAGAGCCGCGCACCCGGCGCGATGTCATGATCGCGCCGCCATTTACACCCACGCGCATTACGCACGGCCACGGGGCACGCGCATTACCCGGGCGGCGCGATGGGGACATCGCGCCCTACCGCCATGCCGCACGCGCATTACACCCGCAAAATTCGCACGCCACGGGGCACGCGCTTTGCCCGCGGGGGCTCCCCACCGCGGCGGCGCGGTTTTCGATCGGACTCTTTTATTGAACGGGACTGAGAACGATCTCTCCCCGATCGGGAACGGCATCGACGAGCGCATACGGATGTCCGTCGTGCTCGATGAAACGCGCTTGTATCGGTTTTCCGCCTTGCGTAGCGCTCAGTTGTCGCCAAGCATCCGGCAGACGCACTTTGACCGTCAGCGGTTCATTGAAATGCGTATCGTCCATCCGGTCGACGAGCGTGAGCGCAATGCGCGCATCGCCGGCGTCAATCGTTGCAAGCGTGGCGGTATCGCGCTCCTGGCCATACTTGGCAACGGCTTGAAAGGTGCCGATCCAGATGCGGTCCTTGTATTTGGCAAGATTTTCAAGCCTCTGCTCGCAGTCCGATACGCTCTTGGCAATCTGTTCCGGCGTCCGGCCATGGTGGACAAGATGGTGCAAAACCGCACACCAACCGCGCCGGAATGGTTTGCCGGGCTTGTTGAGCCATTTCGGAGAATCCGCCTCGCCACCGAGCAGGACATTGATGTAACCCTGGGTATAGTGTCCCTCGTTGACATTCAGATAGTTGATCTTGTTGACCGCATTGGGCGCACCGTAAACGCCGCGGCAGGCAATGGCATACTGCGCGGCAATGTCCTCGTGCGATTCGCCGTTCGGATAGGCAATGCAATCCGCGACATTGTTCGTCAGATGGCTGTTGATCGCTTCCAGCGAATCGCGGTACATCGCATGCAGCTCTTCTTCCGGAACCGGCGGACCGTCCTTCTTTTTGGCATGATGGTTCGTCGAATGGCTCTGAATCGAGTGCCCTGCATCGGCCAGACGCTGCCAGTCGGCCCATGTTCCGCTGAAACCCTTGTTGCGCCCGTCGACACCGTCCGTAATGACAAACCACGTCAGCTTGAAGCCATGCTTCTCGGCCTGCGCCAGCCACCAATCGTGGTCGGGCCGGCAATTGTCGTCGATCGTAAGTGAAATCGCCGCATACTTGTCGTCCTTCCAGAGACAAATATCCGCCTTTCCCGGCGTATCCGGCCACGTGATTTCCGGAATGTCGAACCGAGGCGCATCCGGCTTTCCCAGCGTACGCAACTGATTGTCCGGTACGCCATCCGCCGCAGGAGCGCATTGCACAAGCGCAAAAAGGGAAAAGAGAAATCGTGTGTAGGTTTTCATCTTGAGAATAGGGCTTTGAGAGAGTTGATACAAACAAATGCTACCGTCGAAAAAAACGGAAAAGCACGAACGCTTTCAAGGTTTCCGATCGAGAATGCCAATGTACGCAAGACGAGCGTCGACCTCCGCCTTCTCCTTTTCGGTCATGCTCCATTCGGCTACCTTTCCGTTCTCGCGGGTCAACCGGTTTTTGAAAATGCCAAGCCGCTCGAGAACGTAGAGATGCGGTCCGCGCATCTCGTCATCCTGCCAGGTCGAGAAAATGTCGCCGAGATTCGCCAGGTAAAGATAGGCGGAAAAAGCCTGTGCCAGAACCGGATCGGATGCGTCCGCGCCCGCTTGGATCCGTTGCCAGATTTTGACGAAAAGCGGTGCGTATTCGGCACGCTGGGAAATGACGCCGCAAGTACCGATGCGCGTTCCCTGGAAAATCCAGCCCTTGCCGCCCCAGCCGCTGAAGACGCCTTTGATTTCCCGGCGCCGCAAGAGCTGCTCCATGCGCCCGTTCACTTGCAATCCCGGCGATTCTTCCTTTACGTAACCGTAGTTCTTCGGATGCTCCCGGATCAGCTCGACGAGCGTTTCGACGGATGGCTGCGGACTCTTTCCGTTGAAGGTTTGGATGATAATCGTCTGGTCCGTCGCCTTCGCAAGCGCGTGGTAGTACGCGAGAATCGACGCTTGATCCGTGCAGTCGTCCGCCGGACGCGCCAGAATGACGAGTTCCGCGCCGTACTTCTTCGCAAGCCGGTCGACGGCGGCCGCCTGCGCGACACCCTGTGCCGTATCTTCGCCACTCACGATAGCGACGACGCGCGCCCGGAACGGACGATCCTTTTCGACCGAACGGGCCACAAGCGCCTCCAGTCCGGCTTCGTAGTCTCCGGCAGCGAGAATCTCCCCCCGCTCCCCCGCACTCGGCCAAATCAACCCGCCCGCTCCGGCGGCATCGACATACTCCGCCTCCTTAATCAACACCGGAATGTCGACATGCGCGTCCTCGGTCCAAGGCGTCAGCAACAACGGAAAGGGGCCCTCCAGCCTCGCCCCGGCATACGGTACGAACAACTTGTCCGGTCCGTTCGCCTGCTCGAGAACAGCGGCGAGACGGCCGCGGACATCCTCGCACCGGTCCATTGCCGAAGCCTCGAAAAGAATGCGATCGACTTTGACGTCCGGCGGAATTACCTTCTCCCGGAATACCGGCTCGATCCCAAGTACCGCCCGGAAGGCTCCGCGAACGAGGTCGAGATTTTCATCCCAAACCTCCGGATGAACGGCGAAGACGAAGATTTTCCCGGCTCCGTACTCCGCCCAAATGGCGGCAGGAGCCCCGCGCAACGCATGCCGTTCGTCTTGCGCGGTCTCGCCATCGCAGGCAAAGGTCGCGACGACCTCCGCCTTGCATTCCGGAACCGGTTCGGCCGGAATGGCAACGGGGCCGTTGTGGTACCGTACGCTCCGCACGCCCGCCGCCACGCCGGTAAGCGACTCGAAACGCGGCGTAAGCCCGATGTTGGCGGAAAAACCGCCACGCGGCCACACGCCATCGCCTTTGAACGGCAGGATGCGAATGCGCTCCGGTTCGTTCAAAAGCACCGACTCGCCCGCACAGGTCCCGATATATCCGCCGCCGCCACGGATAAAGGCGCGAATCCGGGCACACCCCTCCTCGCCTAAATCCGCATACCGCTCCAATCCTCCGCCACCCGGCATCACCAGACAATCGAATGCAGCGAGACGTCCTTCGCGGACGTCTGCGGCACTCAGCATCGCAAACGACAGCTCCGGCGAATCCGATAACAGTTCCGCCCAACGTGCCGCGCCAATGCCGCGACATCCGTGATCCATGTACAGTGCAATGCGTTTCATGTTTTCTGCCGGAATTCGATATCTGCCGTCGAAACGGCCTTTCAAATGCGAGAGGTGTCCGCAGGGAAACGCCTGCAGATCGGCATTTCCCCGAAGGCCCTCCATGCGGTCTACCGGAAAATCAGGAGAGAAGTGCCCATCGGAATCTCGTAACACCCGATATCCGGCCGCCCTTGGTCGCGCGGCACGCCAAGCAAATCGGCAGGTGCCAAACCCGCATAGGCAAATCCGCTGTTGACAAGCGGCGAATTCGATGCCGGCCGGAAATCTCCCGCATCCGGATCGCGGAAGAACTGCATAACCGTACCGGCGATGCAAGTCGCGTTGAGCGCCTCGCCGCCGTCGCTCGCGCAGTACGCTGCATTTTCAAGGCTCCCCTTGAATCCGACGTCAGACCAGCGCGGTGTTTGCGTCTCGTCCAAGTAGCGGCATGTGTTGACGCACCCGGCCACAACGACATTGGTCGCATATCCGTTCGGATAGAGATAGACGCCGGCCGTGTAGGGTGCCTCGTTCGTGGCAACGGTGCAGTTGAGAAGCTTTCCGCTCAGAACGGTAACGCCACTCCCCCATGCTTGCTTTTCCTGCCCAACGGGAGCAACATCCTTCGAGGAATCCCGGTTGTTCGCAATGAGGCAGTTCGCAACCGTTCCTTTCTCGATTTGAACGAACATCCCGGAATAGCCGCCCGTTGGCGTCTGGAAGCCGGTTCCGGATGCCGTGTTGTTCGTAATGACGCAATGCGTGAGAAACGCCGCATCGGAATTGAGCCATGCTCCGGTTCCGCGCGCGTAGTTCCCGATGCATTCCGCTCCGCGAATGACGCAGTTGGAAACGGTTCCGCCTGCCGCATCGATGGAAAAGCCCGCTCCATGAGGAGATGACGGCATATTGCGGTGACCGTCCTCCGCCGTTACGTTTTCGACAGACGCATCGGGATGGTTGAGATAGAATACCGTCACTTGGGCCAGATTGTGCTTAGTGGTGTTGCGGACGATGACATCTTCCGGATTTCCGCCGACGCCAATAATAGAAATGGCATTGGTGACGGCTATATTCGCATAGACGTTCTCTCCGATGGTCACACTGTCGCCGAGCGAAACCTCGTAGACCCCGGGAGCGACATAAACCGTGCCGAAACCGATCCCCAACGCAAGCGTATCGACGGCAGCCTGAATGGTGCGCTTCGGCAACTCCGCAACATACCCGTGATTCGCATCATCGCCATCGGCCGCAACGTACTGCACACCGGAAACCACGCCGGATGGAACGAAGACCGCTCGCAAGGTGCGCGGTTTCGAAATGGTCAGCGAAATGCTTGCACTCGAAACGTCTGCAATGCCGTCCGTATCGCCCGCCCAATGGAAAAACTCGAATGACCCCTCGGGCGTTGCCGTAAGCGAAATCGTTTCGCCGTTGAGGACCCAGTTTTCTTCCGCGACCGAGACGGTTCCGCCCGCTGTTGCCGAAACGGAAACAAGCCACTCGTTCGTGAAATGCCAGATGAGCTCGTCTTGCCGGACATGGTTGTAGGTAAACGCATTCGTATCGCCTTGCTGGACGAGGCTTCTTTCCCCGGTGACCGAATCGAGGATTTCGTTGTGCGTGTACCCCGTGCAGATCCAGCGCTCGACGCCCGATTCCATGAGATTCGTCGCCGTCACGGATGCGGTGAACGAATCGCCCGCCGAAATGGCAGTCATGGTTCCGTAGGCGGGATCGGCCGTGCCGTAATTGTCGGGATTTCCCAAGATGACGAGACTCGCAACATCCGAAATGACGGGATTGTAGGAGAGAAAAGCGGCATTCTTTACGGCTTGGTACTCGGCGTGCACCCAATCGTCGGAACGGGGTGCGATCGAAATGCGCATTTCATCGAGATCGCCTCGCCAATGGTTGCCGTTACTCGTGCTGTAGGGCGCGGACCCGAGCGCAAGCGCATTCGTCGAGACCGTTGCCTTCGTCTGGTACTTTTCGCTTTTTGCCAATGTGCCGTCAAGGTACAGACTCCGGTTCGAACCATTGTAGGTTACGGCTATGTGCTGCCACTCGGCGGAAGCACCGATCACAATATTGGTCTTAAACTGGTTTTTCGTACCGCCATCTCCGTACGTGTACCAACCGGCAGAATTCGCATGAGCCGTCAAAACCGCCCACCCGCCACTGCTACTCGCATAACTTTCCTTTGTCGTAAACAGATGATCGTAGTTGAGGCTGCCGCCGGAATGCCGATACCAGCTCGTGACCGTAAAGGCATCTGTGAAATGTTCGGCCTGCCAGGCCGCCCACCCTTCGACGATCATGCCGTCTTTGCCATTCTTCCCCGTCGTTGCCGGATTCCGCCCGTTGCCGACGATACCCACAACCGAAGCGGCGGCGACGGCATTGTTCGTGGCATCGAGATGATTGGCGGTGGCATCGTAGGAATAGGGCGAAGCGGTCTCTTCGCCGAGGTGCCAGACGCCGACATACCCGGCGTCGATCCACAGCTGACCCGACGTCGTGTAATCCGGCGCGGCAGCGATGCTTTCATCGCCGAAATGCATGCGGAACGTCGTGCCGT
>JAEDLN010000155.1 GCA_016295275.1 Kiritimatiellia bacterium
CTGCTCCCGGGAATATCTGCCGCTGGCCGATTCCTTTGCGACCTATGTGCTCGAGTGGGACGCGTCTTCGCTGAAGCTCTTTGTCGATGGCGAGCTTGTGAAGGCATTTTCCAAAAAGGACGATTTGGCGGAATTCCGGCCTTATCCCTTTGCAAAGCCGCATTATCTGATTCTCAACCTCGCCATTGGCGGAGCATGGGGCGGCAAAAAGGGAATCGATCCGGGAATTTTTCCGGCCAAATTCGAAGTCGAGTACGTTCGCGTTTACCAATAACATCCGAAGGGAGAATCCGGTTTTTCGGGCTCTCCGCCGGCACGCTTGTTTTCTTTACCGATCGCATGAAATCCTGCATTCGTTTTCTTTCCGTTTTGTTGTATGCCGGAGCCGGAACGGCGGCATTGGCCGACGTGCAGACGAACCGTTGGGTTCGGCCTGCCGGCGGCGATCCGCGCGCAAGTGTGGCTTCCAACTGGTCGCTTCGCCATGTTCCGACGGCCGAGGAGGTGGTCTTGTTTACGGCGCGTTCCGCGCGATCGGCCATTTGGGACGCCGCCGCCCCGCATATGGTTGCGGGGTGGGTGCAGGAAAGCGGGTATGTTGCGATCGTGACGTTCGAAAGCGGTCCGAACGAATCGTTTCGAACCATGACGATCGACGGCGACATGGAGCTTTTCGGGGGTGCGCTCACGCATCCCGTCAACGGCGATTCGGAGAAGTATTGGCTTTCGCTCGATATCAGAGGAAACTGCCATATCGGAGAATCCGCCCGCATTTCCGCATCCGGCAAGGGGTATTCGCCCGGAAAGGGTCCGGGTGCGGGGCTCATGCCGGGCGGCGGCGCTTCGCATGGCGGACAAGGCGCGCCGAAAACGCAGTCGGTCGACGTCAATCGCCAAACGGTTTACGGAAGCGTTCTCCACCCGCATGAATCGGGTTCCGGCGGAACGGCTCGCGAAGGTTCTCCGCACGGACCGAACGGCGGCGGCGTCATCTTGATGAAAGTGGCGGGCGATTTGTCGGTGGACGGGCTCATTCGCGCCGATGCCGATTCGCGCGATATCGACGATGCCAATTGCGGCGGCGCCTCCGGCGGTTCGATCGAATTGCAGGTGCATGGGCGTCTGAAACTGGGCGACAAGGCGCGGATTGCCGCCAATGGCGGGGATGGTTTCCATGACGGAGCCGGTGGCGGCGGAGGCGGGCGGATTGCGATTTACGCGCCATCCAAGGAAGACGTCCAGAATTACGCCTCGAATTCGTTTTACCGCGATCGCATTTTCGCAAGCGGCGGTACGGGAGATACGAAGTTCCGCAAAGATCCCGGCAAAAACCGGCATGTGCACGGCGCCGGCGGAACGGTTTACGTGCAAGGCATCGAGCAGACGGTCGTTCCCGGCAGCGGACGCTGCGTGCTGACCAGCTGGTCGCATCCCAGTCTGGCGGCGACCTGTCTTCCGTCCAACACCGGCAATCTGTTGGAATTGCAGGATGCCGAAGTCATCGTGAGCCGAAACGGGTATCTTTCTCTCGGCGCTCCCTTGCAGGTCCGGGCGCTCGGGTTTCTGGAAAACGGCGCAGCCGATTTGAATATGACGGCACTGATCGCAGGCAATGTCTGGATGAAAACCCGCGACAACAAGCTGGATGCGATGGGAATCTATCGGGACAGCAGCGTATCGGCGCCGCTTTCGCCTATCTTTTTCAATTCCGGATCCGTTGAAATCCGTCCCTATTTCACCCCGATTGTCGCACCGGAGAGCACCAACTAGGACGCGGGCGAAAGCGGGAGACGGGAGGCCGACCGACGCATCCGGAAACCATCGAAATGTCAAACGCCGATTCTGCGCACGTTTCACGCGGCTACGAACGCTTGTTCCGGTCCTCCGGTCCTTCGGAATCCGGCTGCTTTCGGGATACGGGCTTTTCGAAACCGCGTCCTCTTTCGGGGATTTGCGCCGTATTTGCGGCGGGGACGTGGCTGGGGCTGAACCAACCCGGTTTTTTTGCCTGGATGGGATGGCTGTGCGCCGGCAGTCTGTTGCTGTGGCTGTGCTGTGCGGCGGTGGTGCGTTTGCGCCGTTTTTCTTCGTTGGCGTTGCTTCTTTTCCTGTTTTCGGTTGCCTTGGTCCGTGCCGCCGTCGTGACGGAGCAGGCCGTCGATACGCGCGAGGTTTTCCATACGCTTGCGGACGCCGGAGAAAACATCGTTTTGCGGGGATGCGTCAAGACGGAGCCGTCGATTACGGAGATGCCGAACGGCGGCGCCCGGATGCGCTTTGTCCTTTCCGCCACGGTGATTCCGGATGAGCACGGCGACCAATGGATTGCGCCGACGCCGGTACGCGTCGATTGGTACGGTCCTGTTTCGATGAAAAGCAAGCGGCCTCCCTTTCGACTGCCGAGGGCGGGCGAAGGATGGCAGATCGGGGGGCGTCTGGAAGAGGTGGAAACGCGTTCCGCCACTCCGATCCTCGTATTGCGCCGCCATCGCCGCGATCTTGCCACGCGTCCCGAGCCCGAGCTGGATGCCGGACCTGTTACGCGTGCGCTGCATCGCATCCGTTCAGCCGCGTCTGCGGCGCTCGGACGGGGCGTGGAAGAGCGCTTTCCGCACAGCGTCGCACTCGTCCGTGCCATGGTTCTCGGCTATCGCTCGGATATTCCGATCGCCGTCGAAGAAACCTTCAAGGAATCCGGAACCGTTCATGTCTTTGCCATCTCTGGGCTTCATGTCGGCATTTTGGCGGGTCTCCTCATTGGCGTATTTGTCGCCTTCAAGCTGCCCGTCCGCTTGCGGCCGCTCGCGCTTTGTCCGCTCTTGGTTGCGTATGTCCTGTTGACGGGCGGGCGACCGTCTGCCGTCCGTTCGTGCGTCATGACGCTGCTCGTCTACGGTTCGTTTTGGGTCGAACGCCCTTCGGACGCCCTTCATTCGCTTTGTTTGGCGGCCCTTCTCATTTTGGGTTTCGATCCGTTTCAGCTTCTCGATCTCGGCCTGATCTTTTCCTTTTCCTGCACGCTCGGCATTCTGTTGCTGGTGCCGCCCATCCAAGCGCTCTTCGAGCGTCTTGCCGGGCGGATGGCCCGCCGGACCGGGCGAGAGGCTCCCACCCTTGACGGGCGGTTGCCGGCCGGCTATTCCTTTGCGAGCGGCGAAATTCCGGACAAACGCGGTTCCCGCAAACGGACGGTGCGCCGGCGGCTGTTCAAAAACCTCCTGGGCATGTTGGCGGTTTCCACCGCGACATGGCTCGTATCGGCGCCGCTTACCGCTTATTATTTCGGACGCCTTTCGCCGATTGCGATTCTGTGCAACATTCCGGTCATTCCGCTCGCCGTCTGCGTCGTCTTTCTTGCCGTTCTCTCGCTTCTTTTCGCCTGTTTGTGTCCGCCGCTCGGGCTTGTCTGCAACTATCTCAATGCGGGATGCACCACGCTCATGATGCAATGCGCCCGGCTCGGCTTGTTTGTCCCCTGCGTCGAAACGGTCTTTTCTCTGCGACTTGTATACGTCTGGTACGCCGTTCTCTTTGTCGCGTTTCTCGCCTACCGCGTGCAGTGCGTTCGGACCGGCGTTTCTTCGGACAGCACCTGCCGCTACCAGTCGTGAACGGGAATGACGGCGTCCCATTCCCGTGACGAAACCGCTTCCCGGACGGCTTCGATGGTTTCCTCGAAGCCGGTCAGGGCGGCAAAGGGCGAGAATTGCGCGGCCCGTTCGCTCTGCGGCATGGGATGGGGCGCTTTCGGCGGTTCGGCGAAAAGAATGTCTTCGTATGGATTGTTCATGCTTTATGTCCTCCGATTTGCAGATTCCGCTCCCGCCCCGTCGCGCCTTCCTGCAAATTCATGCCGCGCAAAACGGCGTTTTTTCCGTATATCTTTTGGAGGGAGAGAATCGATTGCTGCAGATGATGTTCCCGCAAGCGGCGTTCCGCTTCGGCTTCCCGGGCGCGGATGACGGCATCCGTATCCTCGAATAGATCCGGCTGTACGAACGGAGCGCGGGCGGTTGCCGCCGTTTCCGGCGAGACAAGATCGAAAGCCGTCAGATTGAGCCGCCGAATCGAAAGTCTCCGGTCGGCAACCTGGTCGAAGAGCGAATCGGCCGCTTGCAGAAACAGTTCGGTAGAGGATGTCGGGACGGGAAACGAGTGGATGCCTTGCGACGGTTGCGGAAGAATACGCCCGTAATGGTCGAAGACGAAATGCTCCGGTTGCATGCGATTCCGCGCGGATGCGGAAAGCTGTTCGTAGCCGATGAAAATGCCGAGCTTTCCGGCAAGAACGTCTTTTTCGACGAGGCGGAGCGAGAGCCGGTCGGCCATTTCCCGCAAGACAAGCTGCGCCTCTTCCGCGGCATAGGGACGGGAAAGGACCTGCCCGTTGTTCAGACAGCGATTGGACGGACGGTACTGCTTGATCGCTTCCATGGTGCAAGGTTCCCGCCCCCATGCATGGTCGATCAGGAGCTCGGCGTTTTTTCCGAACAGCCGATAGAGATAAGGGCTTTGCCGGAGCGAGGTGCGTGCAACGTCGCCGAGCGTGTACATTCCGTGCGATTCGAGCCGATTGGCGATGCCGGGGCCGATTCGCCAAAAATCGGTCAGCGGACGGTGCGTCCAGAGCGTGCGGCGAAAGCTCTCCTCGGTCAAGGTTGCAATCCGGACGCCATGCTCGTCGGGTGGCATGTGCTTGGCGAGAATATCCATTGCCACCTTTGCCAGAAAGAAATTGGGACCGATTCCGACCGTAGCCGTAATTCCGGTTTTCCGGAAAACGGCCTGTACCATTTCCCGCGCGAGCTCTTCCGGCGTCTTTTTGCAGTAGAATTTCCGGTATCGCGTAAGATCCATGAAAACCTCGTCGATGGAATAGACGAGAATATCCTCCGGCGCGACAAATCCGGCATAAACCGCATAGATCTCCGCGCTATATCGGATATAGCGTGCCATGCGAGGGGACGCAACGATCATCGAGAGCTCCCAATCGGGGTGTGCCGCGAGCGCGGCGGCGGAGGAGGAGGCGCCGGAAAAGCGGCTCGCGTGCGCACGGGCGAGGCGCGCCGTGTTGATGGAACGGCAGGTTTGGCGTGCCTCGAAAAGGCGACAGCGGTTGCGGACGCCAAATTGCTTGAGGGCCGCCGTTACCGCAAGACAGATGGTTTTGTCCGTGCGGGATTCGTCCGCCACGACGAGAAGCGTATCGAGCGGATCGAGTCCGCGCTCCCGGCATTCGACGGAAGCGTAGAAACTTTTCAAATCGATCGCTAGACAGACCCGGTCGTTCATGGAATCGCAGGCGGGGGGAAAAAGACGTTTTCCGGATGATTACAAATGAATAAATTTACAATTTATCAATTTATTAAAAATCATATCAAACATCGATCCCGTCTGCAATGGGGCGGTGCGGTATGGTGCCGCGGGCCGGGAGCCCCGGCAGGCGGTAGGGGGCGCACGGAGACGCCCCCGGCAAAACTCTCAGCGTGTGCTACTTGCCATGCCCATGGAATTTATCGCACGCGCATTACTCGGGCGGCGCGATGGGGACATCGCGCCCTACCGCCATTACGCACCACTTTACGCACGCGCATTACCCGGGCTGCCATTACACCCGCGAATTACCCACGCGCATTACACCCGCAATATTCGCACGCGGTGGCTAACCGCCCCGCCGTCTTGGCGCGGTAAGCCGCCCCATCGTCCGCGGGGGCTCCCCACCGCACGTGGCTCGCCACCCTCCCAACGCGCGCTGACGCGGCACAAAAGAAAAAGGGGAGGATATCCAATGACATCCTCCCCCGAAAAAAAATCCTGGCAGCGCGCTACTCTCCCACGGGCGATT
>JAEDLN010000156.1 GCA_016295275.1 Kiritimatiellia bacterium
TCCCATCGGAAAGCCGCCACCCTCGCCAATCTCATCGCGCCGAACTGCCGCATCGTCGCCCCAGAAGCCAAAATCGACCGCATCCTGAAAGACGGTGATTCATCTCTTCGCGATATCCTCCTGGCGCGCCAAATGCTCACCTCCGCCCGCCTCTCCTTCAACGATCTGGATATCTCCGTATCCAACGGCTCCACCGCACTCGTTTCCGGCGACGTCTCCCTCCTCGGCCATTCCTCCGCATGGGATTTCCAAACGCTAGAGGCCCGCGAAATCATCGCACGCCTCCAAAAGGGGGCCGACGGAAAATGGCGCTTCTCATCCGTCGCGATCCGCCCCATTCTCGTAAAATAGCTTTCTATGCAAATCCGCTCCGCCCGACTCCTTTTTCTTCTCGGTTTTCTCGGCTCCGTTCATGCGGACGAAGCGCTCCCGACCGTTTGGCTCGGTCCCCAAGATTCCGGTCGTGTCATCCAAGACAAAACCTATACCGGCTATACCCGTATCCCCATCTCCGACTGTTCGCCGGCTGCCTCCTTGCCACCGGATTCCGACTATCGGCTCCCAGACACGCCTGGAATCCTGGTGGCCGATCTTCCCGCCGATCTGCCTTTGCCGCCGCCCGGCGGCTTCCGCCGCGACAATCGCGAGAGTGCAGCCCTCCCTGTCGTCTTCAGCATCCACGCCGATGGCTCGACGACACAGCTGCTCCCCGCCGCATGGCCCGATTTCGCCCTCCCCGCAGCCCCCTTCCGACTCGTCTCCGACGCCAATGCCGCTCCGCTTCTCGTAAGCCCCCCGGATAATGCCCCGGTCGAACAATGGCGCACTGACCCCGATCTGAGCCTGCAAGGCTTCTGGCGCTACTCTTGGAGCGATTCCCGGGTTACCGCTTCCGTGCGCCCCGGCGAACGTCTGCTCGCCCTCCGCGAAACGCCCGCCTACGGCCCCGGCGAAGTCAATCTGTGCCGCGCCGTCAATGTCCGCTCCGGTCTTACACGACACAAGCGCTACTACCTCGATCGCGCCGCACGGAAACTCTTCCTCGTCCCGCCTGCCGTCAATCCCCCGGAAGCCGCTCCCGTCGCCTTCGGTATTGCCACGCGCCCCGGCGTCTGCATGGAAATCCAGAACGCCACAAACCTGACCCTCCGAAACGTCACGTTTGCAGGAATCCGCGGAACCGCCCTCAAGGCTCTCCATTGCCCCGGCCTGCGCCTCGTCGACTGCACGTTTGCGGAAATCGGCGGCTCCTCCGCAATCGAACTCGTGGATTGCCCCGGTCTGAGCATCGAAGGCGGGTCCGTTTCCGATGTTTCCGAACGCGCCGTGCAACTCCTCGCCGGCGACCGCAAATTGCTCGAACCCGGTCGCGCCCAAATCCAAAATGTCCGATTCCGCAATATCGGTGTCATCGCACACACCTACGCCCCCGCAATCCTCCTCGAAGGATGCGGAAATACCGTGGAGGGCTGTTCGTTCCGAGAAACCCCTTCCAGCGCCATCCGGCTGGAAGGCAACAACCATTCCGTCCTCTCGAATTCCTTCGTCAATTGCCTGCAACGCTCTGACGACCAAGGCGTCATCGATATCTGGGGCAATCCTTCCTATCGGGGAAACCGAATCTCCTCCAATCTCTTCCGCGATGTCGGCCATTCCTCCGAAGAATCCCCCGCCCCTCCCGCCCTCGGACGGTGCGCCATTCGATTGGATGACCTCATCGGCTACACGCAAATCGACGGCAACCGCTTCGAACGCGCCTCTCAAGGTCGCTTCGGCGCAATCCAGATCAACGGCGGCGGACACAATACCATCACCGGAAATTCCTACCTCGAATGCCCTATCGCCATCAGTATCCAACGCTGGAATGCCGATCGATGGGATCGGACGTTCCAAGAACCCCGTACACGGGACATCCTCTGCAGGCAAATTTCCCTCGAACACCCCGCTTGGCAGACCGCCTACCCGGGTATCTCGTTCGATGCCATCTACCGCGCCGGTCCGGGTACGAATCTCTGCCTGGACGCCACCCCGACATTCTGGTAACACCTCTCGCCCGCATCTTCCCTTTTCTTCCCAACGTCTCCAACCTATCTCGTTTGACATGAGCATCATTCCATTCCCCGGTCAAAAGGATCCTCTTCGAATCGGCGTTCTCGGTTCCGGTTCCGGCTCCAATATGCAGTCGATCCAAGACGCAATCGAAGCCGGTACGCTGAATGCAAAAATCGTTTGCACCATCGCCGACGTGCCGAATGCCAAAATTCTCGATCGCGCAAAAAAACACAACATCCCTTGCGCCTATCTCGATCCCGCTCCCTGGAAGACCAAGCTCGAAGGCGACGCCGAAACCCGATACGTCGAAATGCTCCAAAAGGCCGGTGCGCAAGTCATCGTTCTGGCCGGATTCATGCGAATCGTGAAAAAACGCTTTCTCGATGCATTCCCATACCGGGTGCTCAATATCCATCCGGCCCTTCTTCCGGCATTTCCCGGCGTCGCCTCCTGGAAACAGGCCCTCGACTACGGTACGAAAATCGCCGGCGTAACCGTCCACTTCGTCGATGCCGGAACAGACTCCGGCCCCATCATCGTGCAACGCTCGGTCCCCGTCCTCGATGACGATACGCCCGAATCTCTCCATGCGCGAATTCAAGTGCAGGAACACATCGCCTACCCGGAAGCGATCCGCCTGCTGGGTGCCGGCCGCTTGCGGATCGAAGGCCGCCGCGTCTTCCAAATTCCGGAAGCCTGATCCCCCCTCCACACCCCCACAAAAATCGCCCTTGCGCCCCGCCATGAAACTGCTCGTCCTCGATGTGATGCCGTTGCTGTATCGCGGCCACTTCGCTTTGCTCAATCGCCCGCGTATCACGTCCTCCGGTTTCAATGCGTCGGCTCTGTTCGTATTCGCCAATATCGTCCACGATTTGCTCTCCTCGCGCGGCGCTACCCATGCGGCGTTCGCGATGGACACCTCGCCGACGTTTCGACACGAACGTTACCCGCTCTACAAGGCCAAACGGGAAAAACTTCCGGAAGATATTTCCGCCAGTATCGGTCCCGCGGAAGACTTCGCAAAGGCGCTTCGCATCCCGTTCCTGCGGATCCCCGGATACGAGGCCGATGATATCATGGGAACGCTCGCACGACGGGCCGACGCCGCCGGCTTTACAACCTGGCTCGTCACGCCCGATAAAGACCTGGCTCAGCTCGTGACCGGACAGACCTTCCTTTGCCGCCCCTCCAAATCAGCCTCCGGAAACGAAGAACTCTACGACGTCAAACGAGTCTGCGAAGAATGGCATATCAACAGCCCCGCTCAGATGGTCGATTATCTCGCCATCGCCGGCGATGCCGCCGATAATATCCCCGGATTTCCCGGAATCGGTCCCAAAGGCGCCGCATCGCTTCTCGAAAAATTCGGCTCGCTCGACGAAATCATCAGCCGCCGCCAAGAAATCCCCGGAAAAACCGGCCGCATCATCTCCGAACATGTCGAACTGGGGAGACTCTCCCGCGAATTGGCGCAAATCAACTGCGAGGTGCCTATCCCGCTCACGCTCGACGACCTGGCGATCCAAGAGCCCGATCTCGACGCCGTAGAGGCTTTCTGCGCCCGCTACGAACTCAATACCCTCCTGCGCCGCTACAAGCCCGATGCCAAGCCGATCGAGCCTCCGCCCGTCCGTTCCCTATTCGCCGGAACAAAGGACGCCCCCGCCGCCGAAGAGCCCGCCCAACCCGAAACCCCATTCGATACCGTCGACAATACGCCGCACGAATACACGCTCGTCTTAACGCACGCCCAACTCGACGCACTCGCTTCTTCCCTCGCCGCCGTGCCCCGTTTCGCCTTCGATACCGAAACCACCGGCCTCGATCCTCGTACCGACCGCCCGGTCGGAATCTCCTTCGCAACCGCCCCCGGCCACGCCTGGTACGTCCCTCTCGCCGATCTGCTCCCGGGCGAAACGTCCCCCGAAAACGATCTTTTCTCCTCCGTCGGAATCTCCATCGCCGATGACAAACGCGTCAAGGGAACCCCCGCATCCGGCGTGACCGCCGCCGGCGCCCCTCTCCTGACCGCCGCCGATGTCCGCCGCGCCCTCGCACCCGTCTTCGCCAATCCTTCCATCGAAAAAATCGGCCATAACGCAAAGTTCGATCTCCATGTTCTCCGACAAATGGGAATCGAAGTCCAAGGCCCCGTCTCCGATACCATGCTGGCTCATTACGTGATCGATCCGACGACGCGCCATGGCATGGATCCCCTCGCACGCGAATACCTGCACTACAATCCCATTCCAATCGAATCCCTGATCGGTCCGCACGGAAAAGATCAGAAGAATATGCGCGATGTCCCGATCGATGCCGCAGGCATCTACGGCGCCGAAGACGCCGATGTGACCTTGCGCTTGTACGGCATCCTGTCCGAAACCGTGCGCGAAAAAAACGCCTGGCGCGTCTGGAACGAGGCGGAAAATCCCCTTGTCCCGATTCTCGCAGAGATGGAAGATACCGGCGTCTGTGTCGATCGGCGGACGCTCGAAACATTCGGCCGGGAACTCCAGTCCGAAATCGAATCCATCCGGGCCGAAATCGAATCCGACGCCGGCGAAAGCTTCAATATCGATTCGCCGGTCCAACTGGCGTCCGTCCTGTTCGACAAACTGAAACTGCCTTCCGCCGGAAAAACCGCAACCGGAAAAATCTCGACAGCGGAAGACGTGCTGCAAAGCATCGCCCATCTCCACCCCATCGTCCCCAAAATTCTCGAGTACCGCGCCTGCACGAAACTCAAATCGACCTATGTCGATAAACTGCCGCAATGCTTCGATCCGCGCGACGGTCGCGTGCATACCAGCTTCCATCAGGCACTGACCGAAACGGGACGCCTTTCCTCCGAACGCCCCAATCTCCAGAATATCCCGATTCGGACCGAACGCGGAAAACGCATCCGCGCCGCGATTGTCGCTTCTTCTCCCGACCACGTTCTGCTCTCCGCCGACTACTCGCAAATCGAACTCCGGATGGTTGCACACCTCTCCGGCGACGAACACCTGATCGACGCCTTCCGACACGATGCCGACATCCATCGCCAAACCGCCGCCCTCGTCTACGGAATCCCGCCCGAAGAGGTTACCAAAGAACAACGAGCCTCCTGCAAACAGGTGAATTTCGGCATCATCTACGGCATCTCCGCCTTCGGACTCGCCCAACGCATCGGCTGCTCGCGCGCAACCGCCGCCGATATGATCCAAACCTATTTCGAACGCTTCCCGAAAATTCGCGCCTTTATGGAGAAAACAATCGAGCAGGCGCGCTCAAACGGTTACGTCACAACCATTCTCGGTCGCCGCCGCCCGTTGCGCGATATCGCCTCGCGAAATGGAACCGTCCGCGCCGGCGCCGAACGCAACGCAATCAATACCCCCGTCCAAGGCTCCGCCGCCGATCTCATCAAGCTCGCAATGGTGCGCGTGGCACACGAACTCCGGACCCATAACCTTTCCGCTAAACTCCTCCTGCAAGTTCACGACGAACTCCTTCTGGATGTCCCCAAAACCGAAGCGGAAACCGTCTCCAAACTCGTGCGCGATGCCATGGAAAACGCCATGGAACTCTCCGTCCCCCTGAAAACCGAAATCGGTATCGGCACAAACTGGCTCGAAGCCCACTGATGCCCCCCCCCACCCCCCCCC